>VGSZ01000017.1 GCA_016874845.1 Deltaproteobacteria bacterium
GACCACGGCGGCCGCCTTTGTCACGACGCGGCCCATGACGACGACGCAGACGACGACGCAGACGACGACGACGACGACGACGACGCAGACGACTCCGACGACGAACGGCGCCCCGCAGGTGGTGGTGCTGAAATTCGGCGGCACGTCGGTCGCGACGGCGGCGCGTTGGCGCAACATCCTCGCCCAGGCCCGCCGTCGCGCCGCCGGTGACGGCGAGGCGCCGCTCATGCCGGTGGTGGTCTGCTCGGCGGTGACGAAGGTGACCGACCTGCTGGAGCGGCTGGTGGGCGAGGCCGTGCAGGGGGGCGACGGGTGGCGCGCGACGCTGGCGACGGTGCGCGAGCGCCACGCGCAGCTGGCGGCCGAGCTCGGCCTCGACGTCGACGTGGTGGGCGCCGAGCTGTCCGAGCTCGAGCGGCTCGCGACGGGTGCGAGCCTGCTCGGCGAGCGTTCGCCGCGCCTGACGGCGCGAGTCATGGCGATGGGCGAGCTGATGAGCACCCGGCTTGGCGCCGCCTTCTTTGCGGCGGAGGGCTTCGCCACGACGTGGGTGGACGCGCGCTCGTGCCTGCTCGCCCAGCGCGACGAGCGCCGCGGCGAGGCGCTGCGGGTCTTGTCTGCCGAGGTCGACGACGACGCCGACGCCAGCCTGCAGGCGCGCTTCGCCGGGACCTTCGCGACGTCGTCGTGCGTGATCACGCAGGGCTTCATCGCCCGCGACGACGGCGGCGGCACGGTGCTGCTCGGCCGCGGCGGCAGCGACACGTCGGCGGCGCTGTTCGCGGCGAAGCTGCAGGCGGCGCGCTGCGAGATCTGGACCGACGTCCCCGGCGTCTTCACCGCCGACCCGCGGCTCTTGCCGCAGGCGATGCTCGTGAAGCAGGTCAGCTACGGCGAGGCGCAGGAGATCGCGTCGATGGGCGCCAAGGTGCTGCACCCGCGCTCCATCGCGCCGTGTCGTCGCTGGCGCATCCCGATGGAGGTGCGCTGGACCGACCGCCCCGACAGCGAGCGCACCACGATCCTCGGCGGCGAGCGCACCGGCGAGGGGCAGGTGAAGGCCATCACCCACAAGCGCGGCGTCACGCTGGTGTCGATGGAGACCAGCGGCATGTGGCAGCAGGTCGGCTTCCTCGCCGACGTCTTCGCCTGCTTCAAGGCGCGCGGGCTGTCCGTCGACCTCGTCTCCACCAGCGAGATGAACGTCACCGTCACCCTCGACGCCGCCGCCAACACCCTCGACGACGCGACGATGACGGCGCTCACCGCCGACCTCGCCCGCTACTGCAAGGCCACCGTCGTGCGCGGCGGCGCCACCGTCAGCCTCGTCGGCCAGCGCATCCGCGCGATCCTGCACCAGCTGGCGCCGGCGCTGCAGGTCTTCGAGGAGCAGAAGGTCCACATGGTCAGCCAGGCGGCCAGCGACCTGAACCTAACCTTCGTCGTCGACGAGGAGCACGCCGAGCGCCTGGTGCGCGAGCTGCACGTGCTGCTGTTCTCCACCGGCCGGCGCAACGAGGCGATCTTCGGCCCGACGTGGCGCAGCCTGTTCGAGGAGCCGAACGCCGCGCCGCCGGCCCACGTGCCGTCGTGGTGGCGCGAGCGGCGGGGCGACCTGCTCGCCGAGGCGGGCAAGGGCACGCCGCGCTACGTCCTCGACGAAGAGACGCTGCGGGGCTCGCTGGACGCGCTGCGCTCGCTGACGGCGGTGGACCGCGTGTTCTACGCGATGAAGGCCAACCCCCACGAGGCGGTGCTGCGCGCCGTCGTCGACGCCGGCATGGGCCTCGAGTGCGTGAGCCCCGGCGAGCTCGACCGCGCGTTTGCGGCGGTGCCCGGGCTCGACCCGACGCGCGTGCTGTTCACGCCCAACTTCGTCGGCGCGCAGGAGTACGCCGCCGCCTTCGACCGCGGCGTGCACGTCACCGTCGACAACCTGCATCCGCTGGTGCACCACGGCGACGTCTTTGCCGGCCGCAGCATCCTTCTGCGCGTCGACCCGGGCCACGGCTCGGGCCACCACAAGTACGTGCACACCGGCGGCTCGGCGTCGAAGTTCGGCATCCCGCGCGCCGAGCTGCCGCGCGCGCGCGAGCTCGTCGACGCGCTGAAGGTAGACGTCATGGGGCTGCACGCCCACGTCGGCTCGGGGATCCTCGACCCGGGCACGTGGAGCGAGATAGGCGCCATCCTGCTCGTCGCCCGCGAGCTGTTCCCGTCGGTGCGCGTCGTCGACGTCGGCGGCGGCCTTGGCGTGCCCGAGAAGCCCGGGCAGGGCGCGCTCGACCTCGCGCTCGTCGATCGCAGCCTCGGCCAGCTGAAGGCCGCGCACCCCGGCGTCGCCGTGTGGCTCGAGCCCGGGCGCTTCGTCGTCGCCCGCGCCGGCGTGCTGCTGCTGTCGGTCACGCAGCTGAAGGAGAAGGCGGGGCAGGGCTTCATCGGCGTCGACGGCGGCATGAACGCGCTCATCCGGCCGGCGCTGTACGGCGCCTACCACGAGATCGTGAACCTCACCCGGCTGCACGAGCCCGGCGGCGCGATGACGGCGACGGTGGTGGGCCCCATCTGCGAGAGCGGCGACGTGCTCGGCTACGCGCGCCGCCTGCCGGTCACGCACGAGGGCGACGTGCTCCTCGTCGGCACCACCGGCGCCTACGGTCGCGCGATGTCGTCGACGTACAACCTGCGGCCCGCGCCCGACGAGGTCGTGCTGCCGGCGCGGCGCTGACCGTTCTGCGGCAGGGCGCGCCTTGCACCCGGGCCCGACCGCGCAAACGCCAGCGCAGCGCGGCGCGGTCGCTGGTACGCTCGCCGTCGCATGCGCTCGCCGACACCTCTCGCCCCTTTGCTGCTGCTCGTTGTCGTCGGGGACCTCGCGGCGTGCGAGGTCGTCGTCGCCGACAACCCCTTCGATGCCGAGACGCCCGCCGACCTGCAGGCGCCGGCGACGCTGCGCGGGCGCATCGTGCTTCGCGACGGGCGGTCGCCCGAGGGACCGGTCGGTGAGCGCGATGCCCTGAGCACCATCACCATCGCCCTGCGCGACGGGCAGGGGCGCCTGCTCGAGCGGGACGGCGCGGCGCGCACGGTCGCGCTCGTCGGCGTCGACACGCAGGCCGAAGACGACGCCGGCGCCGGCCGCTTCGTCATCGACGATCTCGTGCCTGGCCAATGGACCATCGTCGTGCAGGGCGTGCCGGCGGCGTACGCGGCGGCGTCGCCGCCCACCGTGACCCTTGGCCCCGGCGTCGACGTCGATCTGGGCGACGTCGAATTCACCTACACCGTCGATGACGACGGGCCCTACGGCGTCGACGGTGTCGTTGAGACGAGTGGTCCGGGCGGCGGCCTGCCGCGCGTCAGCCTGTTCGTGCAGTCACCGACGGGACCGCGGCTCGCGGCGACCACGGCGGTGGCCGGCGGGGCCTTCCGCTTCGAGGGGCTCTTCTCGGGGACGTACGCCGTCGTCGTCGAAGGCGACGCGGTCGCGCCGGCCTATCGCCTCGACCTCCCGGTGGGCGCGAGCCAGCCGCAGACCAGCTTCGTCGGCGACCAGGCGATCACGCTGCGGCCGGTGACGGCGGTGCTGCTGCCGATCACGACCGGCGCCGACGGCGTCGTCGTCGCCGAGCGCACGAACTACGTGCGCGACCTGCCCGTCCCGGTCGCCCTGCTGTCGTTCGCCACCGACGTCGCGGCCGACGTCGGCGTCAACAGCATGCGGGTGTCTGCCGACCCGCTGTTCCGCGACGACGCCGGCGACGAGCTCGGGTTCGGGCCGTACGCCGCCAGCGCCGCCGTCCCGCTGCCGGCCGTCGACGGCCCGCACACGATCCACGCCCAGTTCCAGGCGACGAGCCCCGCCGGCTTCGCCTTCACGTCGCCGGTCTTCACCCTCGACGTCGTGCGCGACACCGCGCCGCCGCGGCTCCTGTCCGCCGCGCTCACCGGCCTCGCCGTGGTGGACGGGGTCGCGCTGGCGGCGTCGCGCACCGTCGCGCTGCGCACCGAGCTGCAGGACGACACCTCGGCGGTCGCCGCGCTGGGCGTCGGGCTCGACGTCGCTCCCGACACGCTCGAGCTGGTCGTCGGCGGCAGCGGCGTCGTCCGCAACGAGCGCTCGGTGACGTTCGGCGCCGACGGCGAGCACCAGGTCTTCGTCGTCGCCCGCGACCGGGCCGGCAACCAGACCGACGTCGACGTGGCCGCGCTGCGCGTGCTTGTGGACACCGTCGCGCCCGACATCACTCTGGACGTCGAGAACGCGCCGGGCGGCGTGCTCGCCGAGCGGATCGCGCGGCTGCGGGTGGCGTCGCGCGACGCCGCCGACGACATCCTCGTCGCCGTCGGTGTCGAGGGCGAGCTGCTCGTCGCCACCGCCGAGCCCGGCGTCTTCGAGGTGCCGCTGGCGGCGACGGCGACCCCCGGCGGCCTCGTGGCCTTCGAGGCGCTCGCCGTCGACGTCGTCGGCAACGAGCGCCGCGCGACCCGCAGCGTCGTGCTGCCTCCCGCGCCGGTGGCGCCGCAGCTCGTGCTCGACAGCGGCGCGACGCACACCCGCGATCTGACCGTCGCGGTGCGCTTCTCGGCGTTGAACGCCACGCGCGCCGAGCTGGTCAGCGGGAGCACGGTGCAGGCGTTCGTGGCGACGGACTTCGGGCAGGAGCGACAGTTCACGTTGCCCGAGACCGGCGACGGCGAAGCGGTCGTCACCGCCGTCTTCTTCGACGAGGCGGGGAACGCGGTGAGCACAAGCGACACGATCGTCATCGACCGCGCGGCTCCGACGCTGGCGGCGCCGGTGCAGCTCGCGCCGGCGACGGAGACCGGCGACGCGCTCTACGTGACGTCGGTGTCGACGACGCTGACCGTGATCAGCGTCGACGCCGACCAGATGGCCGTGGTCGTCGACGGCGTCCTCGACGGCGAGGTCTTCCAGCCCTACGCCGGCAACGTGGTCGTGCTGCTGCCGTCGGGCGACGGGCCAAAGACGGTCTGCGTGCACCTGCGCGACGAGGCGGGCAACACGCGCGCGGTCGCGGCCGGCGGCGACGACGACGCCTGTGTCGACGTCGTGCTCGACACGACCGCCCCGACGGCGCCGGTGCTGACGACGGAGGACGGTCAGGTGCTGCGTCCGCCGCCCGACGGGCGCTTCGGGATCGCGTTCGCGCCGCTCGACGCCGACGTCGTCGCCTTGCGCGCCACCGTCGAGGGGCCGTTTGGCGTCGCCGGTCCGTTCGAGCTCGACGTCCTGCCGGGCGAAGGCCTGGTGTCGATGGTCGTGCCGGTGACGAGCCTCGGCGTGCAGCGCGAAGAGACGCGAAACCTGATCCGCGTGACGGCCGTCGACGCGGCCGGCAACCGCAGCGACCAGGCGACCCTGACGGTCGCGCTCGACGAGCAGGACCCCGTGCTGCCGCGCATCGCGGACGCCAGCGAGGTGTCGTCGGAGCCGCCGGTGGTCGTGCCCCGCCAGCGCCTCGGCGCTCAGGGAGCGCGCCCGCCGAAGATCAACGCCGACTCCATCACGCTGCGACTCGCCTTGCGGGAGCAACGGGTCGACCGGAACTTCGACCGCTACGAGCTCGCGCGCACCGAGGGGTACGTCGGCGCCGTCGGGCAGCGCATCGTCCCGTTGCCGCTGCCCGAGGACTTCACGGACAGCGCGGGCAGCGACACGGTCACGTTCGCGCTGCGGCAGGGCGCGCCGCTCAACGGGCTCCCCGGCGACACTCCCGGCTGCTCGCCGCGCGCTTGCTTGAACCACCTGTACATCCGGGCGGTCGATGCCGCTGGCAACCGCGGGCCGATGCTGCGTGTCGACGTCATCGAGGACTCCGGGGCGCCGACCCGGCCGACGCTGTCACCGCGGAGCGGCACGCTCGTGGCTGCCGACGCCGACGTGCTGGTCGATGCGCCGAGCACCGACGACGGCGACGTGTGCCTCGACGACGTCGACTGCCTGTTCGGCACCTGCGTGGCCCACGCGTGCGTCAGCGCGACCGGGGCGGGGCTCGCCGTGCGCGCCTACGAGGTGAAGCAGGGCACCGACGGCGCGTTCGGTGGGGTACCCGGGGGCCAGCCCGTGGCCGGGCCGTGGCGACTCGCCCTGACCCGTGCCGCCGACAACGAGGTCTGCGCGCGCGGCGTCGACGAGGCGGGCAACGTCGGCATCGAGGACTGCGTCACCTACACCGAGGCCCAGCGGGCGTTGCGGGTCGCGTCGTCGCGGCAGGAGCGCGCCGGGAAGATCGCCGGCGACTACGTCCTGCTTCGCAGCGAGGGTGATGTGCGCTTCGCCGATCTCGCGACGCCGGGCGGGCCGGGCGGGCCGGGTGGGCCGGAGGCCGTCCTGCTCGAGGAGCTGAGGCTGTCCCGCAGCGAGAACTACGACGTCGTGACGCAGCTCGTGGGCGGCCGCGACGTCGTCGCCGTGGCTGCCGTCGCGTCGCTCGAGGGGGGCGCGCCGACGAGCCCCGACCGTGGCGAATACGTCCAGGTGCGGCTCGGCGCGTCGCCGTCACAGGCCGGTGATCCCGCGGTGTCGCCCATCACCCGCCTCGACACCCAGCTCACGTTCCGCGGCCGTGGGGTCTCGCTGGCGACGCCGCGTGTGTCGCCGGCGGGGCTCCGGGCCATCGAGGCGGCCTTTGCCTGCGGCACCGACCCGCTGGCTCCGACGACCTCACTCCCCACGGTGTCCATCGTGCGCGCCCGCCTCGATCTGCTGTACGCCGGTCCCGTGCCGAACGGAGTGGGCGACGCCAACCGCAATGGCCTCGGCGCCGGCGGCACGTGCCCAGCCATCGACGGGCTCATCTTCCGCCGCGTGGCGACCCTGACCGCGGGCCGCGACCTGTGCACGAACACCGAGCCCCGCATCGACGACGACGCGACCATCTGGTGCGAGACCGCGCGCCGCGGCACCACCGACGAGACCGGCGAGATCAAGGCGGTCGCCGGCGGGACGCTCGTGACCCTGGGGCTGACGGGCACGACGTCCCACGGAAGCCTCGTCGACGGCGGCGTGGGCACTCCGATCCAGCCGCTCGTGACGCCGACGCGCTTCGTGTGGGCCGGTCCCGACCGCAAGCTGCAGACCCGCACGCGCTCGGGTGGTGTCGTCGAGAGCCGTGGTCTTGTGGTCGGCGAGCTGTACGACGCCGACGGCGAGGAGGTGCTGTACTCGGCGCTGCGCGCGGACGGCGCCAGCAACGACGGCCTGACCGATGACCTGTATCTGCTCGACCTCGCTCGTTCGCCGGTGCCCCTGCGCCTGACGGACGACCTCGTCCCCAACACCGACGGCTCGCTCGAAGCTGGGCGGGTCGCAGCGGGCGCGCAGTCCTCGACCGCCGAGGACATCGAGGTCTTCACCTTGACGGACGACGCGTGGCTCGAGTCGGGCGACAGCCTGCGCTTCACTCCGGTCACCTCGGGGTCGGTGGCCGCCTGGATCGACGTCGTCGACGAAGACCTGGGCCTGAGCGTCGAAGACCTGGCGACCGGCGTGCAGATCACGCCTCTTGCCGGCGAGGCGCTGCGGTCACAGCTGACGTTCTACGGCGGCAGCCGTTCACTCGGGCGTCCCACTCACGATCTGGGCGGAGAGCGGATGGCCTTGATGCAACGAGGCGCCGCCGATCCGCGACGATTCGTCGTTCGCATCTTCGACTTCGCGCCGGCGCTGGCCGGGATCGGGCCGGCTGCGCCCGCGCCCGTCGTCACGTTGACGGACGTGGCCACCGTCGACGCCGGCGACGTCGACATCGGAGCGGCCGCGTTCGACCTTGGCGATGACGGCCGCGTCGCCGCGTGGATCGATGCCGACGACGACGGTCTGCTGCGGGTCGCATCGGTCGTGCCCGACGCCACGCCCGCGCTCGTCGAGCTCTTCACGGCCAGCACCGGCTACGCGACGGGACCAAGCGGGGGCGTGGGCGCCGTTCCGTTCGTCACCGTTCAATCCACGCCCGACGGCGCCGTCGTCGTCTGGCAGGAAGGCAATGCGCCGCGCAATCCGCAGTCGTTCGGCGATCCGCGCAGCGACTACTTCGGTTCGTTGCACTGCGCCGAGTTGCGCTCGGGGCGGCGCACCGACGGAGCGATCACCCGCGACGTCAACGGCATCGCTGTGCCGCTGGTCGGTCGCGCGCCCGACGTGGCGCTCACCCCGTCCGGGCTCGTGCTCGCGTTCTCCGCGCGCATCGAGTCGCCCAACGACGCGCGGCTGCGGCAGACGTCGCTGTGCATGCTCGACTGTGGAGTCGTGCCGCCGCGTTGCGGGCCGGTGGTGCCGCTCGACCTGCCGAGCACGGACGCGGGCGTGCCTGCGGTGGCGAGCACCGGTTACGTCGTGTGGCCGATGGCGGTCGCCGGCACGTCGCAGATCGCGCGCTACGACGTCGTCCGGAACATCAGGACCTCGCTGACCGCGCCGCTCGGCGACGGGCTCGCTCGCACCGAGGTCGCTGCCGCCGGGAGCGCCGCGGTGTGGATCGACACGCGCCTCGGCACGAGCGACGTCTGGCGCATCGAGCTGCCCTGAGCGCCTGACGGGAGTCCGGCTGCGACGTCGTCGCCGGACGTCGTCGCAAGCGCACGGACGACCCGTCCTCGACGTCCGGCGTCCGCTTCGCTCCTCGACGGTTGGCGCGTCTCGCTCGATCTTGCGCCCGGCTCTGAGCGTCGTCACCAAAGGCCCCCATGGAAACCCTGCGCCTCGCCCTGTCGTCGATCGTGGAGCACCGCATGCGGGCGTTCCTGACGACGCTGGGCGTCGTCTTCGGCGTCATGGCGGTGATCGCGGTGACGGCGATCGTGCAGGGCTTCTTTCGCCTGTACAGCGCGCAGCTCGAGGGACTCGGCGCCGGCTTCCTGCTGGTGTTTCCCGGCAACGCCGCGGCCGAGAGCGCGCGCAAGATCACGCGCCTGACCGCCGGCGACGCCTCGGCCGTCGAGGGCGTCGACGACGTGCTGGCCGCGAGCCCCTACTTCTTCGATCGACGCACGGTGACCTTGCGCGGGCAGAACGCCGAGGCGGTGGTGATGCCCACCCTCGAGACCTACCCGCTGATCCAGAACCACCACGTCGCCGAGGGGCGCTTCTTCACCGCCCGCGAGGTGCGCGAGCGCGCGCGCGTCGTCGTGCTCGGTCCCGACCTGGCCGAGCAGCTCGGGCTCGTGCGCGCCGTCGGCGAAGAGGTGCGCCTGTACGGCGTGCCCTTCACCGTGATCGGCGTGATGGAAGAAAAAGACGGCATGAACGCGCTCGGGCAGAACTTCGACGACGCCGCCGTCGTGCCGTACCCCACGGCGCTGTCGATGACGAACCCGAACCGCGGCGGGCTGCTGCTGGTCAAGCTCAAGGAGATCGACGACGTCGAGCTGGCCACCGAGCAGGTGCGGCGCGCGCTGCGCCGGTTCCGTCGGCTGCGCCCCGGCGAGCCCGACGACTTCACGACGACGACGCAGGCCGAGCTGCTCAAGTCGTTCGAGGAGATCTCGGGGGTCGCCACCTGGGTCGTCGTCTGCATCGTCGGCGTCAGCCTGCTCGTCGGCGGCATCGGCATCATGAACATCATGCTCGTCAGCGTCACCGAGCGGACGCGCGAGATCGGCGTGCGGCTGGCGATGGGCGCGCGCAAGGGCGACATCCAGCGCCAGTTTCTCCTCGAGGCAGCGGCGCTGGGAGGGCTCGGCGGCCTGCTCGGGATCGCCGCCGGCGTTGGCGTCGCCCATCTTGTCAGCGCGGTGGTGCCGAACTTTCCGGCCCCGTTCGTGCCGCTGTGGTCGGTGCTCCTCGCCTTCGGGTTCGCGGTCGGCGTCGGGCTCGTCTTTGGCATCTACCCGGCCGCCCGCGCCGCCCGCCTCGATCCCATCGAGGCGCTGCGCTACGAGTAGCGCGCCCCACTTCTCACTGCGTAGAATGCCGCAGCCATGGCCCGGTTGTCCGGCTTTGGAGGCGGTCGGGTGCCGGACAGCGCCGATCGATCTGCGTGTGGCCGCGTCCTGACGCCCTAAGATCGATTTCCGGTCAGAACTTGGACACGCACGCGACCGGGGCGCGGGGGCGAGCATCCAAACGCAGTGGAGACCGACCAGCCCCCCGTACATGCCCCGATCACGATCGTGGGCAGCGGTCCGGCCGCCCTCGGCCTAGCCCGTGGGTTGGTCGCGCGGGGTGTGCGGCCGAGGCTCGTTGCTCCGGCGGGGCTCGGCGGCAGCGGCGAGGCCGTCGGGGGGCCGACACTGTGCGCGTTCGTCGACCAGCTGCCCACGGCGCCGCCCGGCTTCGTCGCCGACGTGTTCGCCACGACGCTGGTCGAGACGGGGCAGGGCGCGGTGGACCTGCGGCGGCCCTACGCCCGGGTCGCTCCCGCCGCCTTCGCCCGCGCGCTGGCCGGCGAGGTCGACGTCGTCCTGCAGCGGGCAGTCTCGGTCAGCGCCGCCGGCGACGCCGTGGTCACCGCCGACGGCGTCGCGCGGCCGGCCGCGGTCGTCGTCGACGCCACCGGCCACGCCCCGGCGCTGCTGCGTCGCGCGCCAGCCGGGCGCCTTCCCGCGCATAGCGCGGTGCCCGAGCAGGCGGCCTTCGGCGTCTTCGTCGAGGGCGAAGACGACGCGTTGCCTCCCGGCACCGCGCTCTTCATGGACTGGCGCTCGCCTTGGAGGCGGGGTGAGCTCGGCGACGGCGGCCCGCCGAGCTTCCTGTACGCCCTGGCGTTCGCCGACGGTCGCCTGCTGCTCGAAGAGACCAGCCTGGCCGCCGCGCCGGCGGTGCCCTTCGCGGTGCTCGAGCGACGCCTGCGGGCCCGCCTGCAGCGACGCGGCACCCTGATCCGCCGCGAGTTGGGCGTCGAGCGCGTGCTGTTTCCGATGCAGGCCGAGCCGCCGCTGCCGTCGCAGCCGGTGACCGCGTTTGGCGCTGCCCTCGGGCTGGTGCAGCCGGTGACCGGCTACTCGGTGGCGCGGACGCTGGCCGCCGTCGACGTCGTCGCCGACACGCTCGTGGTGGGCGCGCGCGCCGGGCAACGGCCGGCGGCGATCGCCGACGACGTGACTGCGCGGGTGTGGACCGCCGAGGCCCGCGCGCGCCGTCGCCTGCAGCTGTTCGGGCTCGACGCGCTGTGCTCGTTTGACGCCGTCGCCGCGCGTGCGTTCTTCACGGCCTTCTTCGTCCAGCCCGCGCCGCTGTGGCGCGGCTTCCTCGACGGCACGTTGTCGTCGACGGCGCTGCGGCGCGCGATGTGGCGGCTGTTCGCCACCGTGCCGGCCTCGGTCCGCCTGCATCTGCTGCGCGGCGCCTTGTCGCCGCAGTCGCCCGGCGTCGTCGGCGACGCCCTCGCCAGCGTCGTCGCCCCCGCCGCCGACGCCCCCGCCTTCGGAGCCCCGCGATGATGAAGCCCGCCCCTGCTCGCCTCCTGCTCGACAAGGCTGATGACCTCGCCGACGTCGAGGACGCCATGCGCGCGCTCGCCTGTGGCGAGCGGCCCGAGCGCATCGGGGCCATCGCCGCCGAGCACCTCGACACCGGCGGCAAGCGCGTGCGTGCGCGGCTGGCCCTGGCCGCCGCGGCGGCCCTCGGCGTCGGCCGGTCGACGGCGTGCCCATGGGCCGCGGCGGTCGAGCTGCTGCACAACGCGACGCTGGTCCACGACGATCTGCAGGACGGCGACCGCGTGCGGCGTGGCCGCCCGACAACGTGGGCGGCCCACGGCATGGCCCAGGCGATCAACTGCGGCGACCTGATGCTCATGCTGCCCGTGCTCGCCGTCGACGCCGTCGACGCCGACGACGCTACCCGCTTCCGCCTCAGCCGCGCGCTGCACGCCCGCGCGGTGGCGACGGTGCGCGGTCAGGCCGCCGACCTCGCGCTGAAGGACGACCTCGATTCTGGGGCGCCCCCGGTCGAGTGCTACCTGCGCTGCATCGAGGGCAAGACCGGCGAGCTGTTCGCGCTGCCCGTCGAGGGCGCTGCGCTGCTCGCGGGGCGCTCGGCGGCGGTGGCGCGCTCGCTGGCCGAGCCGTTCTTCGTGCTGGGCATGCTCTTCCAGCTGCAGGACGACGTGCTCGATCTCTTCGGCGACAAGGGGCGTGAGGCCCGCGGCGCCGACGTCAAAGAGGGCAAGATCTCGGCGCTCGTCGTCGAGCACCTGCGCCTTCACCCCGAGGAGCGCGGCTGGCTGCGCGGCATCCTCGATGCGCCGCGTGACGAGACCGCCGACGCGCAGGTCGATCAGGTCATCGACCGCTTCGAGCGCGGCGGCGCCCTCGACGCCGTGCTGCAGCGCATCGTGACCCTCGCCAGCCACGCGCTCAACGCGCCGGCCCTCACCGACGAACCCGCGCTGCAGCAGCTCGTCGTCGAGGTGACCGGCATGGTGCTCGCCCCGATCCAGGCCTGCTTCGCCTTGCGCCGCGTCGCCCTCGTCGACGACCTCGTGGTGCCGCTGCGCGCGCTGGCCACGCGGCCTTCCTCTGCGTCCGACCGCTCCTTCCCCGAGGCGGCCGCGTCGGCCGCCGAATGAGGTCCTCGATGAACACCCCCGCTGCTTCGCGCGCCTCGCGCGCCGTCGTGATCGGCTCTGGCTTCGGCGGCCTGTCCGCCGCCGTGCGCCTGCGCGCCCTCGGCTACGACGTCACCGTCGTCGAGGCCCTCGACCAACCCGGCGGTCGCGCCCGCGCCTTCAAGGACCAGGGCTTCGTCTTCGACGCCGGCCCCACAGTGATCACCGCGCCGTACCTCATCGACGAGCTCTTCACGCTGCTCGGGCGTGAGCCGCGCGAGTACTTCTCGTTGCTGCCCGTCGATCCGTTCTACCGGGTCGAGTTTCACGACGGCGGGCGCTTCGACTACGTCGGCGAAGAGGACCGCATCCTCTCGCAGATCCAGCAGTTCGAGCCGCGCGACGTCGACGGCTATCGCCGCATGGTGCGGCACATGAAGGAGATCTTCGACGTCGGCTACACCGGCCTCGCCGACAAGCCCTTCGGCCGCTTCGGCGACATGATGAAGGTGCTGCCCGACATGATGAAGCTCGAGTCGTACCGCACCGTGTACGGCCTGACGGCGAAGTACATCCGCAACGAGCAGCTGCGGCAGGTGTTCACGTTCCAGCCGCTGCTCGTCGGCGGCAACCCGTTCCGCACGACGTCGATCTACTCGATGATCCACTGGCTCGAGCGCAAGTGGGGCGTGTGGTTCGTGCAGGGCGGCACCACCGCGCTCGTGCACGCGCTGGTCAAGCTGCTCGGTGACGTCGGCGTCGACGTGCGCTGCAACAGCCCGGTGGGCCGCATCGAGGTCGAGGGCGGTCGCACCACGGGCGTCGTGCTCGAAAACGGCGAGCGCCTCGACGCCGACATCGTCGTCAGCAACGGCGACCCGTCGATGGTCTACACGAAGCTCATCGACGCGCAGCACCGCAGCAAGTACACCGACCGCGCCGTCGCCCGCGTGCAGGGCAGCATGGGGCTGTTCGTCGCCTACTTCGGCACCGACTCGCGGTCGCCGACGGCGGCCGACCCCGCCGCGGCCACGAAGTTCGAGCAGATCAAGCACCACACCATCGTGCTCGGCCCCCGCTACAAGGGCCTGCTCGACGACATCTTCGCGAAGAAGAAGCTGGCCGACGACTTCTCGCTGTACCTGCACCGCCCGACGGCGACGGACCGCTCGCTGGCGCCCGCCGGCCACGACGCCTGGTACGTGCTGTCGCCAGTGCCGAACCTGAAGGGTGGTCAGGACTGGGAGCAGCTGGCGCCCGCCTACCTCGACAAGATCGTGCGCAGCCTCGATCGTCTGGCGCCGGGCCTGTCGTCGTCGCTGAAGGCGGTCCGGCATATCGATCCGCGCCACTTCGAGCGCGACTACCGCACGATGCACGGCGCCGCGTTCGGGCCCGAGCCGGTGCTTACCCAGTCGGCGTGGTTCCGCTACCACAATGCCTCCCCCGACGTCGGCGGCCTGTACTTCGTCGGCGCCGGCACGCACCCGGGCGCCGGCGTCCCCGGCGTGATCTCGTCGTCGAAGGTGCTCGAGCGCGTCGTCGAGCGCCCCGCGCGTCCCTCGTCGTGGCGCGCCGCCGAGACCGCGACGTCGTCGACGCGGCGAGCCGCCGAGTGAGCGACGCCGTCGCCACGCCGGGCGCGCTGCCGCCGGCGGATCTAGACGTCGCCGGGGCGCGGGCGGCGCTCGCCCGGCACGCGCGCTCGTTCCGCTTCGCCGGGCTCTTTCTGCCCGGCGACCGGCTCGACACCGCCGCCGTCGTCTACGCGTTCTGCCGCGCCGTCGACGACGCCGTCGACGAGGCACCTTCCCTTCTGGCAGCGCAGGCCGAGGCGGCGGCGTTGCAGGCGGAGCTGCACGGGCGAGCGCCGCCGCGACCGACGGTGGCCGCGTTCCTCGCCGTCGCCCGTCGCGAAGGCATCGACGTGCGCTACGCCGCCGAGCTGGTGCAGGGCGTGGCCTCCGACGCGGTGGCGCGGCTCGCCGTCGCCGACGACGAAGAGCTGCTGCGCTACTGCTACCGCGTGGCCGGCACCGTCGGGGGCTTGATGTGCGGCGTGCTCGGCGTGCGCGATCCGCGCGCGGTGCCCCACGCCGTCGATCTGGGGATCGGCATGCAGCTGACGAACATCTGCCGCGACGTGCTCGAGGACGCGCACAAGGGGCGCGTGTACCTGCCAGCCACGCGGCTGGGCGACGCCGGCATCGACGCCTCGACGTTCATCGACGACGTGGTGGCGCGCCGGGAGTCGGTGGTGGCGACGGCGCGGGTGGTGCGCGCGCTGCTGAACGTCGCCGACCGCTACTACGCCTCCGCCGAGGCGGGCATGCGCTTCATTCCGGCACGGTCGCGGCTGGCCATCCTCGTCGCCAGCCGCGTCTACCGCGCCATCGGCACGAAGCTGCTGGCCCGCGACGCCGACGCCTTGCAGGGCCGGATGGCGACGACGCTGCTCGAGAAGGTCGGCTGCGCGCTCGGCGCGCTGGTGGCTTTCCTTGTGCCGTCGGCCGCGTCCAGCGCCGCGTCGCACAACGCCAGCCTGCACGTCCCGCTGCGCGGCCTGCCGGGCGCGGCGCCGCTGGCGTAGCCACCGGCCACGGCGGAAGAGGTCCCGGGCAACCGGGGCCGCGCCGGCGACGAAGGCCGTCGCGGTGTCCTTCAGCGGAACGCGGCGTCGGGGACGGAGGCGCCTCCCCCCGCTGCGGGCGCGCGAACAGGTAGCCCTGCATGATGTCGGCGTCGAGGGCGCGGATGGCGTCCCGCTCGGCGCGCTCTCGACTTCCTCGACGACGAATGGGGTCTTCAGCTCCTTGAACAGGCCGGCCAGCGACGCGACCATGCGCTGGCGCCGCTCATCGTCGTGGGTGCCTCGCACCAGCGTGACGTCGAGCTCGATGACGTCGGGGGCGAGGGTCGCGACGCTCGACAGTCCGGCGTAGCCGGCGCCGAGGTCGTCCACGGCGAGGCGGAACCCCATCGCGCGCAACCGCGCCATGCGTCCGGCGATGTCGTCGACTTCATCGAGACCGGCGCGCTCGGTGAGCTCGAGGACGACGCGCGGCGCAAACGCCGACGGCGGCGACGCCGGGTGAAACAGCGTCGGTGCGCAGCAGCGCCTCGTAGGCGATGGGTTTGCGCTGCGCGACCGAGACGATGGGCTGGAAGACCATGAACATCTTCGCCAGGGCGTCGTCGAAGCGCGCCGACAGCGAGCCGAGGTCGCCGAGCAGCTTGAGGTCGCCGCGGCGCGGTACATGGTTGACCAGCGCGCGCTCGATCAGGTCCTTCAAGGTGTCCATGCCGAAGGGCTTGAGCAGGTAGTGCACGGCGCCGTGCTCGGTTGCGGCCATGGCGGTCTCGAGCTCGGGGGAGCCGGTCATCAGGAACACCGGCGTGTCGCAGTTGGGCCGCCGTAACTCCTTCAAGAAGTCGATGCCGCTGTAGCCCGGCCTGTGGATGTCGGAGACGACGACGGCGGCGGCGGTGACGGGCTCAAGGGCCTGCTCGGGGCCGCGGGCGAGCGCGACCTCGTACCCCTTGGCGGTGAGCGTCCGGTGCGGCGAGCGCAGGAGCAGCTCATCGTCGTCGACCAGAAGGACCTTGCTCATGGGCTACCTCGGGTGGTGCCCCGCAAGAAACGGGGGCAGACCGTAGCCGGTGACGTGACGTTTGTTCGCAGTGGCACCGAGCCAAGACTCACGACGCCGTGCGCGCCGGTCCACTGGTTGACACCGGTGCGCCGGCTGCTCGACCCTCCCCGCTGCTTCACGGGCAGCGCCGCCTGGCACCGTTGTGGAGCGGCACTGCTCACCATTCGCCGCCCCCGCGTGGCGACGACGAACGCCGAGGTACGATATGGCTGCGCAAGAGAAGGTCGCGATCGAGGGTGCCCACGCCAACGCTGCGATCGAGCTGAAGTCCATCCACACCATCCGCACGCTGTCGATGGACGCGGTGCAGGCGGCGAACTCGGGCCACCCCGGCACCGCCATGGCCCTCGCCCCCGTCGTGCACACGCTGTGGAACGAGACGCTGGCCTTCGACCCCGACGACCCGATCTGGCCCAACCGTGATCGCTTCGTGCTGTCCGTCGGCCACGCGTCGATGCTGCTGTATTCGATCCTGCACCTCACGGGCGTGAAGGCCGTGAACAGCAAGTACGAGCGTCTCGGCGACCTCGCCGTCCCGCTCGACGACATCAAGCGCTTCCGCCAGCTCGACTCGCGCTGCCCCGGGCACCCCGAGTACCGCTGGACCTCGGGCGTCGAGACCACCACCGGCCCGCTTGGGCAGGGCGTGGCGAACTCGGTGGGCATGGCCATCGCGAGCAAGTGGCAGGCGTCGTACTTCAATCGGCCCGGCTACGAGATGTTCAAATACAAGGTGTACGCGCTGTGCGGTGACGGCTGCATGCAGGAGGGCATCTCGCACGAAGCGGCGTCCCTGGCCGGGCACCTGAAGCTCGACAACCTCTGCTGGATCTACGACAACAACAAGATCACGATCGAAGGTCACACCGACCTGGCGTTCTCCGAAGACGTCGCCACCCGCTTCGTGGCTTATGGCTGGAACGTCTTGCGGGTGGTCGACGCCAACGACCAGGCGATGCTGCGGCGTGCGTTCGCGACGTTCGGCAAGACGAAGGACCGGCCGACGTTGATCATCGTCGACAGCCGCATCGGCTATGGCGCGCCGAACAAACAGGACACCCACGCCGCCCACGGCGAGCCGCTCGGCGAGGAAGAGATCAAGCTGACCAAGCGCTTCTACGGCTGGCCCGAAGACGCGAAGTTCCTGATCCCCGACGACGTCGTGGCCCACTACAAGGCTGGCATCGGCGCCCGCGGCGGCGCGCTGCGGCGCGCGTGGTTCGACCTGTTCGCGAAGTATCAGGCCGAGCACGCGACGCTTGCCGATCATCTGGAGCGCATGCAGCGCCGCGCGCTGCCCGTCGATTGGGACAAGGACCTCGCCCCGTTCCCAGCCGACGCCAAGGGCATGGCTGGGCGCGACGCCAGCGGCAAGGTGCTGAATGCCATCGCCAGGCGCGTGCCGTGGTTGATGGGTGGCTCCGCGGATCTGGCGCCGTCGACGAAGACGCGTCTGACCTTCGAGGGCGCCGGCGACTTCCTCGCCGCCGACGGACACCACGGCAGCTACGCCGGCCGCAACTTCCACTTCGGCGTCCGCGAGCACGCGATGCACGCCATCGTGAACGGCCTGAGTCTGTCGAAGATCCGACCCTACGGCTCGCAGTTCCTCATCTTCTCCGACTACGCGCGCACCGCGATCCGCCTGTCGGCGATCATGGAGATCCCGGCGGTCCACATCTTCACCCACGACTCCATCGGCGTCGGTGAAGACGGCCCCACCCACCAGCCCATCGAGCAGCTCTTTTCGCTGCGCTCGATCCCCGGGCTGCTCACCATCCGCCCTGCCGATGCCAACGAGGTCGTGGAGGCGTGGCGCGTGATCATGGGCCTGCGCCACGAGCCCGTCGCGTTGATCCTGACCCGGCAGGCGCTGCCTGTGCTGGATCGGACGAAGTACGCGTCGGCCGAGGGCGTGAAGAAGGGCGGCTACGTGCTGGCCGGCGCCGTCGACGAGACCCCCGACGTCATCCTGATCGCCACCGGCTCCGAGGTGTCGTTGTGCGTCGCCGCCCACGAAGAGCTTCTGAAGCAGGGAGTCAAGTCGCGCGTGGTGTCGCTGCCGTGCCTCGAGCTCTTCGAGCACCAGCCCGATGAGTACCGGCAGTCGGTCTTGCCCAGGGCGGTGAAGGCCCGCGTCGCCGTCGAGAAGGGCTCAGCCTTCGGCTGGGAGCGCTACGCCGGCGAAGGCGGCGCCATCCTCGCGATGCGCAGTTTCGGCGCCTCGGCGCCGCTGAAGGAGCTGCAGAAAAAGTTCGGCTTCACGCCCGAGAAGATCGTCGAGCTGGCGAAGGAGCAGCTGGCCCGCCACAAGGCGTGACCAGCGGCGGCTGACATCGCTGACGTCCCCCAGCACGCCGTTCGTTCCAAACGGCGTGCCGCGTGGCAAACGCCGTCACTCGAACGTCGAGTGCGACTCGAGAAGGGTCAGGTCCTTCTCGAGTGCGGCGATGGCGTCCTTCTTCTTCAGCTTCAAGCGCTGCAGCGTGCGCAGCTCGAGCTGCTCGCCGGGCGAGAGCCAGCGGCGCTGCTGGTACTCGGCAACGCGCGCCTTCACCTCGGCGTGCTCGCGCAGGAGCACGTCGAGGCGATGGCGAAGCGAGGTCACATCGTCGGTCGCGCTGTTCGTCGTCATGGCGGTCCTTCGGCGGGGTCGGGCGGGCGATGGCGCGCCGGATCGACGGCAGGCAGCTTGGCGTCTGGCGGGCGCACGTAGCGCGGCACAAGGGCCGCGCGGGCGTCGGTGCGGTCGACCCGCCGCAGCGCGCGCACGAGCCCGAGCGCCGAGGGGCCGCTGCGCTCGACGACGACGACGTCGCCGGGGATCGCGAGCCCGGCGGTCCCGCCGAGGACGAAGGCGCAGCCGCCGGCGCTGTCGAGGACGTCGAAGGTGGCGTCGGCGACAGCGTGCTCGTCGTCGTGGACGACGATCCCGTGGTCGGCATGCGTGACCGTCGCGACGTAGCGCTCGCCGCGCCGGGCGTCGGCCACGACGAGCCCGCGGCCGCGGGGCAGGGGGACGGGCTCGGTCGGCGACAGCGCCCACGCCGTCAGCGAGGGCACGCCGACCACCGGGCGGTCGACGGCGCGACCGAGGCCCTTGGCGTAGGCGAGCCCGGTGCGCACGCCGATGAACGATCCCGGACCGGTGCCCACGCCGATGCCGGCGAGGGCGCCGACGTCGACGTCGGCGCGCGCAAGCACGTCGTCGACGGCAGCAGGCAACGCCTCGGCGTGGCGCCTGGTCTCGGCCAGCGTGACCGCAGCGAAGACCGCGGCGTCGTCGACCACGTCGGGGTCGACGACCGCCACGACCGCCGTGGGCGAAGACGTATCGAGCACCACCCAAAGCACGACGCGACGCTAACAAGGGCCGGGCGCCAGCGCCCGGATCCTGCCAGCGACGCCGGTCCCGCGGCGCCTGCCGCTGGCTGGCGGGCTGTCGAACGAAGCCCTCGCCCGCGTCCATCCGGCACCAGGGTGTGCGTGTGCACCGACGCAGGACGTCGTGCAGACCCAGCGATCCCTCTGGCAGGTCTGCTCCAGACCCGCCCGCCGTCGAGCGAAGCTCGACGGGGCCCCCCACCCGAGACGCAGCCCTCGGCGAACCCGGCCTACGGCCATGTTCACCGCAGGCTGCTAGGCCGACGACCGCTTGCGGGCCTTGCGCGCCGGCTCGACCGCCGCCGGCTCGACCGCCGCCGGCTCGACCGCCGCCGGCTCGACCGCCAGAGCAGGGGCCGGCGCCGTCGTCGCTGCCGCTCGGTCGCGCCGTCGCTGCTCGGCGGCGCGGGACAGCACGTCGCGGGCGTGCTCCAGGGTCGCGGCGGTGATCTCGCGCCCACCAAGCATGCGCGCCAGCTCGTCGACGCGCGCCTCCTCGATGACCGTGCGCACGCGCGAGACCGTGCGCCCACCGTCGACGCCCTTCTCGATGACGAGGTGGGTCTCGCCGCGGCAGGCGATCTGCGGCAGGTGCGTGATCGCCAGCGCCTGCCGGTGCTGCCCGGCGATGGCCTCAAGCTTCTCGCCGATGGCCTCGCCCACGGCGCCGCCGACGCCGGCGTCGACCTCGTCGAAGACGCTGACCGGCACCGGGTCGTGCTGCAGCAGCACGCGCTTGACCGCCAACAGCACGCGCGACAGCTCGCCCCCCGACGCCACCTTCGCCAGCGGCTCGGGCGCCTCGCCGGCGTTCGCCGAGAACAACAGCTCGACCCGGTCGGACCCGGTGCGCGACAGCGGCGTGCCGTCGTCGTGGCACAAGCCCGTCACCGCCGACGGGCCGGGCGCTATCGTCAGGGGCTCGACGCGCACGGTGACCCGCGCGCTGGGCATGCCCAGGGCGGGCAGCTCGGCCTCGATCGCCGACGCCATTCCTGGCGCGGCTCCAGCCCGCCGTGCCGAGATCCGGCGCGCCAGGGCGGCGGCCTCGGCGACGACGACGCGCAGCCGGGCCTCGAGCGCGGCGACGCGCTCGCCCGCCTGCTCGAGCCCGGCGCGCTCTGCCGTCAGCGTCGCCTGCGCCCGCAGCACCCCGGCCAGGTCGCCGCCGTGCTTCTTCATGACCCGCTTGAGCGCGTCGAGGCGATCTTCGACCGCCGCCAGCCGCCCCGGGTCATCCTCGACCTCGCCGCGTCGCCGCAGCGTGTGGGCGACGTCGCCGAGCACGGCGGCCGCCTCGTCGAGGGCGCCGGCGACGTCGGCGAGGCCCGGGTCGTCGCGGCTCGCGCGCTTGAGCGCCGCCTGCGCCTGCTGGACCTTCGTCAGCGCGTCGTCGTCGCCGTCGCACAACAGCGCGCGCGTCTCGGTCAGCGCGTCGCGCAGGCGACCGGCGTTCTGCAGGCGGCGTCGCTCGACTTCCAGACGCTCGTTCTCGTCGGGCTCGGGCGCGAGGGCCTCGATCTCGTCCAGATAGAACCGGATGACGTCGAGGCGCCGCTCCTTTTCGGCCTCCTTCTGGCGCAGCTCGGCGAGCTCGGTCTGCACTGCCGCAGCCGCCGCGTAGACCTGCGCCATCGCCGTGACGTCGGCGTCGAGGCCGGCGAGGCCGTCGAGCAGCGGCAGGGCCGCGTCCCGGCGCAGCAGCTGCTGGTGCGCGTGCTGGCCGGTGAAGTCGACGAGGGGCTCGGCCACCGCGCGCAGCTGGGCGACGGTGCACAGCGCGCCGTTCACCTGCTGCTTGTGGCGACCCTCGCGCGACACGACCCGCCGCAACAGCAGCGCGCCGTCCTCGAGCGGCGGCAACCCCTGCTCGGCGAGCACCGCGTCGACGCGGCCGGCGTTCTCGCCGCCGAGCTGCCACTGGCCTTCGACCACCGCCTCGGCGGCGCCGGTGCGGACGACGTCGGCGGACGCCCGCTGCCCGAGCAGCAGCAGCAGCGCCTCGACCAGGATCGACTTGCCGGCGCCGGTCTCGCCGGTCAGCACGGTCAGGCCGGGGCCCAGGGCCAGCTCGACGGACTCGATCAACGCGACGTTCTTGACGGTCAGGTGGGAAAGCATGGCGCGCAGAATGCCCTCACCCTGTACATCCGTTCAACCCCGCGTTTTGTGCAGCCGCGGGGTCTCTGGCGCATCCGCTTCACGCGGCCAGCCTTATTGACAAAATAACTACATAGCAAGTTCACTCGAAAAAGATCCTCGCTGTCCGGTTTGCAGTCGATTTGTCCAGATCCGGGCAAGATCCAACCTAGACAAACCGCAATGACGTGGCTAAAGGTCAAGGACGAGACTAGGACAACCGTCCTTGTTGACCGAACAAGCTGGACAGCGAACGGAGCGACCCATGGGCAAGCAGCAGACGCTCGACAACTTCGAGACCGCGGCTCTGCAGGCTGGCGAACGCGACGCAATCGCCAAACTCTTCTGCGACAACCGCCACAAGCTCCTTGGCCTCGCCCTGCGGCTGATGGGGTCGGCCAGTGAAGCCGAGGATGTTGTCCAAGATGCGTTTGTCCAGACTTTGCGTCATCACCACCAGTTTCAGGGCAACGCGCGGCCGTCGACCTGGCTGTACCGGGTGACGTTCAACGCGGCGCTCATGCGCCTGCGCACGCGGCGCCGCAAGGGCGCGCTCAGCCTGGACGCCCTGCCGCCCGAGGTGGCCGAGACCGCCGTGCACCACGCCCGCGACGTCGATGGCATGTCCTGCGACCCCGAGGCGTTGTGCCTGCGCCGCGCCGCCGACGCCGACGTCATCCGGGCGCTTGCGCGCCTGAAGCCCGTCGACCAGCGGCTGGTCCAGCTGCGCTACGGCGAGGGGCTGTCCACCGAGGACGTCGGCACCCAGATCGGCATGTCGACGTCGGCCGTGAAGACCCGCCTGCACCGTGCTCGCATGGCGCTGAAGGGCGTCGTCGACGCCCCGTGCGGCCCGGGTCGTCTCGGTGCGGCGGACGAGCGCGCGTCCTGCGCCGCCTGAGCGGGGTCACCGAGAAGCCCGTGCCCAGCTTCGAGCGCGCCGTCGACCTTGACTGCTCCGTCGAGGAGGCGTTCGCCTACCACGCGGCGCGGCGCGCGTTTGCTCGCCTGACGCCGTTCTGGGACGACACCGTCGTCGTCGAGCCCCTGCCGGGCCTCGTCGAGGGGGCCCGCGCGGTCCTCGCCGTGGGCGTCGGGCCGGCGCGCCTGCGCTGGGTCGCGCGCCACGAGGACGTCTGCGACGGATGCGACGGCAGCGTCGCGGGCTTCGTCGACGTCGCCGAGGGCGGCCCGTTCTCTTCGTGGCGTCACGAGCACCGCATCGAGCCGCTCTCTCCGACGGCCGGCCGGGCGCGTTGCCGGCTGGTGGATCGGATCGCGTGGTCGGGGCCGCTCGGCGGCATCGGCGACGCCGTAGGGGGCGGCTTCGTCGACGCCAAGCTCGACCGGATGTTCCGCTTCCGCCACGACACGATGCAGAAAGACATGGCGCTGCGGCGCGCGTTGCCGGCGCACGGTCGGCTGCGCGTCGGCGTCACCGGGGCCTCGGGGTTGATCGGCGCCGAGGTCGTCGCGCTGCTCGACGTGCTCGGCCACGACGTCGTGCGCTTCGTGCGCCGACCGTCGTGTGCCGCCGACGAGCTGTCGTGGGAGCCGGCCACCGGCGCCGTGGATCCGCGGGCGAGCGGGCTCGACGCCGTCGTCCACCTCGCTGGCGAGAACATCGCCGACGGCCGGCTCGATGATCACAAGCGCGCGCGGCTGCGCGACCAGCGCGTCGGCGGCACGGCGCGCCTGCTCGGGGCGCTCGCGCAGCTGCCTCGCCCGCCGCGCGTCGTCGTCAGCGCCGCGGCCGTCGGCTTCTATGGCGACCGCGGCGACGAGGTGCTCGACGAGGACAGCCCGCGCGGGCAGGGGTTCCTCGCCCAGCTGTGCGCCGACTGGGAGTGGGCGGCACTCGGCGCGGCGTCATCGACGACGACGTCGTCGGCGCCGTGGCGGGCGGTGGCCCTGCGGCTGGGCGTCGTGCTGTCGCCGCGGGGCGGGGCGCTGCAGAAGGCCTTGCCGGCCTTCCTCGCCGGCGTCGGCGGTCCGTTCGGCGACGGGCGCGCGTGGATGCCGCTGCTGTCCGTCGACGACGCTGCGGCCATCGTGCTGCGGGTGCTCGTCGACGACCGGCTGTCGGGCGTCGTCGCCGCCACGGGTCCGTCGCCAGCGCGCAACCGCGAGTTCGCCGCGGCGCTCGGGCGCGTCCTGCGTCGACCGGCGGTCCTGCCCGTGCCGCGGTTCGCGCTGCGGACCGTGCTCGGCGCCGTAGCCGACCACGTGCTCGAGTCGAACCGGGTCGAGCCGCGTCGCTTGCGGTCGGTGGGCCACGCGTTCCGCCACGCCGACGTCGAAAGCGCGCTGCGTCACGTGCTCGGGCGGCGGTGACGTCGTCGAGGGCCGCGGGTGCGGCTGATCATCCCGGGAAGCCGTCCTCGCGGGTCAGGCCGTGCCGCTGGGCGCGCCGGTAGAACGTGGCCCGACCGATTCCGAGGCGACGGGCGGCCTCCGAGACGTTGCCTTCGGTCTCGCGCAGCGCGGCGATCATCATCTCGCGCTCGATCTCGTGCAGCGGGCGCACCGCGGCCTTGTCGTCTTCGAGTCCCAGCGCGCCGTCGTGGCCGGCGACGCCGGCGACGCGCGGCGACGAGTGGGCGCGGATCTCGTCGGGCAGATCCTCGAGGCGGATCGCGCCGCCGGTGGCCACCAAGGCGAGGCGCTCGACGACGTTGTTCAGCTCGCGCACGTTGCCCGGCCAGGGGTGCGCGCTGAGCGCGTCGAGCACGTCGTCGGACAACGTTGGCGGCGGCTGGTTCTCGCGCGCGGCGAAGCGGGCGACGGCGTAGCGGGCCAGCGCTTGGATGTCGTCCTTGCGGTCGCGCAGCGGCGGCACGGTGATCGAGAAGACGTTCAGCCGATAGAAGAGGTCGGCGCGGAAGGTGCCGCGCGACACTTCGGTGGGCAGGTGCTTCACCGTCGCGGCGATCACCCGGACGTCGCCGTCGGCGCCGGTGCGGCGCTCCTGCACGCTGGCGTCGTGCAGCCCACGGTGCAGGCGGGCCTGCAACTCGGCCGACAGCTCGCCGACTTCGTCGAGGAACAGCGTCCCACCGCGCGCGGCCTCGAAGCGGCCGCCGCCTTCGCCAAACAGGAGGCCGCCGAGCACCTCGGTGGGCTTCTGTGCGCAGTTGACGACGACGAACGGGCCGTCGCGGCGCCGGCTGCGCGCGTGGATGCGCTGGGCCACCAGCTCCTTGCCGGCGCCGGCCTCGCCGTAGATGAGCACTGGGATCCGGCTGGCAGCGACGCGCTCGACGAGGCTGATCACCTCGCTCATCGGCTGGCTGCCGCAGATCAGGTGGGGGCCGCCGTCGCCTCGCAGCATGGCGGCGCGCAGCCCGTCGCTCTCAAGCCGCAGGCGCGTGCTCTCGGCGGCGTTGCGCACCACGATGGCGAGGCGCTGCAGGTCGAGCGGCTTGGTCAGGTAGTCGAACGCCCCGCGACGCATGGCGTCGACGATGGAGTCGACGCCGGTGACGGCGGTCATCATGACGACGGCGATCTCGGGGTGCTCGCGGGTGACGCGGTCGAGCAGCGTCAGGCCATCGATGCCCGGCAGTCCCATGTCGAGCAGGATGACGTCGAACGGCGCTTGCAGCGCGCGGTCCATCTCGCGGCCGTCGCTCAACGTCTGGACGTCGTGGCCGTGGTGTTGCAGGTATTTCGAGACGAGGCCGCAGATTGCGTCGTCGTCGTCGATGAGCAGGATGCGGGCGGTGGCGGCAGACTTGGCGGCGGCCATGCGTTCTCCGGAGACACCGGGCCGGCCGGCCCAGATCAATCGATGTCCCGAACTGATACAGCGTTGTCCGGGCACAGCGCAAGGAGATGTTGCAGGACGCGCGTCGGACGGGGCGCGTCGCGACCGAAGCAGCAGGGCCGACCGGCGGCGATCCAGGATCGCGCGTCGTCCTCGTCCCGGCATGACCGGAGCCCACGGGGTGCCGTCGACTCCGGCGGGTGGTGCGGCTCTTCAGCGTTTGCGCGGATCGTCGAGCGGGACGACCTTCTTCTTGCCGCCGAGCGAGGCGCCGCCGACCTGAACGGTGGGGACCCGCGACGGTGGGGCCGCCTGCGTCGATACGGCCGGCCGGACCGGGCTGCTCAGAATCGGCTTTGACTCGATCCGGGTCGGACCGTTTTCTTCGACCTCGGCGGATTGGTCCTGCCACGGCATGGCCGGCCCGCTGGCGCGCAGCGGTCGCGCGTTGCCTTGGGCCATCGTCGGCGCCTTGGGCGCGGCAGACGGGTCGGGACGGGGCATCGTCTGGGTCGCGACCTCGACGTTGTCGAACACCGACGACGGCGTCGACAGCGTGTCGTCGACCAGGGGGGCGTTGCCCTCGCGGGCTGGCGCGCCGCGCAGACGCGAGGGCTCCCGCACCGGCAGCGCCTGAAGCGGACTCAGCACCGTCGGATCGTTGTCGTCGACGGCGTCTGGCGGCTGCGGCGCGAAGGGCGGTCGCCCGTGCTGGGCGTAGGGCGAGGGCTGCTGGCCGTAGGGCGGCTGCTGGCCGTAGGGCGAGGGTTGCTGGCCGTAGGGCGGCTGCTGGCCGTAGGGCGGCTGCTGGCCGTAGGGCGGCTGCTGGCCGTAGGGCGGCTGCTGGCCGTAGGGCGGCTGCTGGCCGTAGGGCGGCTGCTGGCCATGGGGAGAGGGTTGCCGGCCATAGGGCGCCTGCTGGCCATAGGGCGCCTGCTGTCCGTAGGCCGGCAGCTGTCCGTAGGATGGCTGCTGGCCGTAGGGCTCCTGCTGTCCGTCAGGATGTCCCGTCGGCGATGGCGACATCGACGCGACCATTATCGTCTTCAGCTTCGGCGCGGCGACGGGGGCGACTGGGCGCGGCGGCTCGGGCTGGCCGTAGATCTCGCGCAGGTGGTGGGCGATGTGTCCGGGCTGCGCGGTCAGGTTGTAGCGCTGGGCGATGGTCTCGATCTCGCGGGCGAAGTCGGCGCCGCTGGCGGGCCGCTTGTTGCGGTCGCGGTCGAGGGCTCGTCGGATCAACGACTCGAGCTCGGGCGGCACCTGCAGGGACGGCGGGATCGCCGGCACGATCCCGCGCACCATTGCTTGCAGGAAGTCAGCCGTCGATGCACCGGAAAATAGCGATTTGCCGACGATCGTTTCGTATAACAGGATCCCGACGTTGTAGAGGTCGCTACGGAAATCGAGCGTCGACCCCAGCAGCTGCTCGGGCGACATGTAACCGAGCTTGCCCTTGGTGACGCCGACCTGGGTCTTGACCTCGGACTCTCGTACTTTGGCGACGCCGAAGTCGGTGAGCTTTACCTGACCGTCGAAGCACAAGAAGATGTTGTGCGGGCTGATGTCGCGGTGGATGAGCCCGAGCGTCTTGCCGTTCTTGTCGACGGCCTTGGTCGTCACGTAATCGAGGGCGAGGCAGACCTCCTTGGCGACCTGGATCGCGAACCAGATCGGCAGGGGCTTGTTGTTCTTCTGCCCCTCCTCGATGGCCTCGGACAGGTCCTTGCCCTCGAGGAACTCCATGATGATGTAGAGGTCTTCTTCGTCGTTGGTGGCGAGGTCGTAGACGCGGACGACGTTCGGATGGACGAGCAGCGAGGCGACCCGCGACTCCTCGATGAACATCCGCTTGATCTCGGCCTCGCGCGTGTATTCGGGAAGGATGCGCTTTACGGCATAGAAATATTCCGAGCCGTCGGCGCCCTTGCCCCGGGCCCGGTAGACCTCGGCCATGCCGCCCTGGGCATGCAGGTTCAGGATATCGAGACCAGCAAGCACGACAGCGTAGACGATAGCAGCGTCGACGGTCGCCGACAAAAAATGCCGTGGCTGGTCGGTGCTCCGCACCGCCGACCCGTCGCCTGGCCCCCCGGGGCGAAACGGGCAGATCCGCGACACCGGAGGAGACCCGTTTTCCCGTTGAGAAACAATCATTTGTGAGGTGCCATTCATCCGGTTTCGCGCGCTGGCCGTGCACGAGAAGGAGAGCTAGACGGATGTTCAGGTGAGAGGTCTCCATGAACGTGCCGGCTGTCTCCTCCGAACCTGCCCGCCTGCTGCGTCGTCTGCAAAGCGACGCCGGCGCCGGTCGTCTGCCCCTCGCCCTCGGCCGGGCCCGCGAGGAGAGCGCCGCCGGCGACGATCCGCTGTCGGCGTGGTGGTCGATCCCCGGCGCGGTGGTCGAGCTGTCGGCGTTGCCCGGGGCCGGCGCCCTGAGCGTGGCGTTCGCCCTCGCGCTGCGGGCCCGCGCGCAGGCCGTCGCCGCCCGGCGGCCGGGCTGGCTGTGCGCCCTCGATCCGGCGGGGACGCTGTCGGCGCCGGCGCTGCTGCATCTGGGGGTGCCTCTCGACGAGCTGCTGGTGATCCGCCCGCCGCCCGACCGCGCCCTCGCCTGCGCCACCCGGGCCTGCCGCAGCGGCGTCGCCGCCGTGGTCGTCGACGTCGCCGCCGTCGATGATCTGTCGCGCTGGTCGGTGCCCCTGCGGCGGCTGACCCTCGCCGCCGAGGAGCAGGGCGCGGCGGTGCTCCTCGTGACGTCGGCGCGAGCCCGCCGCGAGGGGCCGCTGCCGTGCGCGGCCCGCGCGCTCGTCGACGTCGCGCCGCCCGGAGCCGGAGGCGTAGCCGGGGCGCGGCCGCCGGCGCCCGGGGCGTCTGCGGCCCTCGTGCTGCGGCCGGTCCGGCACCGCCATGGCCTGCCCCCCCGCGTGCTCTGCACGCCGTCGTCGTCGGTGATCGCGGCGCTCGTCGCCGAGCAGGTCCGGCATTGATCGCCGCCTGCGTGCTGCCCCGGCTGGCCGCCACCTGCGTCGGCATCGTCGCCATCGAGCGCGCCGTGGGCGTCGTCGCCGGCGGGGCGTCGTCGTCGAGGCCATCGCCCCACGCGCGCTTGTGCGACGCCAGCGATGGAGCGCTGGCCCGCGGGGTGCGCCCCGGGCAGCGGATCGTCGACGCCCAGCGGTGCGCGCCCGATCTGCAGGTCGTCGCCGTCGACGTCGCCGGGCTGACCCAGGCCCTGCACGGCGTCGCCGAGCAGCTGTACCGCCACGCGCCGGCCTGCGAGCCCGTCGCGCCCGCCGAGCGCGCCTGCCTGCCGTTCTTCGCCGTCGTCGTCGACCTCGCTGGCTTGCCGCGGCCCCCCGCGCGGACCCTCGCTGAGCTGGCGGCCGCGGTGGCACAAACGGGGCACCGGGCGGTGGTCGCTGCTTCTTCGTCGCGGGCGCTGTCGCTCGCCGTTGCCCGCGACATGGCGGCGCGTCCGTCGCGCTGGGGTCGCGCGCAGCTCGTCATCGACGACCGCGGCCCGGAGCGCCTCGCGGTGCGCACGGCGCTCCGGACACGCCTCGCTGTCGAGGCGCTCGAACTCGACCGCGACGTCGTCGACGACCTGCGCGCCGCCGGCGTCGCCTGCGCGCAGGACCTCGTCCCGCTGCTCCGCAGCGGGCTCGTCGAGCGGCTCGGCGTGGCTGCGCAGCGCGTGCGACCGGTGCTCGTCGACGCCGCCGACCTCGACGATGTCGACGACCTGGTGGTGCCGTGGCGCCCGCCCGAGCTGGTCGTGGTGGCCCGCGAGCTCGAGCACGCGGTGACGGCGCTCGAGCCGCTGCTGTTCGTGCTGCGTCCGCTGGCCGAGGACGTGCTGCGCCGCCTCGACGCACGCGGCGCCCGCCTGCTCGAGCTGACGGTGGCCCTGCGGCGCCAGACGGCGGCGCCCACCGAACTCATCGTCGGGTTCCCCGCCGCCGTCACCGCCGTCGACGTCGTCGTGCGGGTGCTGCAGGCGCGGCTCGAGCGGGCCTTCGCGCAGCAGCGGGTGGGTCACGACGGCGTGCGCGGGCTGGTCCTGCGCGCTTCGCGGACCACGCCGGCGCGGGCGCGACAGCTGGAGGGCCTCGGGTCGCCGCCGTCGTCGGGCTCGTCGTCAGGGACGACGGCGGCGAGCCTAGCCGCGGCCCCCCTGCAGGGGGCGATCGCCGACCTGTGCGCCGAGTTCTCCGCCGAGCTCGGCGAAGGGCGGGTGGGCTGCCTGCACCCCACCCGCGCGGCGCTGCCCGAGCACATGACTGCGCTGCTGCCGCCCGGCGTCGCCGCCGACGCCGACGACGACCGCGTCGCCGGGAGCGCGGCTGCCCCCCGGCGAGGACGTCGGCCCGTGACGCTCGACCCGCGCACGGCCCACGGGCGCTTCGCCGCCGGCTGGCCCTGGCCGTTGTCGATGTTGCCGACGCCGGTGCGCCTCGCGTCGCTCGAGGCCGTGGTGGACGAGCGGCTCTTCTGTCAGCTCGATGGCGTCGACGACGACGGCCCCTACGAGCGCGAGTACCGCGTCGTCGTCTTCGCCGACGGCCGCCGCGCGCTGTGCGTCTGGGACGCAGAGACCAGCGAGCGCTTCCTGTGCGGCTGGTTCGATTGAGCGTCGCCGCCGGGCGCGTCGGCTGCGTCGACGGCCGAAAGACCGCTACGGCGTCGCTGGCGCGGCGTCGGTGGTCCCTGGCGCGGCGTCGGTGGTCGCTGGCGCGGAATCGGTCGTCGCTGGCGCGGAATCGGTCGTCGCTGGCGACGTCTGTGCAGGGGGCGCCTTCGCCGACGATCGGGACCTCGTCGCTGCGGCGTTGGCCTTCGGCGCCGGTGGCGGCGCGACGGCGCGCTTCTTCTCTTCGTCCTCGGCGAGGCCGAAGGGCACCGCGCGCTTCAGCCCCTTCAGCACGTCGCCGAGGTCGTCGATGCGCTTGTCGAGGTTCCTCACTGCCTCGCGGATGTCGGGGGGGACGTCGCGGGCGTCCTTGGCGAACACGCGCAGGTCGACGCCGACCTGCTTCGCGTCGGCCGAGAACTGGTCGAGGTTGTCGAGGAAGCGGGTCACGCTCTCGCGGCGGGTCTGCACGTCGCCGACGACGGTCTGCACGTCGGTCGAGGTCTGCTCGAGGTTGGCCAGGGTGGCGTCGAGGCGCTTGAGGCTCTGCTGCACCTGCTGCATCGACTCCGAGTTCTCCCGCGTCAGCTCGCCGATCAGGCCCTCGCCCGAGGCCACGCGGGCGGTGGCCACCTGCACGTTGTTCAGCGTCCGTTGCACCGGTCCCTCGGCGTCGTTCACCGACTTCAGCAGCGTGTCGATCTGCACGACGATGTCGCGCGCGGCCTGCACCAGACCTTCCTTCTGCAGGCGTGCGATCAGCTCGTTCAGTCCCTCGCTCTCTTCGGCGGGGACGAAGCCGCCGTCGGGGACGAGCGGGTTGGTCTTCTTGTTGCCGACGCGGATCTCGATGCCCGACTGCAGGAACGCGCCGAGCCCGGCGGGCAGACCGACAGTGACGCGGGTGCCGCACTTCTCCTTGCGCTCAGTGTCGCGGGCCTTCTCGGCATCGTCGAGCAGCACGTCGCTGACCTTCTTCGCCTGGCACAGGTCCCCGGGTGGGTCGGCGACGACCCGGTCGCGGTACTGCTCGAGGATGTCGAAGATCACCTCGACCTTGTCGTCGGGGGTCAGCGTGACGCTACGGACGCTGCCGATCTCGATGCCGGCCAGCTTCACCGGCGTCTCGGGCTTCAGGCCGCCGCCGTCCTCGAACACCGTGCGGAACTGCACGCGCTGCTGGAAGATGCGCTGGTTCTTGATGACGACGAGCAGCACCGCTGCCGTGCTGAGCACCACGAGCAACAGGAAGGCAGCGACGATGCGGTCGGCGTGGCGGATGCGGAACGGCAGCACGGGCCTCACCCTATTCCGACCGTCGGCACCGTCGCGAGGCGGATGACCCGCAGCGCCGGCAGCGACGACGACAGCCCCCGCAGCAGGCGCTCCGAGGTCGTGGTGAGGACGACCGCCGCGCCCGCCGCCACCAACGCCGGCAGTCGTCCGAGCAGGCGCGACGACAGCGGCGGCTCGTCCAGCAGGTAGAGCTCGACCGGCAGCAGCAGCGCGCGCGCCAGCAGCAGCTCGCGGTGCTGCCTGGCCGTCAGCTCATGCGGTCGCTTGCCGAGGGTGTCGGCGAGCTCGAGCTCGGTCAGCAGAGCGTCGACAGCGTCGTGCGCGTCGGCCTCGGCCCGCGAGCGCATCGCCAGCGGCACGATCAGGTTGTCCCGCACGGTCAGGTTCGACAGCAGCGGCGCCTGGGACGACGCCAGCGCCGCCCGCCCGCGCAGGGACAGCAGCAGGTCGTGGTCGCCTCCAATGACGTCGATGTTGAACAGGCGGACCCGCCCCTGTCGTGCCGGCGCGAGCCCCAGCGCGCACAGGAGCAGGGCGCCGACGGCGTCGTCGGCGTCGCCCACCAGCGCGACCACGTCGCCGCGGGCGACCTCGACGTCGACGGGCGCGAGGCGCCCGAGGGCGCAGCCTTCCAGGGTCAGGACACTCACGCTCGCATCCTACAACGGTGCCCGCTGGTCGTGATCGCGCCCGGCGCCGGGAGCCGCTGTCGAGGCCCGGCCCGCGCGGTCCCCAGGGGAGGACGAGCGGCGGGTACGGGCGTGCAGGGTTACAGTCGTCCCCGATGAAAAAGTACGTGTGCATCCACGGCCACTTTTACCAGCCGCCCCGCGAGAACCCGTGGCTCGAAGAGCTCGAACGCGAGCCGTCGGCGTCGCCCCACCACGACTGGAACGCACGCATCGCCGACGAGTGCTACGCGCCCAACGCCGCCGCTCGCATCCTAGACGGCGGTCTGCGCGTCGAGCAGCTCTTCGACAACTACGCGCGGATGAGCTTCAACTTCGGCCCGACGCTGTTGTCGTGGATGGAGCGCCACGCTCCCGACACCCTGTCGGCGATCGTCGAGGCGGACGCCGCCTCGCGCCTGCGCCTGGGGCAGGGCAACGCCATCGCCCAAGTCTACAATCATATGATCATGCCGCTGGCCAACGAGCGCGACAAGCGTACGCAGGTGCGCTGGGGCCTGGCCGACTTCCGCCTGCGCTTCGGGCGCCCGGCCCGCGGCATGTGGCTGGCTGAGACGGCGGTCGACGCCGCCACAATGAAGATGCTCGCTGAGGAAGGCGTTGAATTCACGATCCTGTCGCCGTTTCAGGCCCGGCGCTTTCGCGTCGATGGTGGTGCCTGGGCCGACTGCGGCGACGGCTCGATCCCCACCGGTCGCGCGTACCGTTATACGACTGAATCGGGCAAGGTCGTGAAGGTGTTCTTCTATGATGGCGGCATCGCCCGGGGGATCGCCTTCGAGCGCCTGCTGTCCGACGCCTCGCACCTGACGAGCGCGCTGCACGCGGCGTGGGCAGCCCGCAGGGCGCCGCCCGACGAGCCGTGGCTCGTGCACACCGCCACCGACGGCGAGAGCTACGGCCACCACTTCCGCTTCGGCGACATGGCGCTGGCGTCGGCCTTCGCGCGGCTCGAGGCCGATCCCGACGTCGAGGTCATGAACTACGCGACGTTCCTTGACCGCCACGGGCCCCGCGGCGACGTCGAGCTGCACCCCGTGAGCGCCTGGTCGTGCGCCCACGGCGTGGGGCGGTGGGAGCGCGACTGCGGCTGCCGCATGGGTGGCGACCCTTCGCACAACCAGCGCTGGCGCACGGCGCTGCGCACCGCCTTGAACTTGCTGCGCGACCAGCTGGCACCCTTTTTCGAGACCTCGATGCTGGCCTTCGTCGACGATCCGTGGGCGCTGCGCGACGCGTACGTCGACGTCGTCCTCGATCGCACCCGCATGGCGTCCTTCGTCGCCCGTCACGCCCGCCGCGCGCTGTCGCCCGACGAGCAGGTGCGCTTCTTCCAACTGCTTGAGCTGCAGCGCTGCGCGCTCTTGATGTTCACGTCGTGCGGCTGGTTCTTCGACGACATCGCCGGCCCCGAGAGCGGCATCCTGATGAAGTACGCCGCCCGCGCCGTCGACCTGGCCGCGCGCGCCGGCTTCGTCGACGGGGCCCGCGCCCTCGAGCGTGACTTCATGACCGAGCTGGCCGCCGGCGAGAGCAACACCCGGCGCCCCGACGGCGGTCGCTTCGACGGTCGCGAACTGTACCGCACCGTCGCCCGCCCGGCGCAGGTCGACGCCGGCCGTGTCGCCGTGTCGCTCGCCTTGCAGTGCGCCAACAGCCAGCCCGCGCCCACGCACATCGCCGCGTGGCGGGTCGTGCTGCACGAGGAGCTCGCCGTCGACGACGCCCCGGTGCCGTGCGTGTCGGGCCGCGTGCACCTCGTCGACGACCGAACCGGCGAGGCCGAGGCCACGGCCTTCGTCGTCGTCGGCTTCGGCGGCATTGACTGGCGCGGCGTCCTGTTGCCCGAGCGCGAGCTGCCGCGGTTGCGCGCGCGGCTCGAGGACGGTCCCGAGGCGAGCGCCCTGGCGCGCGTCCTTGACAAAGAGATCGGTGGCGGCGCTCGCGGCTTCACGCTGCGCGAGGCCCCCGCCGATCTGCGCGACGAGATCGCGTGGCGGTCGCTGACGCGCCGGCTCGACCTGACCGACGCCGTGATCGCCGAGCTGCTGTTGTCCGAGCGGGCCCTGCTGCGCGGCGTCGTCGGCATGGGTACGACATTGTCGCCGTCGCTGCGGGCGTTGATCGGGCACGCGCTCGGCCGCCGCGCGCGCGACGTCGTCCACGAGCTGCTGCGCGGCGCCGGCAGCGGCGCGCCGTACATGCGTCGCCTGCGCACGCTGCTGGACGATGCGGCCGAGCTTGGCGTCACCCTTGAGCTGACCGGCGTCGCGCGCGACGTCGAGGCCGACGCTGCCCGCGCCCTGCGCGCGCTGCTGCGCGTCGAGGCAGGGCAGCCCCTCGAGCCCGCCGTCGCCGCCGTCGCGCGGCTGCTCGATGTGCTCGGACTCGTCGCTCACGACCGCCCGCTGTCGACGGTGCTGCCGCTCGTCGCCCGCCTGGTCGTGCGCGCGCGCGTGGACGAGCACGTGAAGCTGGCGACGTCGTCGCTGCTGCCCGCGCTCGATCGCGCCTGCCGCACGGCCTTTGTGCGTCCGTGACTGGCGCTGGCCCCCCGTCGGTCGCGGCGAGAATCTCGACGACGCATGCGAGGCAGGGCTAGGCTCCCCGCAGGAGCCCCGCGTGTCCGGTCCGGTCGCCCCCTCACCGCGTCGTCGACGCCGTCGCCCCGCCGCGACGGGCGCGGCGCCTGCCTCGCCGGCGGATCCGCCGGCGAGGCGGCTGAACGACCTGAATCCCTACTCGTTGAACGCCGAGGGCTGGTGCGACCCTACGGACTCCCGCGTGCAGCGCTATGACCGCGCTGGCCCGCCTGCCGACGTCCGCGCTGACCCGGCGCGCCGCACGGGGCGATCGGCCTTGGCGGCGCAGATCGAAGCTCTCGCCCAGCAGTCGGCGCGGGGCGTGGCGTGGGAAGCGCTGTGGGACCGCTGGCAGCAGCACCCGCGCCTTCCCGTCGTCGGCGCGCTGTTCCCGCGCATCGATGACGCGGGGTCGAAGACGGCGCTGCGGGCCGAGGCGTCGGCGTTCGTCGTGCGCACCGCGGGCAACGGTGGTCGACCGCTGTCCGCGCGGCTAGCGCGCAGCGGCCTGTCGGCCGAGGCAGCCGGCGTCGTGCTCGATCTGCTCGTCGAGCTGCGCCACGCCTGGAAGCACCGGGCGGGCAACGTCGCCGATGCCGGCTACGACGACCTCAACTGGCGCCACACCTGCGGTGAGCTGGCGCAGCTGCTCGATCTCGCCGCCGAGGTGCGCCTGCAGCCGCAGCAGGTCGTCGACGCGGCGCTGGTCTCGCTGCTGTCGGACGCGGCGAAGCTGCGCGGCAACTTCCTGACCCACCACATCGACGGCGCCATCGCGGCGGTGGCGGTGTTGCCGCGGGTGCTGCCGGTGCAGGCCCCGCGGGATCGCCAGCGCATCGTGGGTCTCTGCCAGGCCATCCTCGAGCATCAGGTCGGTCCGCCCCGCTTCATGGCGACGATGGTGCGGCTCGCCATCGCCGGCGCGTTGCGCAAGCTCGGCCTCGAGGGCGGCGCGGCGTACACGATCCTCGACGGGCTGGCGGCGCGCATCGCCGACCCGATGAACCCCGCCCACGTCGAGCGTCACGCCGAGGGCTACGGCGTGCTGCGCGTGAGCCGCGACGAGCGGTCGCTGCTGAAGCTGGTCGACCTGCACGACTGGTACGTGCCGCACCCGTTGACGCCGTGGTTCGCCGCCAGCTCGTTGGTCATCGACGCCGACAGCCTCGTCAACTACGTGACCGCCGACGGCGTGGGCAAGATCGTCGCCATCTGCGGGCCCGGCACGCCGTTTTGCGATCAGACGGTGTTCCACTCGATTTTCTCGTGCGGCGCCTCGTTCGTCGACGCCGTCAGCGTGATGAGCGACGCGGCGATGGCGTCCGTGGAGCGCGGCCTGGCCACCACCCGCGAACGGATCGACAAGGTCCGGGCCGGTATGGCGCGCGAGTTGGGGCGCGGGCTGATCGCGTTTCCGCGGGACACGTTCGAGCACATCGCTGGCGAAGAGGGCGTCGATGTCACGCAACTCAAGGTGCGCCGGCTGCGCGGGCTGACCGTCGTCCAGACCGGTTACGCCATCGAGGCGCTGCCCTACTGGAGCGCGCCCCTCGACTACGCCACGGACGGCCATGACGCCCGCATCGCCCGCCTGATCCGTCGCAAGGTCGCCGATCTGCTGCGGGCGGTGTGAGGGCGCGATGCGCGTGACGGCGCTGGGCACCGGCGACGCGTTCTCGGCCGAGCGCTACTCGTCCTGCCTGCTGGTCGAGCACGGCGACACGCGGCTGCTGGTCGACTGCCCGCACCCCATCCGCAAGATCCTCCGCGAGTCCACCGCCGGCCGCGTCGACGTCGGTGACGTCGACGCGCTGGTGCTCACGCACCTGCACGGCGACCACGCCTCGGGGCTCGAGGGCTTCGCGTGGTTCTGTCGCTTCGCCCTGCAGCGGCGCGCGCGCCTGCTGGCGCACCCCGCCGTCGCCGCCCACGTCTGGCCGCAGCTGCAGGGCAGCATGGCCGAGCTGCTCCACGTCGACGACGACAACCGCCCGCACCACCGCTCGCGCCTCGGTGCCGACGACCTTTTCGCCGTCGAGCCGCTGTCGCTGACGACGTCGACGCGGGTCGGGAGCCTGATGGTCGAGGCGCGCATGACGATCCACCACATCCCCACGACGGCGCTGCTCCTCCGCGCCGACGACGGCGCGTCGTTTGGCTACTCCGCCGACACCGCTTTCGACGAAAGCCTGATCGAGTGGCTGGCCCGCGCCGACGTCGTCGTGCACGAGACGAACCTCGGCGCGCACACGCCCTACCACAAGCTCGCGGCGTTGCCGGCGTCGCTGCGCGCGCGGATGCGCCTCCTCCATTGGCCCGATGGCTTCGACGCTGGTCACGACGGCGCGGTCCCGCTGCTGCACGACGGCGACGCCTTCGACGTCCGGCCCGGACCACGACCTTCGGGTGACTGACCGCGCGGGGACGACGGCGACGCAACGTCGGTCGTCCCTGGGACCCGCGCGCGTCAGCGCGGCGGCGGCACGGGGTCGTGCCCGGCGCCGCCCCACGGGTGACAGCGGCAGATGCGCCGGGTCGCCAGCCACGTGCCGCGCACCGCGCCATGGATCTGCAGCGCCGCCAGCGCGTATTCGGAGCACGTTGGCTGGTAGCGGCAGGCCGGCGGCAGCCACGGTCGCACGAACACCTGGTAGGCCCGCACCAGCCCCCGCAACAGCCGCACCACAAGTATGTCCACCGTGAAGTTCTACTGGCGCACGCTGTGCTGGTCGACGGCCGAGATCTGATCTTGTCTTTTTAGACTCAAGAGTAGATACTCGTTGCATGGGTCGTCCACGCGCCGAAACCGTCACCGTCGCCACTCCGTCGCGGCTGCTCGACGCGGCGTCGCGCGAGTTCGCGGCGCGTGGGCTGGACGGGGCCCGGCTGGCCGACATCGCGGCGGCGGCGGGCATCACGCGGCCGTCGCTGCTGTATCACTTCGCCTCCAAGGACGACCTGTACGCGGCGACGCTGCAGCAGGCGTTCTCGTCGTTGTCGTCGCTGACGCTGACGGCGCTGCGCGGTGACGGCGCCGTCGTCGGCGGCGGGTCGGCCTTCCGTCCGCGCCTGTACGCGCTGGTGCGTGGCTTCCTGGACTTCGCCGCCGCCGAGCCAGCGGTGTGCCGCCTGCTCGTGCGCACGATCGTCGCCGACGACAACGAGCGGGCGCGCGCCGTGCTCGCCGAGCTGGCGGCGCCGTTGCTCGCCGAGGTCTCGCGCTTCCTCGCGGAAGAGGGGCGCGGGCACGTGCGCCCGGGCCTGCCGGTGCAGGCCGCCGTGGTGAACCTGATCGTCGGTGTGCTTTCCCGCGCCGCCGCCGAGGCACCGTTGCGCACGGCCCTTTGGGGCGCTGCCGACGGCGACGGCGCCGTCTGGGCCGTCGTCGAGCACGCCTTGTTGAGTCCGTCGTCGTTTCCCCATCCGGAGAGTGCACCATGAAGACGCTCCTGCGCAGCCTGCCGTTCTCGGTCGCGGTGATTGTGCCGCTG
>VGSZ01000018.1 GCA_016874845.1 Deltaproteobacteria bacterium
CAGGTCGTTGCGCGGCCGCCGACAGACGCTACAACCCCGCTGCATGACCCCCGCCGTCGTCGACGTTCTCACCCGCCTGGCGGCCCAGCTCGGTCCCGCCGTCGACCCCGCGCAGGGGACGGCGCTCGCCCAGAAGGGCGCCGTGCAGCGCCTCGCCGAGCCGACGCTCTACGACCTCATCTTCCCCGGCATCGCGTTCCTGCTCGTCATCGTGCTGCCCACCGCCACCGCCTTGTGGGTGATTGTCAAGACGCTGCGCGACCGCCAGAAGGAAGACGACGAGATCTGACCCGCTCACCGTCTGCCCGCGCCACCGCTTCGTTGCCGCCGTCATCCGAGCCTAGACCGCGTCTGCATCTGCATTCGCATCCCAGGAGCCCGCCGTGCTGAAGTCCGCCGCGTCCCTCGTCGCCGTCGTCGTTTCCCTCGCCGCCTCGGCCGCCCTCGCCTGCGGGGGCCACAGCTCCGGCCAGACCGCCCAGGCTGGCGCCCCGGCCACCGCCGTCGTCGCGTCGCAGACCGAGAAGACCGCCGCCCCGACGAAGTCCGACACCGCCACGCCGACCCCGGCGAAGACGTTCAAGACCGTCTCCGTCGACGACGTCCAGAAGGGCCTCGACGGCCTGAAGAAGGACAAGAAGGCCTACGCCGTGTTCGACGCCAACGGCAAGGCCACGCGCGAGTCGCAGGGCATCATCCCCACCGCCGTGCTGCTGCCGTCGTCGTCGGCGTACGACCTCGCGCTGCTGCCCGCCGACAAGGCCACGCCCACGGTCTTCTACTGCGCCAACGAGCGCTGCACGGCGTCGCACTCGGCCGCCAAGCGCGCCCTCGACGCTGGCTTCACCGATGTGTCGGTGCTCTCCGCCGGCATCTCGGGCTGGGTCAAGGCCGGCAAGGCCACCGAGAAGCCCCCGGTCGGCTGAGCCGCCCGCGACCCGGCGTCCGCGCCGGCGCGGACGCCGGCCGTGCCGGCCCATCCACGACGAGCACCGACCGCGACCGGCACCGACGATGCGCGTGATCGACCTGGGCGCCGACGTCGACTACGCGCTTGGCATCGCCCGCATGCGCGACGAGATGACGCGCGTCGACGACGACGGCCCGCGCCTTCTGCTGCTCGAGCAGCGCCCCACCTTGACCATCACGAAGAAGTCCGGCCTGCAGGCGTTCGTGACGCCACGCAGCGACGCCGAGGCCAGCGGCATCGCCGTCGTCGAGGCCGACCGCGGCGGCGACGTGACCTTTCACGGCCCGGGGCAGCTGACCGGCTACCCGCTGCTGCGCCTGGGCGACACGAGCCTCGGCGGCGACGTCATGGGCTACGTGCGCGCGCTCGAGGCGGCGCTCGCGGCGGCGTGCCGCGCCCTCGGTGTCGACGACGCTCGCGGCGTCCCCGGGCGCGACGCGCAGGGCCAATTCCTGACCGGCGTGTGGTGCGACGCGCCCGTCGTCCTCGACGAGACGCTGGGCTGCCACTTCCACCAGGTGGAGCGCCGGCCGGCCAAGGTCTGCGCCATCGGCGTCGGGCTCGGCGGCGGCGTCACCCGCCACGGCTTCGCGCTGAACGTCACCACCAACCTCGAGGCGTTCACGCGTCACGTCGTGCCCTGCGGCCTGACCGGCCGCGGCGTCACCAGCCTCGAGCGCGTGCTGCCGCGGGCGCCGTCGATGGCGCGCGTGAAGGCCGTCGTCGTCGACGCCGTCGTCGCCCACGTCGCGCCGCTACACCGGCCCCGGTCTTCTTCGTCGTCGACCTGAGGGCCCGACGGCCCGCGCGCCTCGTCGTCAGCGGCTGGTCTTCCTGCAGGTGACGTAGCAGGCCCACAGCTCGTGATCGAGCGCCTTGCGCGCCGGCCCGTCGGGACGGGCCAGGCGACGCAGCAGCGGCGCCGTGCAGTCGACGTCGCGGCAATGGGCGCGCAGCACCGCGGCCTGGCGGAACACTGCGTTCGCCGGCCACGCCGGCAGCGCGCGGCCGCCGCTCTTGAAGGCCTTGCCTCCCGGCACCTTGGCGACGACGCCGGCGTCGACGATCGCGCCGGCCGCGCCGGCGTCGACGATCGCGCTGCCGGCATCCGGGACCGCGCTGCCGGCATCCGGGACCGCGCTGCCGGCGTTGGCGCTCGCGCCCGCCGCGCCGGCGTCGAGGACCACGCTGCCGGTGTTGACAGCCACGCTGCCGGCGTCGGCGACCAGGGCGACGAGCACGATGTCTTTGGCGGCGGCGCGGTCTCGCGCGAGGAAGGCCGCGGCGACGATGACGGCGACGGCGAGCCCGGCGGCGACCGCCGCGAGCGTGCGCCGCCAGGGGGGCTCGCCCGCCTTCGGCGCGCCCGGGGGCCTCAGGTCCGAGGCGCGCACCAGCAGCGTCGGCTCGACCCACGTCGTCGCCGGGGACGGCGCCGGGAGCGGCGTGCCCTCGAGGTCGCGCAGGCGGAACGTGCGCGTGGGCTCGCGCGGCCGCGCCGGCTCGTCGACGACGGCGTGGCGGCCGGCGAAGGACGTCACCCGCGGTCGCTCGCCCGTCGGTCCGTCGGCGAAGTGGGTGGCGGCCCGCAGCGCGCCCAGGGCGGCCATCGCGTCGGCGGCGGCGGCGGGTTGGCGCTCTTCGCGTGCCCACAGCGACAGGGCGTCGGCCATCGCCGCGCAGGAGGCGTAGCGGTCGCCGGCGACGGGGGCGGTGGCGCACTTGATGACCGCGCGCAGCCCGGGATGCAGCGCACTCCAGCGCAGCGGCACGTGCCCGCCCGAGCCGCTCTTGCGCCAGGTCTCGTCGAGCGACAGCCCCTCGTAGTAGCGCGTGTTGGTGAGCAGCTCGTACAGCAGCACGCCGACGGCGAACTGGTCGGCGCGGCCGTCGATGGCCTCGCCGCGGGCCTGCTCCGGCGACATGTACGCGATCTTGCCCATCACCACGCTGGGCGCGGTCTTCTCGACCTTCTGCGTCGACAGCGCGAGGCCGAAGTCGATGAGCTTCACAGAGCCGTCGCGGCCGAGCATCACGTTCTGCGGGCTGACGTCGCGGTGCACGACCTTCAGCGGCTCCCCCGTCGCCGGGTGGCGCGTGCGGTGCGCGCTGTCGAGGGCCAGCAGCACCTGGCGCGCGACGTAGACGACGACGGCGGCGGGCAGCGGGGCGCCGCTCTGCTCGGTGAGCGCCGCGACCCTCTTCAGGTCGAGGCCGTCGATGTGCTCCATCGCCAGGTAGTACTGGCCCTCGAAGCACCCGGCGTCGACGACGCCACAGATGTTCGGGTGCGCGAGCAGCGCGAGCAGCCGCACCTCGTCGATGAAGCGGCGCTCGTACTCGGGGTCGTCCTCGACCCGCAGCGTCTTGACCACGCAGGGCTGCTCGCCGCCGTCGTCGGCGCGGCGGGTGGCGAGCCATACCATGCCCATGCCGCCGCGACCGAGCACGGTCTGCAGCATGAACTCGCCGAGCGGCCGCGGCGCCGGCCGCCGCCCGAGGCCCTCGAGGTCGACGAGATCCTCTGCCGCCAAACCACCTCCGACAAGCTCCGCCGGCCTCGGTCGTTGCCCCACGCCGGGCCTCGACTGGACCCGCGCGCCCGGCTGCGGTTGACTGTGTTCCGCGAGGAGACCCGTGTCCACATCTGCGCTCCTGCCGATGCTCTTCGCTGCCGCGGTTGGTGCGCCGCCTGCCGCGGTCGGCGCCCGCGCTGCCACCGGCCTGTTGTCGGCCAGGCCGTCGACCGCGCCGTCGACCGCGCCGTCGACCTCGTCTGGGCAGGCGTTCCTGATCGTGCCCGCGGGCGCCGCCGCCCGCGACGCCGCCCGCGATGTCGTTCTGCGCGCCGCGGTGGCCAGCGTCAGCGCCGTCGTCGACGAGGCGGCCGGGGCCGCCCTGCTGGCCGACGCCCGCGACGCCGGTCTCGCCTGCGAGCCCGAAGACGACGCCTGCTGGCTGCGCGTGGCCGAGCTTGGCGGCGCCCGCGGCGTCGTCTTCATCGTCGGCGACGTCGTCACGGTGACCTCGGACGACGGCACCCACGCCGCCTCGGTGATGGGCCCGGGCGACGCCTCGCTGGTGGCGGCCACGCGTCGCGCCTTCGGCGTCGCCGGCGAGCTGCGGGTGGCGGTGACGACGCCGCAGGCCGCGGTCAGCGTCGACGGCGCGCCGGTGGCCGTGCAGCGGGGCGTCGCCGTCGCCAGCGTCCCGCCCGGCGAGCACGTGATCGTTGTCGGTGCGCCCGGCTTTGCCGCCGCCCGCACCGCCCTGCGCGTCGCCCGTGGCGCCGTCGTCGTCGTGCCTGTCGCGCTGACGGCGAGCGCTGCGCCGTCGTCATCGTCGGTCGCGTGGGGGGCGGCGCTGCGCTGGTCCGGCGCTGGCGTGCTCACAGCCGCCGCGGTGGGCGCAGGCACGCTCGTCGCAGTGGGGCAGGTCCCCTACCTCGCCTGCTACGAGGCGAGGTCACCCCTGGGCTGCGCCAAGGACGGCGCGATCCGCACCGCCGCCGACGACACCGCTGTCGCCGCGCTCGTCACCGCCGTCGCCGGCGCCGTGGTTGGCGGCGGCGCGCTCGCCGCGGGCCTTATCGTCGAGTAGCGCGCGCCGCCGAGCGCGCGCCGCCGAGCGCGCACCGCGCGTCGTCGTCGTGCTGGTCACGGCCCGACGCAGACGCCCCCATTGGTCGGTATGCACGCCACGCGACAGGCCGCGTTGGCGGGTGCGCTGCAGACGTGGACCAGGGTGCCATTGGTGTCGGCGGTCTTCGTCAGGTCGTGGCCGATGGTGTCGTTGGTGACGGCCGTGGCGCCGTTGGCCACCATCACCTTGCCGTTCAGCGACGCGCCCACGCACACCACCGACGCGCCGTTGACGGCGACCAGCGCCCGCGCGGTGGTCACCGGGTCGAGGATCGTGCCCGTCGCCGCGCTGCACGACAGCGCGCCGCCGTTGGTGCCAAAGAACGCCGCCGAGCCGCTGCCCGCGACGGTGGCGGTCGAGCGGCTCGCCTCGACGAACCCGCCGAACTGCGCCAGGTAGCCGACGTCGCCGGCGTCTTCGGCGCCGCTGTCGCTCGCCACGATCGAGCCGCCCGTCGCGAGAAACCCGACGTTGCTGCAGCCGCGGGCCAGCGCACCCGGCACCTCGAGAGTGCCGCCGCTCTCGGCCTGCAGCCCGATGACGGCGTCGACGACCTGCAGCACGCGTACGACGTTGCCCGCCGTGTCGCGCTGCAGGTCGACGGTGAGCACACCGCCGCCGTGGGCCGATATGCCCACGCGAAAGCCGCTGACGACCACGGCGCCGTCGTCGCCGCCGACGACGATGAAGCCGCCGTCGCGCACCGCGAGCCCGACGCCCTCGTGCACCAGGGTCTCGGCGGGGCTCGGGCTGTCGATGGTCAGCCGCTCGAGCCGCAGCCCGCCGGTCACGATCAGGCCGTCGCCGTCGTCGGGGAAAGACAGCGTCGTCGCCTCGCCCAGGGCGGGGTCGGCGCCGCGCAGGCAGATCCGCTCGCCGTCGACGTGATCGACGGTCAGCGGCCCCAGCATCGGCACGACGCCGGGCGGCAGCGAAAGCGTCACCCGGCCGGGCGCCACGATGCGCAGGCCGGCGAGCTGCTTGAGCACCTCGCGCAGGGCCTCGTCGCCGGGAACGGCGACGAGGCGCTCGTTCGTCACCACCGCGTCGCAGTCGGCGTGCTCGACGTCGATCTCGTCGTCGTCGAGGACATCGTCGCCGTCGTCATCGACGCCGAGCAGCGTTCGGCTGCCGCCGAACGGGCACGCCGCGCCCTGGACCACCAGCGTCTTTGGCCCCGGCGGGCCCGGCGGCCCCGGCTCGCCCTGCAGGAAGAACACCTGCGCCTGCGCGCTCGCCGCCCCGGCGACGAGGGTCAACAGCACCACCCGACCCACCGGCAGCGTCGCCGGCACCGTCACGTACGCCACGCCATCCTCCGCACTCTCGAGTTCGGCCACTACTTCGCCGCCGTCGACGACGTAGCGGGCCTCCGTCGGCGCCGTCGTCCCCGACCATGTCACCCGCAGCCGCCGCTCGACCCGGTGGTCCGCCGCCACGCCCTGCGCGTCGTCGACCACGGCGCCGGCCAGGGGTCGCGCCGAGCCGTCGCCGTCGACGGCCACGATCGCGAACGCCTCGTCCGCCGGCAGCGGCGCCGGAAAGAACAGGCTGCAGCCGCCGCCGAAGACGACGACGCACGCCGAAGCCAGAGCCCACCACCGTCGTCGCACGCGGCAAGAGCCTAGCAGGGTGCAGCCTCGTCGACGCCGGTCGGCCCGGGGCGCTGGTGCTCAGCCGCCGACGTCGGCCATCGAGAATGGCTGTCGCAGCACCGGGGCCAGCGGGTGGTGGCTGCGCTTGCCGTCGAGGGCGGCGTCGAGCAGCGCGCCGAGCGCCGCGTCGTTGGCGCCGCCGCGCAGGGCCGCGCCGAGCGGGAGCCCGCCGGGCTCGTACAGGCAGCCGCGCACCCGTCCCTCGGCAGACAGGCGCAGGCGGTCGCAGGCGTCGCAGAACGGCTCGGTGTCCGACGCGATCAGGCCAAAGACGACGTCGCGCGCGCCCGTGTCGTTGCGTCGGCGCACCTGCCACAGCGCCGCGGGGTCGCTCGCGTGCCGGCGGGTCAGGGACCGGGGCGTCGACGACGACAGCCGACCGACGCCGGCGACGACGTCGTGGCCGCTGACGAAGGTCTCCTTCACGTAGCCCGCGGCGCTGCCGGTGTTCATCTGCTCGATGAAGCGCAGCTCGACGCCGTCGTCGGCCGCGGCGTCGAGCATGGCGCCCAGCTCGTCGTCGTTGACGCCGCGCTGCACGACGCAGTTCCACTTGACCCGCAGGCCGGCGTCGCGAGCGGCGCGCATCGCCTGCCGCGCCTCGCCCACCGACGCGCCGGGCCCCATCACGAAGGCGACGCGCGCCTCCTGCAGGGTGTCCAGGTGCACCGTCACCGCGCGCAGCCCGGCCGCCACCAACGCCGGCAGCGACGACGGCAGCCGCAGGCCGTTGGTGGTCAGCGCGAGCTCGCGGGCGCCGGCAGAGGCCCAGGCGGCGACGACGTCGACGAGGTCCTTGCGCAGGGTCGGCTCGCCACCGGTGAAGCGCACCTTGCGGACGCCGCGCGAAAGGAGCAGCGGCGCGAGCCGCGCGTGCTCGCCGGGAGACAGCCAGGCAGCCTGCGTCGACGGCGTGGTCACCGACCCCGGGCGGCAGTAGCGGCAGTCGAGCTGGCAGGCCGACAGCAGCGACACCCGCAGCGCGTACGACGACCGCCGGCCCTGCTGGGGCGCCACGGCAGGAGTGTCGTCGACGATCGGCAGCACCATCGTGGGAGTCCTTAGCGCATGAGGCCCGCTCCGCCCACCCGGGGACCGGCGGCCATCGGGGCGGCCGTGGACGCCGCGCCGCGTCGGTCCTATGGTGACGACATCATGGTCGAGGACAAGAAGACGCCGCCCGCGCGCTCCGACGACGACGACGCGGCCGCCGCCGACGGCGAGGCCCGCGGCTTCGGCAGCAAGTCCATCGGCGACATGGCGCGGCGGGCGTTGATGTCGGGGATCGGCGCGGTCTTCTTGAGCGAAGAGAACCTGCGCCAGCAGCTGTCGGAGATGAAGCTCGGCAAGGACGCCGTCGGCTACGTCGTCGGGCAGGTCGACAAGACCAAGCGCGAGATCATCGACGTCGTCGCCCGCGAGACGCGCGCGTTCCTGTCGCGGCTCGAGGTCGAGAAGATGGTCGGGCGCATGCTGATGGGCACGACCATCGAGGTGCAGACGCGCATCCGCATCCTGCCCAACAAAGACGGCGGCGTCGGCGTCAACGTCGAGCGCAACGACGCCACCTTCGTGAAGTCCGACGTGCCGTCGGACGCGCCTGCCACGGCGCCCATGGCCGCCGCGCCCGCCGGAGACGACCGACCGCGGCGGGGGCGGCGCAAGAGTGACCGCAAGCAGCGCGACGACGACGACGACGACGAGATCTGACCAACCTGCCGGACCGACGACGCGCGCCGATCGCGGCGGGGTGTTTGGCGACCGCCGACGCGCGCCGCCGGCGCTGGTTGTTGGACCTTCAGGTCGACGTGCTGCTCGTGCTGCCAGCGCCGCTGCTCGTGCTGCCAGCGCCGCTGCTCGCGCTCGTCGACGTCGACCCGCCGCCGGTGCTCGTCGACGTCGACCCGCCGCCGGTGCTCGTCGACGTCGACTCGCCGCCGGCGCTGCCGGCGTTCGTCGGCGGTGACGGCGCGCCGCCGGCGCTGCTGGCGTTCGTCGGCGACGATGACGAGTAGAGGTCCTTGTACCAGCCGCCCCCCTTCAGGTGGAACGCCGACGCCGACAGCTCCTTGCCCATCGTCTGCGACTTGCCGCAGGCGGGGCACTCGGCGGGGGCCGGGTCGTTGTGCTTCTGCAGGAGCTCTTCCAGGTGGCCGCAGGCGGCGCAGCGGTATTCGAAGATCGGCATGGGGGGCCTCGGAGTCGAAACGCGTGCCAAGCCTAGGCTCCGCCGCGACGACGTCAACGCCACGATCCGACGACGCCCCCGGCGGGCGCGCCGGCGGGGGCGCCCGCCGGCGCTGGCGCGGTCGATCCGTCCGTCGTCTCCGTCGACGCTCCGGTCTGCCCGGCGCCAACGCCCGCGACCACGCCGGGGCCGCCGTTCCGGCCGCCATTCCGGCCGCCATTCCGGCCGCCGTTCCGGCCGCCGTTCCGGCCGCCATTCCGGTCGCCATTCCGGTCGCCGTTCCAGCCGGGCAGCCCGCCGGCCGGCGCGACGCCTAGATCCCGCATCCGGATGCGCTGGGCAGTCTGGCAGGGCCCTCGCACTGCTGCGGGCGACGCTCACCAACCCCCACCGATGGAGCCCGCCATGACCGTCCGCACCACCACCGCCACGACGACCACCGCCACCGCCACCGCGAACACCGATTTCCGCCCCGCGGAGGCGTCCTCGACGCCGCCGGTGGGCAGCGTCGAGGAGCTCGCCGTTGCGTCGCCGGCGTCGCCGGCGTCGGCCACGGCCCCCACGACGTCACGGCTGTGCAGCAACGACGTCGCCCGCCTGACCCGCGACGTCGACGCCGTCGCCCGCAAGCGCTTCCCCACCGAGGGCGAGCGCGACGTTCTGATCGCGGCGTTGGCGAAGCTGCCGGCCGCCGACTGCCGCGACGTCCTCGCCGACCCCGCCCGCCTGCAGCGGGTGGTGGACGCCGCCGGTGACGAGCAGCGCGGGCTGCTGCTCGACCTGCTCATGAAGAAGGGCATCGTCGACGCCCAGCCCGCCGCGCCGATCCCCGCGACGTCGCCGCGGGCGCCGCAGCCCCCCGCGGCGACGGCCCTGCTGCGCGACGACCCCCGGGCGCCGCCCGCCCTGCGCCGCGCGATCCTCGACGAGAACGTCGCCCGCGCCGCCGACTACCGCGTCCGCTACGCCGACTACCGCGCCGCCTACGCCGGCGCCGTCGCGCGCGCCCCCGACGTCGCCGCCCTGCGTGACCTCGGCCCCCTCGCGCCGTCGACGCTGCCGATGAACCTGCCGGGCGCACCCCTGCACGGCGAGGCGAACCGTGCGTGGCTCGACGCCCGCGGCCGCACCGACGACGACATCGCGATCACGCTGGCGGTGGCCGACCGCTTTCGCCGCCTGACCGGGCGCGCGATCGCGGGGCTGTCGTTCACCGCCGAGGTCGAGGCCTCGATCGTCCTCGGCGACAAGGAGGGCAGTCACGTCGAGCTCGGTGGCAAGGCCGAGGCGACCGTGGGCCCCGATGGCCACGTCGAGCAGCACAGCGTCGGCGCCCACAAGGTCGGGCTGGAGCACTCCTCCGCCACGTACGAGCACGGCAAGCTCGGGATCGAGGTCACCGCCGACGGCAACGGCGTCGCGATCAGCGAAGAAGAGATCGCGCTCAAGGCCCACTTCGCGCCGCTGTCCGGAGAGGCCACCTTCGGCGGCGACCGCATGGCCTTCGCCGTGGGCGTCGAGCAGGAGGTCGAGCTGATGCACGGCCTCCACGGCAAGCTCGGCGTCGTTGGCAAGGTGGGCCTGCAGGGCGTCACCGGCGAGGACGCCGCGGCCTTCGCCTCGACCAGCGCGGTGGGCTTCTTCGATACGCCGGCCGAGCTGTCGCGCGGCAAGGCGTGGTCGTCGCTGCCCGCCCCGGTGCGCGCCGACTACGAGCGCCAGGGCTGGACCGCCGCCGAGTGGACGAAGAAGGCCGACCTCGCCCGCTTCGCCCGCCGCGCCGCCTGAACGACCCGCCCCCTGAGCACCGACACAAACCACGCCTTCGACCGGAGTCCTTTCATGTCCAGCCTCGTCGCCTGCCCCCGCCACGGCCTCGTCTCCGTCGCCGTCGATGCACCCTGTCCCTGCTGCGGCGTCGCCGCCTACGACCTCGCCTCCCGCGACGCCCGCGCGGTCGTGCGTCCGGCGCGCGAGCTCGGCCTGCAGACCCGCAGGCGCGTGGTGGCGGTCGTCGGCGTCGTCGTCGCGCTCACCGTCGGCGGCGGCGTCGGCTTTGGCCCCGGCGGGCTGACGTTCGACCTCGGGGCGTGGCTCGGCGCCGCGCTGTGGGCCGTCTTCGCGGCCCGCCCGGTCGCGGTAGCGCTCGAGCGCGACCGCGGGCTGCGCGCGCTGGACGCGGCTCTGGCCCAACACAAGGACTGACGACCCGCCGCGATCGCCAGTGAATCGCGGCGAGGGAAGCCCCTGCGATCACGCAGTGCTCCTTCAGCGACCCCTCAATGGACCTTGGCGGCCTCTTCTTCGTCGCCCTTGCGGTCGGTCTTGCGCCGCTTGAACGCGCTCTCGTCGAAGACGTCGCTGCCGGGCGACTGCGACAGCCGGGCGAAGAACGCGTCGGGGTCGTCGACGGCGAGGGCGACCTTCAAGACCTCGTCGACGGTCTCGACGGGCACGAACTTCAGCTTCTTGCGGACCGTCTCGGGGATGTCGGCGACATCCTTCTTGTTGTCGGCGGGGATGATCACGGTCTTGCAGCCGGCGCGGTGGGCGGCGAGGGCTTTCTCCTTCAGGCCGCCGATGGCCATCACCCGCCCGCGCAGCGTGATCTCGCCGGTCATGGCGATGTCGTGGCGCACCGGGATGCGCGTCACCGACGACACCAGGCTGGTGGCGATGGTGATGCCCGCCGACGGGCCGTCTTTGGGCGTGGCGCCCTCGGGCACGTGGATGTGCACGTCGATGCGCTCGTAGAAATCCTGGCTCAGACCCAGCTGCTTCGCACGGCTGCGCACGTAGCTCATCGCCGCCTGCGCCGACTCCTGCATGACGTCGCCGAGCTTGCCCGTCGACACCAGCTTGCCCCGGCCGGGCATCACGCTGACCTCGGTCATCAGCATCTCGCCGCCGACCGCCGTCCAGGCGAGGCCGTTGGTCACCCCGATCTGGTCGACGCTGTCTTTGTCGTGCCGCTGAAAGCGCTCGGTGCCGAGGAACTCGCGCACCTTCGCCGCCGTCACGCGCAGCTCCTGCCCCTGCAGGCGCGCGCGCAGCGCGGCCTTCTTCGGGTCCTCGTCGACGGCGGCTCTGCTGTCGGCCTCGGCCTCGACGGCAGGACCCTCGTCGGTCTCGGCCTCCTCGGCGGCGGCGCCGTTGCACGCGGCGGCGCCGGCGCCGGCGACGACGACCTTGTCGGTCTTTTCGCCCTTGTCGGTCTTGCCGGTGCCGGCGGCGGCGACGTCGCTGGTCGCCTTGCCCTCGCCGACGCGCTTCAAGAGCTCAATGGCCGTTTTGCGCGCGACGGTGCCGATCTCGCGCTCGAGGTTGCGCACACCGCTCTCGCGCGTGTAGCCGTGGATGATCTTCTTGATCGCGCCGTCGTCGACGACCACCTTCGCGCCGCCCAGCTGCTGGCGCGTGTGCGTCGGCTTGCCGTCCTCGTCGACGCCGGCGCCCGGCTCACCGAGCGGCGCGAACGTCGCCAGGCCGTTGGCTTCGAGCAGCTTGGGGATCAGGTACTGCCGGGCGATGGCCTGCTTCTCGAGGTCGGTGTAGCCCGACAGCCGGATGATCTCGAGGCGGTCCTGCAGCGGTCCGCTGATCCCCGACAGCGAATTCGCCGTGCAGAGGAACAGGATCTTGCTCAGGTCGTAGTCGAGGTCGAGGTAGTGGTCGACGAAGCTGTGGTTCTGCTCGGGGTCGAGCACCTCGAGCAGCGCCGCCGCCGGGTCGCCGCGGAAGTCGGTGCTCATCTTGTCGATCTCGTCGAGCAGCAGCACCGGGTTCGACGTGCCCGCGCGCTTCAGGCTCGCGATCAGTTTGCCCGGCAGCGCGCCGATGTACGTGCGGCGGTGGCCGCGGATCTCGGCCTCGTCGCGCACGCCGCCTAGGCTCAGGCGCACGAACTCGCGCCCCGTCGCCCGCGCGATGGACTTCGCCAGCGACGTCTTGCCCACCCCCGGAGGCCCGACGAGGCAGAGGATCGGACCCTTCAGGCGGTCGACGAGCTTCTGCACCGCGAGGTGCTCGAGCACGCGCTCCTTCACCTTCTCGAGGCCGAAGTGGTCCTCGTCGAGGATCTCCTCGGCGGTGGCGATGTCGATGGGGTCTTCGCTGTAGGTCTTCCAGGGAAGCGCCGCGACCCACTCGAGGTAGCCGCGCACGACGGTCGCCTCGGCCGACATCCCCGACATCATCCGCAGCTTCTTCAGCTCGCGGGCGACGCGCTCGCGAGCCTCTTGCGTCAGGTTCTTCTTCGCGAGCCGACCCTCGAGGTCGTTCAGCTCGTTCTTGAACTCGTCCTGCATGTCGTCGGAGGAAGGCGGCGCCGGCGGCTGCTGCGCTGGCGGTTGCGCCTGACCATCGCGCGGCGTCTCGGGGCGCTTGTTGAACCGCCCGCGTACCTTGCGCTGCATGCGGGCCATCTCGTTCTCGGCCTCGAGCAGCTCGATGAGCTTGCGCACGCGCGCCTCGACGTCCATCTGCTCGAGCAGCGCCTGCTTGTCCTGCGGCTTCAGCGACACGTAACCGGCGATGACGTCGGCGCGGCGACCGAAGTGCGTGATCTCGGCGACGTCGCGGGGCGTGTCGCCCTGCACGCGCTTAGAAAGCCGCGCGAATTCTTCGAAGCTCGCCATCAGCCGCGGCATCAGCCCGTCGATGACCTCCGCCGAGGGCTGCACCTCGAGGTCGGCCAGGCGCTCCAGCTCGACGTAGTAGGGTTCGACGCCGTCGCCGTCGGGCTCGACGGCGACGCCCGCCTCGGCGGCGGTCAGGAAGCGCTTGATGCGCGCGCGCTCCTCGCCGGCGACGAGCACCTTCATCATCGAGTTCTGAAGCGGCACCAGCGTGCGCACGACGCCGATGGCCGACACCGACAGGATGTCGTCGGGGCCGGGCTCCTCGGCCTTCGCGGTGCGCTGGGCGGCGAGCACGATGCGGCCGGCGGCGTTGCCGGTGGCCCGCTGCGCGGCCCGCAGCGCCGCCACCGACCGGGGCCGACCGACGAAGAGCACTTGCAGGCTCTCGGGGAAGACGACGATGTCGCGCAGCGGCAGGAGGGGGAGGATCAACGACGACGACAAGGGAGACTCCAGCGGCGATCGGCGGACGACGACGGGGCGCGCGACGGGCGGACGGGACGAGACGGGAACACGGCCAGGACGAAGGCGGCCAGCGCCGACGGCGACTCAGGAGGCGGCGCGCACCGGGCTCGAGGACGGCGACGACGATGGCGGCGATGACGACGGCGGATCGTCAGGGCCAGCCATGACGACCAGGGGCGGCTCCTTGGAGAGGATCGCGGCCTCGTTCACCACGACCTCCTTGACCCCTTGCGTCGACGGTACGTCGAACATCACGTCGAGCATCGCGCGCTCGAGGATGCTGCGCAGGCCGCGGGCGCCGGTGTTGCGCTTGATGGCCTCGCTGGCCACGACCTTCAGCGCCTCGTCGGTGAAGCGCAGCTGCACGCCGTCGAGCTCGAGCATGCGCCGGTACTGCTTGGTGAGCGCGTTCTTCGGCTGGGTGAGGATGTTGATCAGCGCGGCGTCGTCGAGGTCTTCGAGCACCGCGTGCACCGGCAGGCGACCGATGAACTCGGGGATGATGCCGAACTTCAGCAGGTCCTCGGGCTGCACCTCGGCGAGGATCTCGCCGGTGCGCCTCTTCGTCTTCTTCGCCGACTGCTCAGCGCCGAAGCCGATGGACTTCTTGCCGGTGCGCTTCTCGATGATCCCCTCGAGCCCCGAGAACGCCCCGCCGCAGATGAACAGGATGTTCGAGGTGTCGACCTGCAGGAACTCCTGCTGCGGGTGCTTGCGGCCCCCCTTGGGCGGCACGTTGCACTGCGTGCCCTCGACGATCTTCAGCAGCGCCTGCTGCACACCTTCGCCCGAGACGTCGCGGGTGATCGAGGGGTTTTCGCCCTTGCGCGCGATCTTGTCGATCTCGTCGATGTAGACGATGCCGCGCTGCGCGCGCTCGATGTCGCCGTCGGCAGCGGCCAGCAGGTTGACGATGATGTTCTCGACGTCCTCGCCGACGTAGCCCGCCTCGGTCAGGGTCGTCGCGTCGGCGATGGTGAACGGCACGCGCAGGATGCGCGCCAGCGTCTGCGCCAGCAGCGTCTTGCCCGAGCCCGTGGGCCCGATGAGCAGGATGTTGCTCTTCTGCAGCTCGACGTCGTCGGTGTCGGTGGCCGAGTAGATGCGCTTGTAGTGGTTGTGCACCGCCACCGAGAGCGTCTTCTTCGCGCGCTCCTGGCCGATCACGTACTCGTCGAGGACGGCCTTGATCTCGCTGGGCTTCAGGATCGTGGGTGATCCCGACTGAGGCCCGTCGGCCTCGGCGTCGATCTCCTCGGCGATGATGTCGTTGCACAGGCCGATGCACTCTTCGCAGATGAAGACGCCGGCGGGGCCCGCCACGAGCTTTTTCACCTCCTTCTGCGACTTGCCGCAGAACGAACAGCGCAAGGGAGTGTCTTCGCGGCGAGTCGCCATGCTTCTTTCCCGGTCGAGGAACACCGTGCCCCCGCGATACGCCGGGGCACCCCGGGACGGATAACAGGTTCCCGCCACGGCCGCCAAAGCCGCGCCGACGACGTCGGGCGGAGCCCGCCGGTGTCCCGCTCTGTCGGACGGGGCGACGACGGCCACCACCGGATCGCCCAGATCCGGCGTGAAGTACGCGCCAAGGTACCGCTGCAGCCGGGCGACCTCGGGGCCGTCGACGGAGGCGCCCCAGCCCTTCATCTGCTTGAGCGTCTTTTCCCATTGCGCAGGCGTCAGCCGCTGCATCGTCAGGTACTGCGTCGAGTGACAGACCGCGCACTTGCCATCACGACGTCGACCACGCGACCCGGCTGAAACACGACCCGCTGCGCCTGCGCCCGCGCCTCCGCCGTCACGACCAGCGGTGGCTGCGTCGCCGCGGTCGTCGGTAGCGCCGCGGGGCGCGACAGCCCGCGATCGCGGCGGTGATCGCGAAGGCGACGGCGCCGCCGATGGCGGCGCGGGAGCATATGGCGCGGTCACGCGAACGCCGTGAAGGTGACGACGTCGATGGCGTCGCGCAGGTAGCCCGAGGGGCTCCACACCGGAACGTCGGGTTGCGTGTGGCCGGCGTCCTCGGTGGCCCGCGATCGCAGCACGTGGGCGCCGGGCGACAGCGTCACCGTGGCCGCCAACACCGAGCAGCCGTACCGGCCGCTGTCGCTGACGATCGCGGCCCTCCGCCACGCGCTGCCGTCGACGCTGACGTCCACCCGCGCGGTCCGCCGCCCGCCGCCCGCACCGGCACCAGTGAATGCGGCCCGCTCGCAGACATCTAGCCGGGCGCCGGCGACGCGATCGCGCTCTTCACCAGCAGCTCGGGCGGCACCGGGTTGCCCGGCTCGCCCGGCTTCACCGGGTCGCGATAGGCCGTCTCGTAGAAGAAGCCCTTCGGCTTGGCGTCGTGCAGCGTCAACGAGCCGAGCCACTGGTCGGCATCACCAGCCGCGCCGGCGCCCCGTGGGCCTTCGACAGCGGTCGCCCGTTCATCCGCAGCGCGACGATCGTGTCTTCGTGCAACGCCTTTGGGAGCGGCACCCCGCCGAGGAAGCGCGGCGTCGCCGCGATCGCGGGATGGTCGACGCCCTTCATCTGCCGGGACGTCACCGCCTGCTTCGGCCGCGCGCGCCCGAGCATGTCCGCACCAGCCCGCACACCCGTCGCGCATCGGCGCGCTTCGGCTGCGGACATCTCCACCGTCATGGGCGGGGCCTGCGCGTTCACAGCGGGCCTGCGCCAGCGGGCGTAGCCCATCGTGCCCTTCGTCCACTGCACGTCGGCAACGTGCAGCCGCCATGCCGCGGGGTCGACGGCAGGCGTGTCGAAGTGGCCGCGGATGTCGCGCGCTCGCGACGACGATCCTCGATGCGTCCGCGGGCGACGACGCCATCACCGAGCGTGCGATGATGGCGTGGGGTCGCCTCGGCGCCAGGACGCAGCCCGCCCCGAGTCGTGGTTCCGACGAGCCGTGGGAGGTCATCCGCGCCGAGACGACGGCCCGCGTGCGCGCGTTCGCTGCCTGGTACGACCAGAACTTCGGCGGGATCACCGCCGACCAGCTGAAGCCGTCACGCAAGGATGTCCTCTCGAAGCTCGACAAGAAGGTCGACGTGCTGAAGGCCGTGCTCGTCGGACGCCAGGAGGCGAGCGCGTGCATGCAGGCCGCGTTCAACTCGTCGGACGCCCTGATGAACCTCGACGGCTGGGTGACCGACGTGAAGGCCTGCACCGCCCGCCTCGATGCCGCCGTCGAGACGCGCAAAGCGCGCCGCTGAGAAACCACGCGAGCAACGACAGCGAAGCACCCGCGCCGCAGGCTCGGGACCTGGCCGCCGGACGACGCTGCGCGTTCTCCGGCGGCCTCGCTTTTTGGGCGGGGCGCGGGCGCCGCGAGGGTCGCGACTTCCGTGTGAGTACCTCGCTCGATGGGGTGGACGAACGATCGCCCCCGCCGCAGCAGCGATCCATGCCGTGCGCACCACGCAAGCTGGTCGCCAGCTCGCGACGACCTCGACCGGAGACCGCGCCGTGACCCTCTGGGCCCACCGTCATCCGCGCCCCGAGCGCCTCGTGCAGCTGCTCGCCGACCGGTTGACGTCGGCGTAGCCCGCCGCCCCCTTCGCGCGCGTCACGCTCGTCGTCGGCAGCCGCGGCATGGAGCGGCGACTGCGCGCCGAGCTCGCGACGCAGCACGGCAGCATCGCCGGCGTCGACTTCGTCTTCCCCGGCCGCGCGTTCACGGCGACGACGAAGGCCATCTTCGCGTCCGCCGGCGTCGACGCCGACCTGTACGCCGACAACGACGGCGCGTGGAGCGGCAGCCGGCTCGCGCTGCGCGTGCTGCGCGCGTTGCGCACCCGCAGGGCCGAGCCCGACTTCGCGCGCGTCGCTCGCTCCCTCGAACACGGCAGCGCCGAGGACATGGCCGCCGCCGTCGGCACGCGCGAGCTCGCGTTCGCCGGCGAGGTCGCCGGCGTCGTCTAGCGCCTGCACTACGACCGCCCCGACACCGCGCGGGCGTGGGCGAAAGACCCGGCGCCGTCTCGGTGTGCGCGATGGAGCCGATGCATTCGGTGCCGTTTCGCGTGATCGCGATGGTCGGCGTGGAGGACGGCGTGTTTCCGCGCGCAAGCCGCCCGCGTGCGTGGGACCCGTTTGCACAGCCCGCGCCGTACGAGCACGACCGACGCATCCTCGATCGCCACCTGTTTCTCGAGTCGATCCTCTGCGCGCGCGACGTGCTGCTCGTCTTTGGCCGCGGCTTCGAGAGCGTGCGCGGACAACGCGTGCCGATGTCCGTCGTCGTCGAAGAGCTCGCCGAGCTGCTCGAGCCCGACAGCACGCAGCGCAGTCTCGTGCGGGCGCACCCGCTGCAGCCGTGGAGCCCGCGCTCGTTCGCCGACGCGGCGCGACTGCCGTACGGCAAGGCCGTCGTCGACGCCGCGCAAACGGTAGACTTCAATGGCGCCGATTCGAGCCGTGGAGCAAAATTGAGAACCGGCTGATTTGCCAACTCGCGAACATGGTGGATCGTACCGAAGAAAGAAGGCGTTCGAGCCGAGCCCTCAGGCCGCATGTTACTGCACCAGGGACGAGTGGTAGAGCGCCTACCGCGTCGACGTCGCTGGCATCAGCCTCAATTGACGGGTGGAACACCTCGTCGTCGCCTGGCTAGAGCACGAACGCGCTTCGAACGCTCGGCAGCGCGTCGCGGTAGGCGTGCATCTTGGCGACGTCGCTGCGCTGGAAACCGAGTCCGCTCGACCCATCACGTTCTTCGTCAGTGTCGTCGGGCTCCTCGCGCACGCGTTGCACGCGCAGCTTCGCATCGAGCACGTGCAGCGACGCGTGACCATCCGGCCCCAGCACGCGTACCACGATGTCGGGGCGCAGCAGCAGCGAAGACGAGCGTCGCTCGCCGCTGGAGCGCTTCGTGAACGTCACGTTGAACGCGACCTCGAGACCGTCGCTCCAAACGACGGCGAGACCGCGCTCGGCGGCGACCTGCACCTCGTCGGCGCGCAGCCGACCGGCGCGCACGGGCGGTCCCCGCAGCGCCTCGACCTCGCGGACGATGGTGAAGAAGCACCACAGCTCGTACATCGTCGCGACGTCGTTCACGCCGAGCAGTTGGCTGGCGACCAAGTCGGTGTCGATGGGCAAGCGCGCGCTCGCGCGGAGTGCCAGATGTTGTCGAAGGACCTCGCGGTATTCGCGCCGGCGCTGCAGCACCGACGACGAAAGCGGCACGTGTGTCATCCGGCCGACGTCGCGCCACAGGCCGTGACGGACGACCGGCGCGAGGGTCGACCGCACGCGCGCGCAGTCGTCGGCCATCCGCTGCCAGACAGCGGCCGCGGGCTTCTGTCGTGCGCGCGCCTCGACACGGTCGACGAGCGCGGTGACCTCGTCGAGAAATGCGCGGACGATGCGGTTCTCGGCGGTGTCGACGCTGTGCCGCGCGCGGGGCACAGCGATTCGCTTGGGGATGCAGCCGCCCAAAGAATTAACGGCGACGTCGACAGCGACGTGGTCCGCAGCGACGGCGGTGCCTCGACGAACGCGCCGGCTCCGCTGGCGCTCCTGGCCAGGTTGCGCGCATCGACACTTCGGGCATCGTGTCGCGGCACCTGCTCGCGCTCGCTGTCAAAGCGCCGGTGCGGATCGCGCAGCAGGGACGACAAGGTCGGCACAAGGGCGTCCGCGCTCGACGTCGACAGGACAATGTGGCGCACGTACAGGAACGCGTGCAGCTGCACGTCGTCGCGGTCGTTTGGCGCGCGCTCGTGGGCGAGCCCCGCCGTCGCCGTCGTCAGAAACGGCAACGCGCCAGGGATTCGTGACAGGTCGGAGAGCATCGCGTCGAAGGTCGCCTCGGACCACTTGTCGCAGCGCACCTCGAGGTACCCGTGCCCGGCGACGCGGAAGGTGCCCACGGCGTTGCCGAAGCGGAGCAGCAACGCGTTTTCGCCGGCACGATCGGCGATGGCGGGGCCGACCGCGCGCGCAAGGGCGTCGACGTCCTCGCGGACGCCGCTCGCCACCCACTCGATCTCGCCGGTGAGCACGACGACACCGTCGACGTCGACGGGCGATGCCGTGCCGCGCCGCGGACGAAAGGAGAGGCCGCCCAGCGCCATCGCTACTCGATGAATCCGGCGAATCCGTGGGTGCGCAGGCGACGCAACATGCGCCAGAGCTTCAGCGCCGTGCGCGGCCTCTCGAGGCTGGCGCCGGTCGCGCGCACCAGTCCGGTGCGTGACGCCGCGGGCGACGGCGCGAACGCCGCTAGCTCGACCGGCTCGTCGACGCCGTCGGCGCCGGCGACAACGTCGTCGCCACACGCAAGTCGAAACAGCCGCTGCACCACCGGCTCGAGCTCAGCCTGGCCGCCGTTCAGCTTGGGCAACACCTTCGACAGCACCGCGACGTCGAAGGCGGCGCGGAGCGCCTCTGGACTGCCGTCGGTCTGCTCGGCAGCGAGGTCGACGAAGCGCGCAATCTCGCGAGCGACCCGGTAGCCGAAATGGCGGTGCTCGCTGGCAAGGACCGCGTGGATCGAACGCAGGCGCGAAGCGAGGGTTCCATCGAGCAGAGCCGAGAATCGCTGCCATTCGTCGCCGGCGTGGCCACTGCGGGCGCGCAGCTCGCTGCCCATTCGCGTCAACGCCAGCGGCGACGACGCGGTCGTCGAGACTGGGCCTCCACCGAGAGCGCTGAGGTCGACGTGATTGCACTCGAGCACGAAGGCGCGATCGAGCACCTTCGGGCTGAACATGTAGGTCGTCTCGTCGACATTGACGGTGCCCGTAACGAAGACATTCGGCGCGACCGCAATGCGCCGTGCAATCGGGCTTTCGTCGTCGGCGGCGAGGTCGTCGTCGTCGTGCAGGTAGATCGGTTCGCCCGATTCCATCGCCGACAAGAGATCCGAGAAGTAGTGCTCGACACGGGCGAGGTTCATCTCGTCGAAGATCAAGAAGAACGGGCGTGGCGACGTCCCCGCCGCCATCGCCCGCGCGTGCTCGGTGCGAGCGCGCAGCAGAAGCTCGAACGTCGGCGTTGAAACGTACGCTCGCGTCAGCGGATTGTAGAAGCCGAGCAGCGCTCGGGCGTCGGTCTAGTCGCGACGGGCGACCAGCTTCAGGCCGCCTCGGGCCTGCTGACGCCCATGTCCACACTGCCCACTCCTTCGTCCTGCGCAGAGGTGTGTCGATGCCGGGGCGCGGACCTCGTGGCGGGCGAGCAAGGCGTCGACGGGGGCGGCAAGGCAGGCGCGGTCGTCGTCGTCGACGAGGGCGACGGCGGGGCGGCCGTCATTGGCGCCCTGGCGCACGGCGTCCTCGGACAGCGGGCGCGCCGAGCCGAGCAGCGACAGGTCGCCGGTGGCGAACGCCTGCTGCGCGCCGGAGAGCGCGGTCACCGCGCCGGCGGTGACCGCGATGTCGTCCAAGGGCTCCACCGCGCCCGCCGGGGCGGCGACGACGGCGAGCGCGGCGGAGACCGGGGCGAAGACCGCGGCGAAGAAGGGGCGGGTCCGGCCAGAGGTGCTGCACGGCGAGGACCTCGCCCAGGCCATCCTCGACCGCGTGTTCGAGCGCGGTTTCCGGAGCGCCAAGGCCAGAATTTCCGGAACAAACAGCCTGCCACGCCGGATTCACCAGCCCGGCGATGTCGAGGGCGGCGCCGGCGACCACGCGCGCCAACGGCGGGCCGTGCCGCGCGCCGTTGCTCACGCTCGAGAGCTCGGCGCCCAGCTCGGGCAGGCGCGGCTCGCCGTCACCGGCCGCGTCGGGACGTGCGGCATACGCCGCCAGCCACCCGCGCAGGAATCAGTCCTCGAGCTTCGCTTCGATCGCCGCCACAGTGTCGACGGCGGTAGCGGTCGCCGGGCCGAGCGGCAGCACGACGGCGGCGCGGTCGCGGGCGGCGGCGAGCCAGGCGGCGTGGGCAAAGTCGGCGCCGAAGAACGTCCTTCGCCTCGCATCGTCGACGCCCTGCTCGCCGCTGCGGTCGGCGGCCCCTCCGGCGGTACGCAGGCCGTCGAGGGCGGCCTGGCGTGTCTCCTCGTCGGGCAGCGCCCCCGGGGGCACCACGCCGTCGCCGTTTGGCGCCGCGCGGGCCCACAGCGCCGTCGCCTGCACCGCGTCGTCGACGGTAAGGACGGTCTGGTCGTGCTGGCCGAGCATCGCAAGCATCCGCCGCGCCGTCTGGAGCGGCGCGCGGCCCTCGGCGTTGCCGTCTTCGAGGGCGGCGCGAGGCACGCGGTCGTTGCCCGGGGCGAGGCCGGACGGAGCGCGCAGCACGCGCTTGAGCCAGACGACGACGACGACCAGCTCGGGGGCCCGCACGCGGCCGTCGCCGTCGGTGTCGAGCAGCGCCACAGTGTGCTCGTCGAATTCGAGCCTCTGCACTGGTCACGACAGGGCGACCCAGAGCTTCTGGTCGAGGGTCGGCAGGGCGAGCAGGTCGCGCGCATCGGCGAGCAGCACCTGATCGACGTCGCCGGCGCGCAAGAAGCGTCCGGCGTGCGGCGCGCCGTCTGTGGTGGTCATCGTCGTCTCCTTCGGCCGGCCGACGGGGTGAGCGTCGTCCTGCGGATCGTGGGTCACCCGCGTGTCAGCGAGCTCGCGGTCGGTGGCCAGGGCCGATCACGTCGGGGGCGCGCCTGCAGGGGGAGCGACGGCCTCGCCCACGGCCCCACGTCGTGCGTGCGACGTCGTACCGCGTTGGCTGGGTCGAAGATCTCGTTGTGTCGTTCGTCGCGTCGTTCGTCGTATGGAGCGTCATGCGCTCACGCGCGACGACGCTGCCGTGTCGTCTTGTGGCGGGCAAGCAGCGCGGTGCGTCCGGCCGTTCTCATGGTTTCATCGGAGCCGCGTCGTCGTCGAACTTGTGTCGCCCGTTCGTCCTCGACGAACGGTGTTACGGAGGCCCGCGCCAGCGCGCGGACACGGGCATGACAGTGGATTCGATGAGAAGGAGTGATGCGTTCGATGCGTGGTTCGTGGTGGTTGCTCGTAGGGGCCTTGGCGGCGTCGCCGGTGCTCGCCGACGGCGACAAGAAGCCCGAGGCGGCTGAGCGGGGCGCCGACAAGGGCAGAGGCGACGGTGTCGACAACGACGTCAACAACGGAGTCGACGGCAAAAAGGGCGAGGCGACGCGCGGACTGGCTCGCACCGCCGCGGCCGAGAACGACAAGCACGCGCGGCGGCTCGCGCAGATCGCGCGGCTCGAGCAGATCGGGGAGGACAACGCCAAGCCCGAGTGGTGCAGCGCGCCGGCGCCCTGCGCGAGCGGGAGATCAAGCGCCACGAGCGTGCCCTCGCCCGCATCGCCCGCAAGGGCGACAAGGCCGACGAGCGCGAGGGCAAGCGCGAGGAGCGCGAGGGCAAGCGCGAGGAGCGCGACGCGAAGCGCGAGCAGCGCGAGGAAAAGCGCGAGGAAAAGCGCGAGGAAAAGCGCGAGGAAAAGCGCGACGGCCGGGGCAAGCCCGACGATGCCGGCCAGAAGAACAAGAAAGAGAAGAGGGACAAGTGATCATGAACAACCTCCTCCCTCGACTCACCCTCGCGCTCGTCAGCGCCTGCGTCGCGATGGTCGGCTGCAGCAAGCCAGCCGAGCCGCCCGCCGCCGCTCCCGCGCCGGCCGTGCCTGTCGCGTCGCCACCTCCGTCGGCGCCGCCGGTGGCGACCGCGGTCGATGCGCCCGCTGATATCAAGCCCGACAACCCCGACCAGGTGGCCGCGGCCCTCGAAAGAGAGCTCGAGACCGACGCCGCCGACGAAAACAAGGAGTAGCCGCCGATCGCCGGTCGACGGTCAGCCGGCGGCCGTCCGCCAGTACGCGGCCTCGTCCCACAGCGGGGCCAACGACCCGCCCCAGGTCGTCGCGTAGCGCTCGAGCAGGTGCTCGGCGAACGTGCGGCCCGACGCGACGACGTCTTGCAGCGGCCGCAGGTAGACGCCTTCGTCCTCGCCGCCGGCGTTCTTGACCGCCAGTCGCGCCAGACCGGCGCCGGCTTCGTGGACGAGGTCGCCGCAGCGCGACAGGATCGACTGCCCCCGGAACGTCGCCGCGAACCCACGCACGGCGACGTCGGCGCGCAGCGCCGCCAGCTCCGTCGCCGTCGCTCCGTCCATCAGCGCGCGGGCGCGGTCGCGGGCGCGCTCGTCGTACAGGAGGCCCTTGTACAGGGCCGGCAACGCGGCGAGCCGCGCCGGCGGCGTCGAGTCTGCCGAGCGCACCTCGAGGACGCGCTTGAGCCGCACCTCGGGAAACAGCGTCGTCAGGTGGTCGGCGAAGTCGCGCAGCGTCGCGCGCACGGGCGCGCCGTCGATGTCGATCCCCTCGGCGAGGAACGTGCGGAACGACGCGCCGGCGACGTCATGGTGCAGCCCGTCGCGCCGCACGAAGTACATTGGTACGTCAAGCACCCACTGCACGTAGCGCTCGTAGGAGAAGTCGCGGGCGAGGATCGCCGCCGGAAAGCCGGCGCGCTGCGGGTCGGTGTCGGCCCAGACCTGCTGCCGCTCGGACAGCGCACCCGATGGGCGACCCTGCACGAAGGGCGAGTTCGCGAACAACGCCGCCACCAGCGGCGCGACGACCAACGCCGTCTGGTACGAGGCGATCATGTCGGCTTCGCTCGACCAATCGTAGTTGGCCTGTACCGTCGCCGTGCGTTTCATCATATCCAGACCGCGCTTGCCTACCGTCGGCATGTAGCGGGTCATCACCGCGTAGCGTCCCTTGGGGACCAGCGGCATCTCCCCCCATGTCGCCGTAGGTTGGAAGCCGAGGCCGACAAATCCGATGCGTCGCGGCCGGCAGAGCCGCGCCAGCAGCGTCACGTGTTCGTCGATCTCGCGCTGGGTCTCATGCAGCGATGAAAACGGGGCTCCGGAAAGCTCGAACTGTCCTCCGGGTTCGAGCGTGATCGACGCGTCGCCGCGAAACAGGGCGATGGTGTGGCCGCTGTCGGTGGCGGCGGTCCAAGGGCCGTGGGCGGCCGTGTCGTCGCGGTCGGCGGCGATGGCCTGCAGCAGCGCCTCGATGCCCCTGGAGCCGTCGTAGGGCAGCGGGATCGGCCGCGCGGGGTCGTCGCCGGGGGCGGGGTAGAGGAAGCCGAACTTCTCGTGCTCGGTGCCGACGCGAAAGCGCGCCCGGGGTTTCTCGGCGGTGGCGAACCAGCCGACGAGGCGATCGAGGCCGCCCCGATGCAGCGGGGGCAACGGCTCGCCGGGGTCGTCGCGCTCGGTGGGGGAGATGGTGCTCACGCGATTCCTCGGCGGCGACGGAAAAACACGCTGCGGTCTTCGCCGTTGGCGACGACGAACGCAAGATCGAACCGGCGTCGCGGGCGACGAACGGGCGGTCGAGGACGACGCACGGGCGACGGACGACCGTCGCCGGCCCCTCCCCACTTGTCATGCTACGAACCCGGACATGGCGCGCACACCGACCCTGTTCGATCCCGAGGCCGCCCCCGGCGCCGTCGCGCGCTTCCTCGTCGGCGTTCGGGCCGCCTTCGCCGGTGTACCCGTCGTGCTCTCCGACCAGCGCCTGCTGGCGTTGTCGCTGGTGCCGATGCTGCTGCACGTGGCGTTGTTCATCGCCCTGCTGGTGGGGTTGACCGGCACTGTCGCCCCCGCGGTGGGTCACGCCGTGGCCCACGCGCTCGGCGCCGACCCCCAGCAGGCGGGACTCTGGGCGCGGCCGCTGTCGGGCATCGTGCACGCCGGCGTCGTCGTGCTCGCCATCGCCACGGCGTTCTTCGGCAGCGTTTTCGTCGCCAGCGTGCTCGGCGACCCCTTCTATGACGCGCTCTCCGAGCGGACCGAAGAACTCTACCTCGGCCGCGCCGTCGGCGCGCCCCTCACCGTCCACGCGGTGGTGGTGGGCATCGGCCGCGAGCTCGTCGCCAACCTCGTGCGCCTGTTCGTCTGGAGCCTGGGCGCCCTGCCGCTGTGGGTCCTGTCGTTCACGTTCGCCGGCTTCGTCGCCGGTCCGCTGTCTCTGGCCTGGACGTGGCTGTTCACCGCCTACGAGTTCTTGTCACGGAGTCTTGTCCGACACACCGTACACATTGGTGGTCGGTTTGGTGCGCTCTTTTCGCAAAAACAGCTGTTCCTCGGCTTTGGCGCCGGCGCCGCCCTGGTCTCGCTGGTGCCGTTCACGTCACCGTTTCTGGTCGTCGGTGCAACGCGAGCCTACTTGGCCCTCGCGGCCAGCGGCCGGGTGGCATCGCGCCTGACCGACGCTGATCGCGAACGTCTCTGCTCGTATTTTCCGTGACAGGTGAGGGCGCCGTGAAATCTACCTTCTTGTATGTCGCCGATCCCATCCATACGTTCAATCCGACCAGCGACACGACGCTGGCGTTGATGCAGGAGGCGCAGCGCCGCGGCATCACGAACGTGGTCTGTGAGATGAAGGATCTGGCGGCTGGCGCGACGGGGTCGGCGTTCGCGCGGGCCAGACCGGTGACGGTGCGGACGCCGACGGCCGACGACCCTTCGTTCTTCGCTGCCGGCGCGCCGCAGGATCTCTCGTTCGACGACATCGACGTGGTCTGGATGCGCAAGGACCCGCCCGTCGATGACAGCTACCTGTACGCGACGATGCTGCTCGACCGCCGCGATCCGGCGCACACGCTGGTGCTGAACGAGCCCACGGCGCTGCGGGTGGTTCACGAGAAGCTGTGGGCGCTGGGCTACCCCGACCTGGTGCCGCCGCAGGTGGTGACGTCGCGGCCCGACGTGCTGCGGGCCTTCGTGCAACAGCACGGCAAGGCGGCGTTGAAGCCGCTCGCGTTCATGGGCGGCATGGGGGTGATGGTCTTTGCCGCCGACGACGTCAACCTGAAGAGCGCCATCGACCTGTTGACGATGGAGGGTCGTCGGCCGGCGTTGGCGCAGGCGTACCTGCCGGCGGTGAAGCAGGGCGACAAGCGCGTGATCGTGGTGCAGGGCGAGCCGATCGCCGCGCTCAACCGCGTGCCGCGCGGCGACGACGTCCGCGCCAACCTGCACGCCGGTGGCACGGCCCAGCAGGGCGTCATCGACGACGATGACCGCCGCATCTGCGCGCGGCTGGCCCCGGAGCTGGTGCGGCTGGGCATCTTCTTCGCCGGCCTCGACGTCATCGGCGGCAAGCTGACCGAGGTGAACGTGACATCGCCGACGGGGCTGCCCCAGATCAACCGGCTCGACGGCCGTCGCGGCGCCACGCTGGTCGAGGCGATCATGCTCGATCGCGTCGAGAGCCTGCTCGCTCGTCGCCCGGTGCGCTGACCTTGGCTGCTGCGCGCACGCGTTGCGGGGCGCGTCAAAGTCCTCTCTTCGCGTGGTTGTTCTGCCGGCTTCCTTGCATGGCGACCGCCGCCTTCGGCGGGAGCCAGGGGAACATTAGGCCACCTCCCCCTGACAACCCCCGGGCCTTGGGGCGATTCCGGCAGCGGCGAGACGACCCGGGCGCCGCGGTCGATCCTCATCGCCACGCGGTGTTCACTGGCTGCGGTGCCGGGGTTGTTCGCCTTCCGGCGAAGACACGGCATCGCCGTGGGCCTGCATCATCGCCACCGCGACCAACCCTTGACGACACCGGGGTCAATTCCAGCGAGGAAACGACCCGCGCACCGCAGCCAGCCCTGCGAGCCATCGCGAGGCTGAGCGACTGCGGAGCCCGGGTCGCTTTCCGGTGCGAGCATTTCCTGAAAGCGCCGGGGTTTCCAAAGGGGTGCGGCGCAACGCACCCCTTCGGTCGCGCCGAAGGAGTAGGTGGCCATGCCGCAAGGCACACAGTGGGACGTCGCCGAAGGAGAAAACCTCGCCGGAGATCCAGCTGCGCGAAGAAGAGAGGAAGAGAACGACAGCGACGACCAAGAAGAAGAAGAAGAAGCAAAAGCAGAAGAAGCAGAAGAGCGAGGTCACGCCATGGATGTGCGAACCAGAGCACTCCTCCAAGGACGTTGTGCAAGCAGAAGCCCCTCCCCCGAGCACGCTTCTTCGTTCTCTCCACGGGAGAGAGGCCAGGGGTGGAGTCATGCGCGAGTTCATCAAGGAGATGCAGGAAGAGCCCCGGCAGAACGCGCGGCGCTTCGTGGTGGAGTCGACGGTGTCGAGCTCGCTGGCGCCGGTGGCGGCGGTGCTGGGGCTCGCGACGCTGCTCGGTGAAGGCCCGGTGACCGAGACGATGAGGCTGATGGGCCTGCCGCGGTGGTCGTATCCGCTGTTGGGGGTGCTCGAGGTGGCGGCGGCGACGTTGGTGTTGCCGGTGGCGGCGTTCCTGGGCGCCGTCGTGGGGGCGGCGCTGGGCGTGATCGGCGCGCTCATGTACCTGCCGCTGGGCGAGCGGGGCTTCGCGGTGACGCTGGCGGTGGGGGCCGCGATCTGGGACGCCACCCACGATCGCGCCCTCGGCAGACCGGCGTGACGAACGATGAGCAGCGAGCCGCCGGCGGTCACCCACGCGACACGAGACGAATTTAAAAAAATGAGCGGTACGCGCATCGTCAGCATCATCATGAGCACCATGATGCAGGCGCTCATTACAACCTGTAAAATGGACGATGGCTGCGCCTTGTGCGTGAGCGAAAGGCACGGCGTCGCTGGTTTTGAAAAGCTCGGTGATGGCTTTTTTCAGCAGCCTGCTAGCCTTGGGACGGCTCACGCATGTTCTCCTCGCGGGCGGCGTCGGCTTCCTCGGCTCCCACCTCTGCGACGCCCTGCTGGGGCGTGGTCACGAGGTGCTCGCTCTCGATAATTTCTCTACCGGTCGCCGGCACGACATCGCGAATCGGCGCGACAATGTAAACTTCAAGATCATTCGTCATGATATCTTCTAACCGAACTTGCCGAGGTCGATCAAATTTATTCATCTCTCCTGTCATGCGTCGCCAGTTCATTGTCAATCCAATCCAGTGAAGACCGTGCAGACGTCGGTGGTCGGGACCGTCGACGTCCTCGAGATCGGTCATCGTACGGGGGCGCGTCTGCTGCTGGACTCCACGAGCGAGATCGACGGCGACCCGCAGGTCCATCCGCAGTGGGAGGGCTACCGGGGCAACGTCTGCACGACGCTCCGCGCGCCTGCTGCGACGAGGGCAAGCGCGCCGCCGAGACGCTGGCGTCGGACTACGCGCGCCAGTTCGCCGTCGACACACGCATCGCGCGCATCTTCAACACCCATGGGCCGCGCATGTGCGCCGATGGCGTACGCGTCGTCAGCAATTTCTTCGTGCAGGCCCTGCGGGGCGAGCCAACCACGGTCTACGGCGGCGGCACGCAGACGCGGTCGTGCAGCTACGTCGACGACCCCGTCGACGGGCTGCTGCGCTTGATGGACGCCCCGGCGGCGCCCGACCCCGTCAACCTCGGCAACCCCGAGGTGGTGACGGTGCTCGAGCTGGCCCGTCACATCATCGCCCTCGTCGGTCGAAGCGAGGTCGTGCAGCGCCCCCTGCCCGAGGACGACCCGTCGAGGCGGTGCCCCGACATCACGCGCGCGCGCGCGATGCTTGGCTGGCAGCCGCGCGTCTCCCTTGACGAGGGGCTGCGGCGGTCGCTGCCCGCCTTCGTCGCGGCGACCACGAACCCCGGGCGGTGACTGCGGCTCACGGCACGCGGAACCACAAGACGAGCTCGTCGCCGGTCTCGGTGCACAACAGCCGACGCATCGACAGGCCGCGCTCGTCGGGCGCGGTGGACGCGGCGCGCGCGACGTAGCGCCCGCCGCGGCGCCCGCACTGCAGGGCGGCCACGACGCCGTCGACGTCACCGGCCTCGTCGACGTCGATGGCCTGCTCCGGCGTTCGGCCCAGCGCGGCGCTGCCGACGTGGTCGGCGAGCAGCTGCGAACGCGCCCGGCCCATGCGGTCGCGCACCTCGCCGTCGGGCGGCAACACCGACGCGGTGACGAGATAGCCGCCGAGGGCGTCGCGGCGGACCGCGTCGTCGATGCCGACGGCGGCGTCGGCGAGCAGCCAGTACAGGTTGGCGCGGCCCCGCTCGCTCAGCAGATCGCTGCCCAGCAGCGCCTGCAGGCGGGGGATGGCAGCGCGACGCTCACCCCGCTGCAGGGCCGCCATCGCCTCGCCGACGAGCAACCCCGCCTCGGCGGGGTTGTCCGGCCGCGGCAGCACTGCAAGCGGCACCGGCGACGACGACGACGACGGCGACGACGGCGAGCGCGGCCCGGCGAACGACATGTCCACCGGGCGCTGCAGCGTCGACGACGAAGGCGCGGGCGACGACGCGCAGGCGACCGCGCCTGCCGCCGCGGCGAGCGCCAGCGGGGCGCGCCCACGAGCCATGAACGGCAAGAAGAGCACCGAGCGCCGCACGCGCTTGAGGGTAGCAGGCTGCTGAAAAATGCTCTCCACTGGCTCTCTCAGCAGCCTGCGAGGCCATCGAGTTCGCGCTTCACCACGCGCGGCGCGACGTGTTCGCGCCGTCGGGTGGGCGGGCCTTTCACTCCCGCGTTTGGCGCAGCGCGCGCTCGACGTGCTCCCGCGCGCCGGGCGGCGGGTTGCGCGCGAGCAGCTCGAGCGAGAGCCGGAGGTCAGGGTGATGGGGGGCCAGGAGCCCGAGCGCGAGGCCCGCGCGTGCGCGGATCCGCTCGTCGCCGCCCTGGGCGTGGCCGGTGTGGCCGGCCAGGAGCTGGTGGCCCACCGGCTCACCGAACGACGAGTCGCGCGGCGTCGCGGGGCACCAAGGTCTCCTAGGCGCTCATCGAGGCGCGGTCCCGCTGCGAGGGGCTGCCGTCCTGCATCCGCGCGACGAACGTCGACAGCTAGCTGTCGACGGGGAAGGTCGAGGCGACGGTGTCGATACGCCGGTAGACCTCGTCAGGCGCCTCCGCGACCCACGCAATGAGGACGGCTGCCACCTCGCGCCGTCGGCGACGCCGATCGCTCAGACGACGGCGACGACGGCGAGAAAGTGCAGCGCGCTGCCGGCGAGGACGAAGCCGTGCCACACGGTGTGGGCCCACTTCCGCTCCTGCACGTAGAACGCGACGCCAAGCGTGTACGAGAGCCCGCTCGTCACGAGCAGCAGCAGCGCCGGCCACGACAGTGCCGCGAACAACGGCCGCGCGACGCCGACGGCGAGCCAGCCCATGCCGAGGTAGAGCGCGAGCGACAGGCGCTCGAAGCGCCGCAGCGGCGTCGCGAGCACGACGAGGCCCACGACCGCGAGGCTCCAGACCGAGGCGAGCAGCGGCGGGCCCCAGCCGTCGCCGATCACGAACAACGCAAACGGCGTGTAGCTGCCGGCGATGAACAGGTAGATGGCGGCGTGGTCGAAGCGCCGTGTCCAGCGCTTGAGCCGCGGCTTCGAGGCCGGCACCGCGTGGTAGATCGTCGAGGCGCCATACAAGAGCACCAGCGTGACGCCGTAGATGGCGCAGCCGACGACATGGGCGTGGCTGCGCTGGACGAGCACCGGCACGAGCAACACGACGAAGGCGAGCACGCCGAGCAGCGCGCCGACGCCGTGGGTGAGCGCGTGCGCGAGCTCCTCTTGCGGCGTGTACTCGTACACGGGCGGCGGCGTGCGGAGTGCAAACGGATTCCAGACCATGTGTTCATCATGCACGCGCAACACCACGGCGACGTCATGGTCGATCCGCGCCGAGTCACGTGCTGGCGACGTCGCCGTAACGACGGCGCCGGCCACGACGACGGGTGCGCGATGCGACGATCGAACCCGGTGGCAGCCGCCCGCGGTGCTGGTGCATGCTGACCGCACGGTGACGATCGACGACCCGACAACGCCGCGCCGGGCGGCACCCTCGTCCAGTGCCGGCCGCGGCATGACGACGGTCGACGCGGCCGCGGCGGCGACGGTCGCACCGCGCCGCTGACGCTCGCCGCGCTCATCGCCACGGCTGCGCCAGCACGGAAGGCACCAAAGACGCCGGCCGGCGACTCGATTGACGATCGCGGTCGCGACGACGACAGCGCCGGCCATGGCCACCCTGCCCTCGTCGCCCACCGCCGCCACCCCGTCCGCCGCGTCTTTTAGCCCGCCGCTGGCGCTGGTGAAGGTCGGCGGCGAGGTCGTCGACGACGACAGCCACCGGCGGGGCCTGGCGCGGAACATCAGCGCGCTGGTAGCCGACGGCTTCGACGTCATCGTCGTGCACGGCGGCGGCCCGCAGGTGACGCGGCTGCAGGAGCGCCTCGGCCAGAAAGCGGTGAAGGTCGCCGGCCAGCGGGTGACCAGCGCCGACGACGTCTTTGCCGTCGTCGCGTCGCTGGCGGGCACGGTGAACGTCGCGCTGTGCGCGGCGCTGCAGCAGGCGGGCGTGCGGGCCTTTGGCTGCCACGGCGCGTCGGCGGCGCTGGTACGGACCACCCACCGCCCGCCGTTGGTCGTCGAGGGCCACGGGGTCGTCGACTACGGCGAGGTCGGCGACGTCACCGCCGTCGACGCGGCGCTCCTGCGCGGGCTGTGCCGGCTCGGCGTCGTGCCGGTGGTGGCGACGCTCGGCATCGAGCCCGCGACCGGGCGGGTGCTCAACGTCAACGGCGACAGCGCGGCGGCGGCGGCGGCGGCAGCGACGCGGGCCGACCTGCTGCTGCTGGTCACCGCGGTGGGCGCCGTGCGCCGCGTCGTCGGCGACCCGGCTTCGCGCCTCGCCCGGCTCGACCGCGCCGAGGCCCGGGCCCTGATCGCGGCGGGCGTCATCGGCGGCGGCATGATCCCGAAGGTGCAGGAGGCCCTCGCCCTCCTCGACGGCGGCGTCGGCCGGGTCGCCATCCTCGACGCACACGACGACGACGCCTTCGCCTCCGTCGCCCGCGACGATGGCGCCCGCGGTACCGTGCTCGTGCCGTGACCCACGACGCCGACCAGCCCGCGACGACGCGACAGCATCGATCGCCGGAGCCCACCCGGCGCACGAGCCCGCGGGGCCTCGCGCTGGCGCTGGGCCTGACGTGGCTCGCGGTGGTCGTCGCGTACGCCGGCGCCCTCGACGGCGCGTTCGTCGCGTACGACGACCCGCTGTACGTCATCGGCAACGCGGTGGTGCAGCGCGGGCTCTCCGTCGACGGCATCCGGTGGGCCTTCGTCGACACGGCGAAGGCGTCGAACTGGCACCCGTTGACGTGGCTGTCGCACATGCTCGACGTCGAGCTGTACGGGCTCGAGCCCGCCGGACATCACCTGACCAGCGTCGTGCTCCATGCGTTCGTCGCGGCGCTGCTCGCGTGGCTGGGCGCGCGGGTGACGGGGTCTTTGGCGTGGGGTGCGCTCGGCAGCCTGATGTTCGCGCTGCATCCGCTGCGGGTCGAGTCGGTGGCGTGGGTCGCCGAGCGCAAGGATGTGCTCAGCGGCGTGTTCCTCGCGCTGACGCTGCTGGCGTGGCACGCCTACGTTACCGCGGCGCCGGCTCCCCATGGCGGCGCCGCGCGCTGGACGCCACGACGGCGGTGGTACGCGGTGGCCCTCGCGAGCGCGGCGGCGGGCCTGATGGCCAAGGCAACCCTGGTGCCGCTGCCGCTGCTGCTGCTGCTCTTCGACCTTTGGCCGCTGCGGCGGCCGGCGGGGCCGGGGTTGCTCGTCGAGAAGCTGCCTTTCGTGGTGCTGTCGGCGGTCGTCGCCGTCGCCACGCTGCTGGCGCAGCGCGGGGCGATGTCGTCGACGGTGGCGCTGCCGCTGTCGGTGCGCGTCGACAACGCCGTCGTCTCGGTGGTGCGCTACGTCGGCAAGACGGTCTGGCCATCGGACCTCGCCGGTCACTACCGCTATCCCCTCGACGGCTGGCCCGTCGCCGTCGTCGTGGGCGCGCTGGCCATGATCGTGGCCGTCACCGCCGCTGCCGCGTGGTGGTGGCGTCGACGCCCCGGCGCCGCCGACGCGCGCGCGCCGGCGGCGCTGTGGGCATGGTTTTGCGTGGGCCTTGGGCCAGTGCTGGGCGTCGTCTATGTCGGCCACGCGTCGATGGCCGACCGCTATACGTACGTGCCACATGTGCTCGGCGCGCTGGTCGTCGCCGTCGTGGGCGCGCGGACACGGGCGGCGCCGGGCCGCGCGGCGCGCGGCGCGCTCATCGTCGTTGCGCTGGTGGTGCTGGCGTTCGCCGGGCTGACCGCGCGCCAGGTGCCGCGCTGGCGCGACACGCGGGCCGTCTTCGCCCGCGTCGTCGCCGTCGATCCGCGAAACGGCACCGGGTGGGCCGCGCTGGCGCAGGCGCTCCTGCAGGCCGGTACCGTCGACGAAGCCGAGGCCGCCGCGCGCCGCGCGGTGCAGATCGACATCGACGAGGAGCAGCTCGCCGTCGACCGCATGCGGCCAGACGCGCGGGCCCATCGGGTGCTGCTGGGCCAGATCCTCGCGGCCCGCGGCGACCACGCCGGCGCCATCGCCCAGTTCGTCGAAGCGCTGTCGTTCGACGCCGGCGACGCCGCGAGCCATGGCCTGCTGGCGCTGTCGCTGTTGCAGACGGGCGACGCTGCCCACGGTGTGAACGAGGCGCGGCTGGCCCTCGCCGACGCCGCCCTGCCCGCCGAGCTGCGCGCGGCGCTGACGGCGGCGCTGACGACGACGGATCGTCTGCCGAATGCGCCGTCGTCGTCGCGCTGAGGGCGGGCGTGGGCGCGAGGGGGACGCGTCGTCGGCGTTCGTGCGGAGCGTTGCGCGGCGGGCGCGCTGCGTCTTGTCGGACCGGACGAGCGCGGCGGGCGCGCTACTTCTTGTCGGACCGGACGAGCTCGGGGCGCGTGGGCAGCAGGTGCTCCATCTTGCAGTGGCCCTCGAACATGACGCCGTGGTGGATCACGAGGCTCGGCGTCTCGATGTCGCCATACAGCCGCGCCGGAGCGTGCAGCTCGACGACGCGCTTGGCTCGCACGTTGCCGCGCAGCGTGCCGTTGAGCACGAGGGCGCCGACGTTGACCGACGCCACCACCTCGGCGGTCTCGCTGACCAGCAGCACGTCGTCGGTGGCGATCTCGCCGGTGAACTTGCCGTCGATGCGCACGCTGCCCGAGAACACCAGCTTGCCGTCAAACGACGCCTCGGCGCCCAACACCGTGTGCGGCGACCCCGCCGCCACTGCGTTGGTCGGAGCCTGACTCTCTTCCCTGCGCATCAACGCCATCGGCCTCTCCTTCGGATCCCGCTTCCCCGCGGGCGCTCGACGACCCTGACGTCGTCGGTGACGATGCCGCGAGGCTTGTCGCAGGAAGCGCGCGGCGACACAAGGGCGCGACGGCGCGACGGCACAAGGACCGCGCGCCAGCCCGCTCACGCCCCCAGGCGGGTGAGCAGCGAGTCGAGCTCGGCGAACGAGCTGAAGTGCACCGTCAGCTGTCCCTTCCCTGCCTTGTGCTTCATCTCGACCCGGGTGCCCAGCGCGCGCTGTAGGCGTTGGCGGACGTCGCGCTCGGCTTCGGTCTCACGCCCGGGATTTGTCTTGCGCGACCGCGGCGCCGACGGCTGGGCGGCGCGCTCGGTCTGGCGCACGCTCCACTGGCGCGCCACGACCTCGCGGCTGAGCTTCTCGATCTCGACAGCGTCGTCGAGAGCGAGCAGCGCCCGCGCGTGGCCCATCGTCAGCTCGCCGTTCAGCACCTGCTGCCGCACCGTCGAAGGCAGCTTCAGCAGTCGCAGCGAGTTGACGATGGTCGTGCGGTCCTTGCCCACCGCCTCGGCGATCTCCTGATGGCTGTAGCCCATGCCCTCGTGCAGCCGGTGGAACGCCTCGGCCTCTTCGATGGGGTTCAGGTCTTCGCGCTGCAGGTTCTCGACCAGCGCCAGCGTCAGCGTGTCGCTGGGGGCGGCGTCGCTGATCACGACGGGCACCGCCTTCAGCCCCGCCTTCTGCGCCGCTCGCCAGCGGCGCTCACCGGCGATGATCTCGTACTGCTGCGGCCCCAGCGTCGGCGGCGGCGAGCTTCCAGCCGAAGGGACCGTCGCGGGCTGCAGCGGACGCTTGCGCACGACGATGGGTTGGATGATGCCGTGGGCGCGGATGCTCGCCGCGAGCTCCGACAACGCGACATCGTCGAAGTGCTGCCGCGGCTGACCATCGCCCGGCAGGATCTGCTCGACGGACAGCTGCATGGCCCCGCGCGCGCTGACGGGCTCGTCGGGCGACCCCGCCGGCTTCGGCGGGATCAACGCCGAGAGCCCCCGACCCAATCCCCGACGCTTGTCGTTGCTCGCTTCCATCGCTGGTCTCCCGGATCGTGGTCTTCGCTGTGCGGGCGTGGTGCGCAGGTCGCCGTCGTCAGCCGGCGGGGCTGCGGGCCGCGATGGTGGTGGTCGCGGTGGTGGTGGTCGCGGTGGTGGTGGTCGCGGTCGCCCCCGGCAGCGACCACTGGCGGGCGACCTCGGCGGCGAGGGCTACGTAGGCCTGGACCCCGCGCGAGCTGGCGTCGTACAGCAGACCGGGCTTCCCGTGGGACGGTGCCTCGGACAGCCGCACGTTTCGTGGGATCACGGTCTCGCAGACCTTGCCCGGCATGTGCTGCCGGACCTCCTCCACGACCTGGTGCGACAGGTTGTTGCGGGCGTCAAACATGGTCAGGAGGACGCCGTCGAGGGTCAGGCGCTCGTTCAGCGACCCCTGCACCAGCTCGATGGTCTTCAAGAGGTGCGACAAGCCCTCGAGCGCGTAGTACTCGCACTGCAGCGGAATCAGGACGCCGTCGGCGGCGGTCAAGGCGTTTAGCGTCAACAGACCCAGCGACGGTGGGCAGTCGAGCAGGATGACGTCGAAGCGGTCGGCGATTCGACCCAGGGAGCGCTTCAGCCGCGTCTCGCGGGCCATTTCGCTCACCAGCTCGATCTCGGCGCCGGTGAGGTGCGTGTTCGACGGCGCCAGCTGCAGACTTTCAACTTCGGTGGGCTGCAGGATCTCGTCGAACCCGGCCTGGCCGAGCAGCACGTGGTAGAGCGTCCTGGCCTCGGCGGGAGCAAAGAAACCCAACCCGCTGCCGGCGTTGCCCTGCGGATCCATGTCGACCAACAAGACCCGGTTCTTCTGCGCTGCCAACGACGCCGCCAAATTCACCGACGTCGTTGTCTTGCCGACCCCGCCCTTCTGGTTGGCGACAGCAACGATTCGTGCGCGGGCCAAGGGACCTCCGACCACCGTGGAACCAGCGACGAGGGACGAACCCCGGCAGCATGAGAAACCGTGGTGACCGGTCTCTCTCACGTGGGCGAGTGACATCTCACGACGCGCTGGGTGCGGTCAACCGATTTTTCGTGTCACGTGTCTGCGGGGTGTCTGCGGGGGTATCTGCGGGGGTGCCTGCGGGGGTGTCTGCGGGGGT
>VGSZ01000019.1 GCA_016874845.1 Deltaproteobacteria bacterium
TGACCGGCCAGCGCGCCGCCGTCGCCGTCGTCGTCACCGGCACCGTCCGCCGCGCCCACGAGGTCTTCGCGTTCACCCGCGCGACCGATCCGCACGACGGCGACGCCGGGCTCGAGGGACCGCTGGGCGTCGTCGTCGACTACCTCGATGGGCTGCTCGACGAACTGATCGCCGCCGACGACGGCTTCCTGCCGCTGGACTGGGAGGGTCGGCCCTACAGCGACGGCGGCCGCCGCGTCGCCGTGTTCGTCCGCGGCGAGGTCCGCGACTACGTCGCCGAGGAGGAGGCCGCGCGCCTGCTGCAGGAAGAGCCGCTCGCCCGCGCCATCCCGGGGTTCCCGCTTCGCTGACGCGCGCCGCTGTCCTTGCAATCGGCGGACAGACGACCGACGCGCGACCGACGCGCGACGGCCACGCGCCGGGGCTCGCGCCGCGGGTCAGCCCTCGCCGGGGGCACGCGCGGTGATCTGCAGCGCGTGGATGGGGCCCTTCAGCTCCTCGGCGAGCGCCGCATAGACCAGCCGGTGGCGCTGCAGCGTCGACTTGCCCGCAAACGTCGGGGCGACCACGACGACGGACACGTGGGCGCCGCTGGCGCCGTGGCCGGCATGGGCGGCGCTGTCGTCAACGACGCGGACATCGGTGGCGCCGAGGTCGGCGCGCAGGCGGCTCTCGATCAGGGACGCAAGGGTCATGGAGCGGCTCCTCCGGTCGGCCCCGGCACGGCGCCGGGCAACGAGGGCGGTGAGGGTGAGGGCCCTCGAAGGAATAACTTGCTCGATCTCGCGTGCGATCCATCGCCGTTGGCCGCGTAGCGCCCTCGGTGCGTGGCGACGGCCACGCCCCTGCGGGTCTTCTTGCCACCGGCGCGCCTCGCTCGCGATTTGTCAATCAACGTATTCATCCGAGGGCCCTGACGAAGGAAACGGGCGCGGCACCGGCGACGGGGACGCTTTCGGCAGAGCATGCCGCGGCTTCGGCCGGTGCGCGCGGTACCGCGGGTCGCGCGCCGCCTTCGCCACGGCGCGGAAGAGGTCGGGTACCCCGCGGGCGTTGCCGAGGTTGACCAGGCCCGCCGGGATGGCGCCGCCGGGGCTCGTATACACGTAATAGGTCGCCTTCGTGCGCGCGCCGCCGTCCTGCTCCTCGAGCAGCCACCAGCCCTCGACGATCTCGATGCGAGTGACGCCATCGACGGGCGGCGGGCCGAGGTGGTTGGCCTGCGTCCAGCGGTTCTTCCAGACGACGCGCCCCTGGGCGTCAGCCACCGACTCGTCGACGATCTTCACGACATAGTCGCGGTCGTCGATGAACGGCACGTGCAGCCGCTGGTACGACGCCAGCCAGCCGTCGCCGCGGGCAAGGACCGGCGACTGCTGGGTGTAGGGCATGAACTCCTGGTAGCGGGCGACGTCGTCGATGACGTTCTTGATGACCCACGACGGAGCATCGAAGCTGCCGACGCCGCGGACCTCCTTGACCTCGCTGCCCGCCCGGGCGCGGGCGTGCACGACGAGGGGCCGGTCGTCGACCTCGGTCCGCGCGGCCTCTTCCCAGTCGGCGGCGCGCAGCCCGGCAGACGCGAGCTGGGCGACGACGGCGACGACGGCAATGACGGCACGCATGGCGCGACCATAACGCCGGACGCCCGTTTTTCGAGCCGGACGACGTCGCGAGACTGCCCGCCGGCACCGGGCCGGTCGCCGGAACGCAACAGCAACGGGGCCCGGGCTTGGATCCGTGGCGTGGCCCGGGGCAAGCCGCTAGACGACGTCCAATATTTGAGCGCATCCATCGGTGCGCCGGAGGTCCCATGTCGCTCGTCCAGAAGCCCGCCCCCGACTTCTCCGCGGAATCCGTCCTCGCCAACGGCGAGACCTCGCCGGTCAAGCTGTCGCAGTTCAAGGGCAACAAGTACGTGGTCCTTTTCTTCTACCCGCTCGACTTCACCTTCGTGTGCCCGACCGAGATCCTCGCGTTCTCGAACCACGTCGAAGAGTTCAAGAAGCGTGGCGTCGAGGTGCTCGGCTGCTCCGTCGACTCGGTGCACACGCACCGCGCGTGGCGCAACACCAAGGTCGAGGATGGCGGCATTGGCCAGATCGCCTACACGCTGGTCTCCGACCTGAACAAGGACATCGCCCGCTCCTACGGCGTCCTGCTCGACGGTGGCGTCGCCCTGCGCGGCACGTTCCTCATCGACAAGAACGGCGTCGTCCGACAGGAGACGATCAACGATCTGCCCCTCGGCCGCTCGATCGAAGAGACCCTCCGTCTCGTCGACGCGCTGCAGTTCACCGAGGAGCACGGTGAGGTCTGCCCGGCCGGCTGGAACAAGGGCAAGTCTGCAATGAAGGCCACCCCTGCCGGCGTCGCGGCCTTCCTGAAGGAGAACGCCAAGGCGCTCTGAAGGCGACAACGATGAACCACCGGCGGCGGCGTGGCCGGTCTTCGTCGCCTGAAGGCGCCCATGCGGGCGCCTTTTTTCATGGTCGAACCGGCGTCTCCGGCGGACACGCAAGCGCCCCCACGGCGCACGAAGCAGCGAGCGGCGTGCCGTCGGCGCGGGCGGAGCCAACGAAGAAGGCGCCCCTTCGGGCGCCTTCTTCGTTGGCTGCATCTGCGAGGGCTCAGCCGCGGATGTTGCGGATGGCCGACATCGCGAGGGTGTGCATCTCGTTGAGCACGTTCGACATGGCCTGCTGCATCTGCGAGAGCTTCTGCATCTCGTTCTTCAGCATCTCGAACTCGATGTTGCGCGACTCGGAGTTGCCGCCGCCCGACGTGGCGGTGTCCTGAGCGCGACCGAACAGGCCACCGACGATCGGGATGCTACGGAGCAGACCGCCGAAGAAGCCACCCGCCTGCTGGCCGGCGCCCTTGCCCTGACCCTCGACCGCCGACTTGCGCAGCTTGTCGAGCTTGCCCTCGATCTCCTTCTGCTTGTCCTTCACGAAGTCGATCATGAACGCGGCGACGATGTCCTCGAAGCAGGCGGGCTTGGGCAGGCGGTTCAGCAGCGAGTCGGTGCCGCCCTGGGTGCGGGTCTGGCCGAGGAACATCTTGGTCTCCTGGCCGCCGCCGAAGCCGCCGAGGCCGACAGCGTCGAACAGCATCTTGCCGCCGCCGAAGGCCGCGGCGCCGAGACCGAGTCCGCCCATGATGCCAAGCGTGCCCTTCATCATGCCGCCGAGGCCGCCGAGGGCCGTCGACGCCAGCGCCGGGCCGGCGAGCGCCGTGAGCCCCAGACCGCCCAGCGCGGCGAAGCCCGCGACCTTCGCGACCGTGCCAAGGATGCTCGACGGACGGTCGACGCTGTTCGCGCTACCGACGGCGCCACCGGTGAGGGCCTTCAATGCTTCCGGGCCGGTCCTGAACAGCAGCGAGCCGAAGTTGCCGTTCTTCAGGTCGACCACGGCGCCGAGGCCAGCGGCCAGACCGTCGGGCAGTCCGACCATCTTCAGCGCGTTCTTCAGGATGTTGCCGTGCGAGAGACCGATGGCGCCGAGAGCGTTGTTGAGCAGGTTCATCTTCTTCTCCGTCGCCGGCGTCGCCGGCTGCTGTGGTTTCCCCGACCGTTCCGACCTTCGTTCCGTTCGGGACGTCCAATGTATCGCCCCGGCGTCCGCAAGGTTGCTGTCCCGCCCGCGATCTCCCCGGGATCTGTGACCAGACGCATGGGCGCCCCGGCGAAACCGTTCAGGGCCGCATCGGCCAAGAACGCTGACAGTGATGTCGCGGCGGCGGAGCGCACCGCGCCGCGATGTTGGCTCCTCCGGCACGACGCAGCGCGACAGTACTGTCGCGATTCACCCGTCTACGCTTACACAAGCCTTTGAAATTTCGCAGCCGAAATTCTGGCACTGCGCGTGCTTCGAGTGCCGGTAGACGAATGGTCGCCTTCGGGCCCTGTAATGAACGATAAAATGCCGACGACGGCGCGCTCACGGCGCGCTTCGTTTTTGGGGCGGCCATGCCTGCCCTCTCCGCCCGGCGACCGTCCCCCAGACGAAGCACGCGCCGGACGGCGCGTGGAAGATCGTCCTATCCCCAAGTTGCTGAAGAAGCCCTCAACTGGCTTCTTCAGCAGCCCATGAGACCCAATTCGCGCTCGTCCTCGCCGAGAGCGAGAAACAGGTCGCAGTGTCCGGAGAACGCAGAGCGTTCTTCAGCGCCCTGCGAGGGAAGGCCGCCGGTCAGCCGGCCAGCAGCCGCGGGTTCTTCTGGATCTTGGCCTTGCCCCGAAGGCCGCTGGCAAACGCGTCGACGGTCTTGGACTTGCGGCCAGACAGCGCCTGCTCTTCGAGGTTGTCGCGCTCGGCGGCGAACTTCGCCGCATCCGGCTTCTCGCGACCCTTCAGGCGCACGACAAAGAAGCGGCCGTTCACCTCGATCACGCCGTCGTGCAGGGGTTGCTCCAGCGACAGCTTCTCGAACGCGGTCGTCACCAGATCGGGGGCCACACCGACGCGGGGGATGACCCGGGTGTTGCGCGCGAAGAAGCCGGTGGCGTCGACCCTGGGCGCAAACGGGTCGGTCCCCTCGGCGGGCGGCGCACCGTCGGCAACGGGCTTGACGATCTTGGCGTCGGTGAGCGCGGCCATCGCCTTGCCGGCCTTGAGCTCAGCGAGGGCTGCCTCGGCCAGCTTCTTGGCCTCGGCCTTCTGTTGTCGCTCGGTGAGCAGCTGCTGCGCGATCTCGTCTTCGACCGTGCCCAGCTCCTTCTTTGTCGCCTCCTGGATCTCGTCGACCTTGATGACGTGGAAGCCGAACTTGCTCTCGACGACGCCCGAGATCTCGCCGGCCTTCAACGCGAACGCCGCCTCCTCGAACGGCTTCACCATCGCCCCCTCGCCGAAGAAGCCGAGTGAGCCACCCTTCTTCGCCGAGCTGTCCTCGCTGACCTCCTCGGCGACCTTCGCGAAGTCCTCACCGCCCTTCACGCGAACAAGCGCGGCGTCGATCTTGGCGCGCGCGGCCTTCTTGTCGTTGTCGGAGGCGCTGTCGGCCACCTTGATGAGGATGTGCCGGGCGTCGACCTTCTTGCTCTGACGGTAGCGATTCATGTGCTCGTTGTAGAACTTCTCGACCTCGGCCTTGTTCTCGGCCTTGAACGCGGTGAGTTCCTCGGCAGACGACGCCTTCGCCTTGGCCTTCCAGAAGACCGGGTCGACCTTCAACAACTCGAGGTCGACGCGGTCGTTCTTCTGGTTGAACGTGTCAAGCAGCTCCTTCTCGGAGACGTGCAGCGCGTCGCCGAGGATGCCCTCAAGGCGCGCGGCCAACAGCTCGCGACGCAGCGCCTCCTCGAAGCGCGCCTCGTTCGTGTTGTACACGCCGTTGACGATCCGCTTGTACTCCTCGAGTTCGAACGGCTTGTCGGCACCAAAGAAGCGCTTCTGCACCGTCTCGGCGATCTCGTCGTCGGTGACGACGAGACCGCGCTTCTCGGCCGCCTGGGCGAGCAGCTCGGTGGTGATCAGGCGATCGAGGACCTGCTGGTCGAGCCCCTCGCTGCGCGCCTGGTCAGCGTTGAAGCCCTGCCGGTACATCGACTGCATCCGGAAGGTCTGCGCGTACTGCACGCGGAACTGGCTCATCGGGATGACTTCGCCGTTCACCGTCGCCGCGATGGGCATCTCGCCGGAGAGGTCGCCGCCGCCCCACGAGCCGAAGGTAAAGACGAACACGAAGGTGATCGCGCCGAGCACGACGACCATGAGCCAGTTGTTGGCGTTCTGCCGGAAGACGTTGAGCATGCGGCGCCGATAGCGGGCAATCGCTGCGTCGACAAGCGCCTGCCCCGCGGACGGCGCCGCAGACGGTGCTGCAGGCAGCGGCGGCGGCGCCGCACCGTTCAGGAAGACGGCGGGGCCGCCGAAGCGGCCCCGCCGGGCGTGCCTCACACCACCGACGGCCCGGGAGGCCCGGCCGGCGTCAGGCGGACATCGAGCCGAGGAAGTCGTGGTTGCTGCGGGTCCCCTTCATACGGCTCAGCATGAACTCCATCGAGTCGATGACGTTCAACGGATGCAGCAGCTGGCGGAGGATCCACACGCGGTTCAGGACCTCGGGTGGCATCAACAGATCTTCTTTGCGCGTGCCCGACTTGTTGATGTCGAGGCAGGGGAAGATGCGCTTCTCCATCAGCTTGCGGTCAAGGACGATCTCGCTGTTGCCGGTACCCTTGAACTCTTCGAAGATCACCTCGTCCATGCGGCTGCCGGTGTCGATGAGCGCGGTAGCGATGATGGTCAGCGAGCCACCCTCCTCGATGTTGCGGGCCGCGCCGAAGAACCGCTTGGGCTTCTGCAGCGCGTTGCTGTCGACGCCGCCGGACAGGATCTTGCCCGACGCCGGCTGCACCGCGTTGTAGGCCCGGCCGAGCCGCGTGATCGAGTCGAGCAGAATGACGACGTCCTTCTTCTGCTCGACGAGGCGCTTGGCCTTCTCGATCACCATCTCGGAGACCTGCACGTGGCGCGTGGGGGGCTCGTCGAACGTCGAGGAGACGACCTCGCCCTTGATGTTGCGCTGCATGTCGGTGACCTCTTCGGGCCGCTCGTCGACGAGCAGCACGATGAGCGTCACCTCGGGGTGGTTCGCCGTGATCGCGTTCGCGATGTCCTGCATCAGCACCGTCTTGCCGGCCTTCGGTGGCGCGACGATCAGCGCGCGCTGCCCCTTGCCGATCGGACACAGCAGGTCGATGATCCTCGTCGAGAACTGTCCCGCCTTGGTCTCGAGCTTGAAGCGCTCCTGCGGGAACAGCGGCGTCAGGTTCTCGAACGGGATCTTGCCCTTGTGCTCACCGGCCGGCAGCCCGTTGACCGTCTCGACCTTGTAGAGCGAGTAGTAGCGCTCCTTCTCGTTGGGCGGTCGCACGAGGCCGGTGACGGTGTCGCCGGTGCGCAGGCCGAGCCCGCGGACGATCGACGGCGCGACATAGATGTCGTCGGCCGAGGCCTCGTAGTTGTAGGCCGGCTCGCGCAGGAAGCCGTAGCCGTCGGGGTTGCCCTCGAGCACGCCGCCGCCCTTGATGGCTCCGCGCTGCTCGGACTGCCACTTCAGGATCTCGAAGATGATGTCCTGCCGCCGCAGGTTGCCGCCGACGTCGACGCCGGCGCGCTGCGCTATGGCGTGCAGCTCGGGCACCTTGATGTGCTTGAGCGCGCTGAGGTCGACCGGCGCCACCGAAGGGTCGACGGTGGGCGGCGCCACACCGGCCTTGCCGCCGCGGGCGTGCGACGACTGCGGCGGCGTTCGGGGAGCAGCGGTGTCGGGGCTGGACTCGGCGCTCGCGGCGCCCTCGGCCTTGTCTTCGGTCATCGGTGTTCCGTGCTGGACTGGACGCGGTCTGAGGCGATCGCTGTCTGGATTGACGCTGTCGGCTCGACCGCGACCGCGGTGCGAGAGCCGCTCCGTGACGAAGTCGTCGGAGCACCGGCGAAGATTGAGAGCACGCCGGCGGCGGGGTTCTAGGGGATCGGCGGCCGGAGTCAACGTCGAATCCGGCCGTCGCCGGCCCGCACGCCATCGTCAGGAAGCCCTTTCGCCCGCGCCGAGGCGTTGCTACCGCCCGTCGCCGATGTCCCGCCGGGTGTTTGACGTCGTCGTCGTCGGGGGCGAGCTGTGCGGGCTCGTCTCCGCCGCCTTGCTGGCCCACGCCGGCAAGCGCGTGGCCCTGCTCGAAGACGACGACCGCGTCGCCCGGGTGCTTGGCGACCGCCTGTGCCCTGTCGCACCGAGCCTGTGGCGCATGCCGCAGCAGGGGCCGGTCGCCGCCGTGTTCGAGGCGCTCGGGCTGAAGGCCGACGCGCGCCGCCTGCTCGGCGACACCACCGGCCTCGGCGTCGTCGACGATGACGACCTGCGGTGCGTCGTTCCGGTCGGCGAGGAGGCCCGCGTCCGCGAGCTCTCGCGCTGCTTTGGCTCCCCGCGCGGCGCGACGCTAGCCGCCAAGCTCGAGGCCTTCGACGGCGGCGCCCGCGCGGCGCTCGTGGCCGAGCTGGCGACCCTGCACGAGGAAGGCTGGTGGTTCGAGGCGCGCCGCGCCCGTCGTCGCGTGGCAGCCCTCGGCGACGCCGGTCGGCTCGACGGCATCGACGAAGGCGTGCGCGCGCTGTGGGGAGACGGCGACGCCCTCGCCCCCGTGGTCGGGCAGCTGCGCCACTTCGTACAGTGCCGCGCCGACGCGGACGTCCGCGGGCTCGCCGGCTTCGTCGCCGCGACCCAGCTCTGCGCCGGCGTCCCGACGGCGGTGCCGATGGGAGCGCGGCCGGCGCTGCACGATCTGCTGCGCCACTTCGTGCTGCACCACGGCGGCGAAGCCATCGTCGACCGCGTCGAGTCCTTTGTCGTCGATGGCTCCCGCGTCACCGCGCTGACGACCGCGGCGCAGCGGCTCGAGATCCTGCCGCGCGTGGTCATCGATGCGACCGCGGCCCGCGACCTGACCACGCGCCTGCCGCCGTCGCGACGACAGGCGAAGCTGCTCGCGCAGCAGGGGCGCGTCGCCGACGCCGGCGCCGCCGTCGCCGTGCGTTGGCTGCTTCCCGCCCGCGCGCTGCCGCGCGGCATGCCCGCTACCCTGCTCGTGCTCGCCGAGGGTGGGCCGCCGGTGCTCGTCGCGGTGTCGCCCGGCGCCCTGCCCGCCGACGCCGGCAAGACGACCCACCTCGACGACCGGCTTGTGTGCGTCAGCGCGACGGCGGCGACCCGCGACGCTGACCTGCTGACCGATGTGCTCCGGCGCCTGATCCCCTTTGGCGACGACGCCGTGCGCGCGCGCGACGTCCTCGACGCCCACAGCTTCCACGGTTCCTACACCGCCACCGATCCGCCGCACCATCTGGGCGGACGACGGCCGCGCACGCCCTTCAAGAACCTCGTGCGCGCCGGGCGCGATTTGGCGCCCCACTTCGGCATCGACGGCGAGATCGTCGCCGCCCGCAGCGTCGTGACGCTCGTCCACCGCGCGCTGCCACCGCCGCCACCACGGTAGCCGCCGGCGCCCGCCCGCCGTCACCGACGACGACGACGCGTGAGGAGGACCGCGAGCAGCGTCAGCACCGGCGGTGCGTCGGCAGCGGCGGCGCAGCTCGCAGCGTCGGCGGCGCCGGCCAGCGCATGCGTCGACTGGGAGACGTTGCCGCCGCCGTCGCGGGCGGCGATCGCGACGGTCATCGGCTCGTCGACGATCCGCCCCAGCACAGCCGTGGGCAGTCGCAGCACGACGTCGCCGTTGGCGCGACGCAACGCCGGCAGCCCGACACCGACGGGGCGCGGCGGGTCGTCGCCAAGCTGCACGACGACGTCGTAGACGAGGTCGAACGGACCGGCGACGTCGTCGTCACCCGGCGCCAGCACGGCCAGGGTCGCGGCGCGATCGGGTGCGCACCGGCCCTCGGAGCGCGGCGGCGACGGGTCGTCGATCAAGCCCCGCAGCGCCGGCGCCGACGGCGCCGTCGTGTCGACGACGTCCTCGAGCGTGACCGGGATGCGCAGCCGCGCCGTGCAGTCAGGGCAGAAACAGCGCTCGCACGGCAGGCCGACGAGGTACCAGGCGCCAGCGTCCACCGGACGGGCGAGCGAGAAGAGACGACCGGCGCGGGCGTCCTCGACCAGCTCGACGCCGGGCACCAGCGAGACGACCTCGTCGCCGCGCATGAGGGCGAGAGGCTGCTCCTCGAACGGAAAGACCACCCGCCACATCGGGTTGCGCGGCAGCCGCCCCGGCACCTGCACCGCCGGCGCCGGGTCGAGGGCGCAGCGCTGCTCGGGCAGGTCGAAGACGGTCATCGCCGGGTCGTCGACCGTCAGCAGCGAGCGCGTCCTGAGCCGCGTGACGACGGGCGGCGCGACGTTGCCGGCGAGGTCGCGCAACGCGACGGCCACGATCACGTCTTCGCCTACGGCGACGACCGGGTCGGGCACGAGGTTGAAGCCGAGCGCCGACCGCTGTTGCCCGAAGAGCAGGCCCCCCTGCAGCAGCACCCGCGGGGCCACCTGGGCGTGCCGGGCCGCGAGCGTGAAGAACACCGGCTCGTCGGGGATGGCGGCCACCAGCAGCAGGTCACCGGTGCCGACGAACTGGTTGCAGCGGGTCTGCTCCTCCTGCGACGGCGGGACGAACGCGTGCAGCACCAGCTCGGTCAGCGCGGGCGACGTGGTGTCAATGACGTCGATAACGTCGAGTTCCTGTCGGCCGGGCGCGAAGCATCCCTGGCAGGGGTGCGTGGCGTTGGCCGACAGCGTGAGGCTGACACGGCCAGGCGGCAGCAGGCCGTCGACGGGCACCACGCGGGCGCCGTCTTGGACGAACGGCAGGGCCGCGCCGTCGGGCCCGCGCAGCTCGATGTCCCAGAAGCCCTGCGCCACCTCGACGAGCGCCCCGCCAAGCACGATCTCGACGTTGCGCGGCAGACCGGCGACGCCCGCGGGCGGCGCGGCGACGGCCACCGGACCAAAGAACGGCTCGTCGGACGCCCCGGGCGCCGGCGCACCATCCGACGGCGGCTTGTCAGGAGGAGGCACGTCGAACGGCGGCACCTGCGGCACGAAGAAGCGACATTCGTCCGCCGTCGACGGTGTACCGACAGCCACCGGCGGGCGCGTCTGAGCGAGGACCGGCGCCGGCACGAGGGCGGCAACCACGGACGCAAGAACGAGCACGGCGCGCATGGCCGAACTGTGCCACGCGCGCCGCGGGTTGTCCGGCGCCGGATGCGGCGCCAGGGAGCGCAAAGCGTCAGCCGCGCGCGCCGTGGAAGCGACGCCCCGAGCGGGCGTGGTCGACGAGCAGCTGCGCCGGCGCGAAGCGCTTGCCGTGGGCGACGGCGAAGCGCTCGAGGGTGGCCACCACGGTCGACGCCCCGACGGTGTCGATGAAAAGGAACGGACCGCCGGTCATCGGTGGGAAGCCGAGCCCGAACACCGCGCCGATATCTCCGTCGACGGGATTGTCGAGGATACCCTCCTGCAGGCACTGCACCGCCTCGTTGACCATGCGCAGGAGCATTCGGTCCTGCAGCGCGCGCTCGTCGTCGATCTTCTTGCTGCCGGGCTTCGCGCCGTGGGCCGCGAGGATCGCCAGCGCGCCGGTGTTCACCGGCTTGCCCTTCTGCACGACCCCCGCCTGCTCGAGGACGCCGCCGAGTACCGGGACCTGACCAGCCAGCGCCTTGATCTTCGAGAGGGCGTCTTTGGGCTGCTCTTTGCCATACAAGAAGAAGCCCTTGTTGGCCTTCCGACCGAGGAACCCCTGGGCGACCATCGCGTCGAGGGCGCTGCTGTCACGCTCACCGAAGCGGGGCGCGAAGAACGGCGCCATGTCGCGGGCGACGTGGGCGGCGACGTCGATGCCGACCTCGTCCAGCAGCGTGATGGGGCCGACGGGGAAGCCGGCCGTCTTCATCAGGTGGTCGATGGTGGTCAGGTCGACGCCCTCGAGGGCGAGGGTCGCGGCCTCCTCCATCACCGGCCCGAGGATGCGCGTCGTGTAGAAACCCGGACCGTCCTTGACGACGATCACCGTCTTTCCTTGCGCGATGCCCACCTCGACGGCGAGGGCGGCGGCGTGCTTGCTCGTCTGGTCGGTGACGACCACCTCGAGCAGCGGCATCTTCGGCACCGGCGAGAAGTAGTGCATGCCGACGACGTTCTCGGGGCGCTTGCTCGCCGCGGCGATCTTGCCGATCGGCAGCGCCGACGTGTTGCTCGCGAACACCGCATCGTCGCGCAGGTGGGCCTCGATCTCGCGCATGACCTTGTGCTTGACGCCCAGGTCCTCGAACACCGCCTCGATGACGATGTCGACATCGGCGAAGCCCTGGTAGTCGAGCTTTCCGACGACGTGGCTGGCGATGCGCTCGCGCTCGAACGCGGTGAGCGACCGCGACTTCACGCGCTTGTCGAGCCCCTGCCAGATGGCCTTTTGGCCGCGCGCGAGCGCCTCGGGTGACATGTCCTTCATCAGCACGCGCAGGCCCTTGTTCGCGCTGACGTCGGCGATGCCCGCGCCCATCAGTCCCGCGCCGAGCACGCCCAACGTCGTCGACGCTGCCGCCACTGGCTTCGTCGGCTTGCCGTAGCGGTTCTTCTTCAGGCTCGTCTGGCCGAAGAACAGATGCATCAGACTCGCCGCCTCGTTGGTCATCGCGAGCTGACCGAAGCGGCGGCTCTCCTCGGCGAAGCCGGCCTGAAGCCCGCGCGACAGCCCGTGATCGACAACGTCGAGGATGGCCAGCGGCGCCGGGTACAGTCCCATCGTCTTGTCCATCACCGCAGCACGCGCCTGACGGAAGACGACGGCGCGGCCGGCGACGTTTTCTTCGAGCGCCGCCTCCATGACCTTGCCCTGCGGATCGAGCCGGTCCTTGCGATCGACGCGGCGCAGCTCGCCGCACACGAGGCGCCTGCACGTCTTCACCGCGGCGTCCTTCAGGCCCCACGGGATGGTCACCTGGTCGACAAGACCGAGCTTCTTCGCCTTCGACGCGCGCACGGTCTTGCCGGTGAGCAGCAGGTCGAGGGCGGCCTGCAGACCGATGAGCCGTGGCAGACGCTGCGTGCCGCCGCCGCCGGGCAAGAGACCGAGCATCACCTCGGGCAGCGCCAGCGATGTCCTTGGACTGTCGGTGGCCAGCCGCCAGTGACAGGCGAGGGCGACCTCGAGGCCGCCGCCGAGGCAGGCGCCGTGGATGGCGGCGACGACGGGCTTCTTGCTGCGCTCGATGCGGTCGAGCTGCGCTTGCATGTCGCGCGACAGCTGCTCGACCTGCGCCGCCGACGTACACGCCTGCAGCATCGCGATGTCGGCCCCAGCGATGAAGTCGGACTTGCCCGAGACGAGGACCACGCCCTGCACGGCGGGGTCGCTCTCGGCTTGCGCGAAGGCGTCTTGCAGCGCGCGCGCCGAGCGCTCGGACAGCGTGTTCTGCTTCTCGCCCGGCACGTCGAACGTCAGGATCGCGATGCCGTCCCGTACCTCGACAGTGACGATGTCGGCCAGCGGCGAGGTGGACGATGGCGACGACGACGACGACGACGAATCGTGCGAGCTGAGGGAGCTGGTCATGGCGGAAACCTCGGGGCGGCGAAGGGCAGACAACGGAGAGGGCGTGTCGGGCGGTGCGTGCGGCGCGCGCGCGGAACGACGAGGACGCGGGCGGGAGCCCGCCTCGGGTCACTGCACGGCGGCGGGGTTCTCGAGCAGGATCGCGCTGCCGTGGCCGCCGGCGGCGCAGCCGGTGAGCACCGCGTAGCGGTGGCCGGTGGCCTTCAGCCGGCGCGACGCCGTGGCGATCAAGCGACCGCCGGTGGCGCCGAACGGGTGCCCGAGGGACAGCGAGCCGCCCCAGGCGTTGATGCGCTCCAGCGGGATCTCGCCGATGGTCATGTCGACGCCGACGCGCTCGCGCAGGAAGGTCTGGTCGTCGAGCAGCTTCAGGTTGGCGACGACCTGGGCAGCGAAGGCCTCGTGGATCTCCCAGACGCCGACGTCTCTGGCCGTCAGGTTGTTGCGGGCGAGGATCTTCGGGATCGTCAGCGCCGGCCCGGCGAGCAGCTCTTCGAGGGGGTCACCGGCGGCGTACACCCAGTCGCGCAGGATCGCCTTGGACTTGTGCCCCAGCTGCCGCGCCTTCTCGGCCGACATCAACAGCACCGCGCTGCCGCCATCGGTGAGGAACGACGACGACGCCGCGGTGACGACGCCAAAGTCGCGGTCGAAGGCGGGCTTCAGCTTGCCGGCGGTCTCCATCGTCGAGTCGCTGCGCGGACCGTCGTCGGCGGTGACCAGCGCGAACGCCGGCGGCACGGCCACAGGGACGACCTCATCGGCGTAGCGGCCGTCCTTCCACGCTTGGTCAGCGAGCACGTGGCTGCGCACGGCCCACTCGTCGGATTCGCGGCGCGACACGCCGACGCGGTGGGCGAGGCGCTCGCAGCTTTGGCCCATCGTCAGGCCCGTCGAGAACTCGGCCGCCGACGGCACATCGGGGACGAGGTCCTGCGGCGACAGGTCGGCGAGGATCTTCATGTACTCCTGCGGCGCCTTGACCTTCTGGCTCTTCACGAGGGCGCGGCGCAGGTTCTTGCTCAGGCGGATGGGCGGGTCCGAGAAGCTCTCGGCGCCGCCGACGATGGCCACGTCGGCGCGGCCGAGCTGGATCGACTCGGCCGCCGTCGTCGCCGCCACGTTGGCCGAGATGCAGGCCAGCGTCGTCGTGAACGCCGGCACCGTGTGCGGCAGCCCGGCGCCGAGCATCGCCTCGCGGGCGAGGTTCGACGTGCGCGGGTCCTGCACCACCGTGCCCATGACCACCAGGTCGACGGCGCGCGGCGACAGGCCGGTGCGGGCGAGGAGGCCCTTGATGGCCTCGCGCCCGAGCTCCCAGCTCATCAGGCCCGCGAAGGCGCCGTTGGACTTCAGGAACGGCGTACGAGCCGCGTCGACGACGACGACGTCGCGGTCGGCAGGGAGAGGGGTGCGGGCCATGACGAACCTCCGGCGGCAGTGATCGAGGATTGCCGCGGTGAGTCAATAGCGGGTTGACATTCTTGTCAATCCAGCCGCCGCGCGCCCTGATCGACGGGCGTCGTCGACCACGCGTGGGGCATGGGCGAAGGACGCCAAGCGCAGCCCGCGGTGGTTCGTCAGGCGCCGATGCCGAAGGCTTCGCGGACGCCGTCGACGACGAACTGGGCGGCGATGGCAGCGAGCAGCAGGCCGAAGACGCGGTGCAGGACGTTCATGCCGGTCTGGCCGAGGCGGTGGGCGAGCTGCCCGCCCACCGCGAGCACGACGAACGACACGAGCGCGACGACCAGGATGCTGGCGAACACCGCCGCGCGCTCCAGCGACGTCGCCGCCGACGTGCGCGCCATGATGACGACGGTGATCGAGCCCGGCCCGGCGAGCATCGGGATGCCGAGGGGAAACACGCTGACGTCGGGCTTGTGCACGCCCTCGGCGGTCTCTTCGGGCGTCGTGCGTTGGCGCGAGGGCTGCGCCATCAGCATGTCGACAGCGAGCAGGAACAGCAGCACGCCGCCGGCGATCCGGAACGCCGGGATCGATATGCCGAGCAGCGCAAACAGCAGGTCACCCGCGGCCGCGAAGACGGTGAGGGTGACGCCGGCGACGACCGCGGCGCGCGCAGCCATGCGCCGGCGCTGGGCGGACGTGTCGCCAGCGGTCATCGCCAGGAACAGCGGCACGATGGCGACGGGGTCAACGATCGCCAGCAGGGTCAGGAAGGACTTGAGCGCGATACCCACGACAGGACGAACCCGAAGAGCTGGAGTCCACGGCCGGAACGACGTAGCGCCGACCCGGCGAGCAGGAAGGGAGCGAGCGCGACTGGCGAGGCGAAAGCTCGCGGAGCAGAAGGGGCGCCCTCGACCTGGCTCGCGCAGCTCCGGCCGCGCAGGCGCTGCCCCCGCTCAGCCGAACTCCTCCTTCTTCAGGTGGTTCCTCGGTACGCCGAGCTCGTGGAGGATCGCGTCGACGGACTCCATGAAGCGCGGCTGCGGCTCCTGACCGGTCTGCTTGGCCACCTCGCGCTGGTACTTCGTGATGGCCGCGCCGCAGGCGAAGTGACGCGCCTGGGCCGGGTTGTGCACGTAGCGCCGCACGAGCTCGGACGTCGGCCTGCCACTGAGGTAATTCTGCCCAAGATACGATGGATCTTCACGAGTAATCAGATTCAAATAAGTGAAGCGATTGGCATACGCCGAAGCAAGGGCGCGCAGCTGGTCATGAAGAATAATATCGCCAACGGTCTTATTGACATCGAACATGATATGGCGAACGCGGGGATTCTTGTTGTTGCGAAGCTCGTCCTTCAGGATGCCGTAGTTCGGCACGATCCCCGACCCGGCGACCCAGTGCACGACGGTGTCGGTCTTGCTCTCGATGTCATCGTCGATGACATAGCTGCCGGTGAAGCCCGAGATCTGGACCTCGCGGCCCTTGAGCGCCCCGGACGCCATCAGCGGCGAAAGGAGCGGCGGGTACTTGTGGGCGCGGGGATCGTATTCGTCGGCCTTCGTGCAGATTGCGACACACTTTTCGCCGGGTGCGGACTGCAACGAATAGGAGCGAATCGGCTCCTTCTTTCCCTTCAGCGTCTCCAGATAATCAATCCAGCGCTTAAGCTCGGGAAATTGGTGCGGATCGATGCTGAGAAACTGACCCGCCTTGTACTGCGGAGTGTCGCCGATGAAGAAGTAGACCGACGACGCGTCGTGGGTGCGGCGCACAACGTCAACGACGACGGCGTCGTACTTGCGGATGGTGCGGGCGGGTACGGCGGCGGCCGCTGGAGCGGGTGGCGGTGCGGGTGGCGGTGCGGCCGCGTGGGCCTGGACCCCTGGCGTGGGCGCGTACCCTTGCTGCGCGTAGCCCGGCTGCCCGCCTTGCTGCGCGTAACCCGGCTGCCCGCCTTGCTGCGCGTAGCCCGGCTGCCCGCCTTGCTGCGCGTAGGCCTGCTGCGCCGGCGGCGGCGACGCGGACTGCCGGGACGTCGATGGCGGTGCGCCGGGGGCGCCACTTTGGGGGTAGTAGTTGCTGCCCGGCGGGGGCGGCGGCGGCGGCGGGATGTGCACCACGGGCGGGTCCTCCTGAGACGTCGGACGTTTTTAGCCCGCGCCCGCGCGCGAAGGGAAGCAAGCCGTCCGCTTGTGTCGACGACGACGACCGGGCAGCGTCGGGTCGTGGCCGAACCTCCTCGCCGCCTGCTCGCGCTCTTCGATGCGCCGCCGCGCGCGTCGACCACGACGCCAGCGACGTCGGTGCCACGGGCACCCGCCGATCCAGCGACTTCGGCGTCCACGACCGCGGAGGACGACGCGGCGCTGTCGCCGACGCAGGTGGCGCAGCTGTTCAAGGAGCGGCTCGACGGGCTCGGCGATCTCGCGGTGGAGGGCGAGGTCACCGGCTTCCGCGGCTCGACGGGGGCGCATTGGTACTTCGAGCTGAAGGACTCCACGTCGCGCCTGTCGGTGAGCTTCTTCTCGTCGGCCAACCGCCGCCACCGCGGCGCGCTGCCGCAAAACGGCGACCTCGTCGTCGTGCGCGGGCGGCCGTCGTTCTACGGGCCGCAGGGGCGCGCGCAGCTCATCGCGTCGTCGTTGACCGCCGCCGGCAGCGGGGCGCTGGAGCGCATGCTCGAGGAGCGGCGGGCACGGCTGGCCGCCGAGGGCCTGTTCGCCGCCGAGCGCAAGCGTCCCCTGCCCGTGCTGCCCGCCTGTGTCGGGATCGTCACCTCGCTGCAGACCGCGGCGGTGCGGGACGTCGTCAAGGTGCTGCGGGCCCGGGCGCCGAAGGTCAGCGTCGTCATCGCCCCGGCGCCGGTGCAGGGCCCGGCCGCCGAGGTCGGCGCGGCGCTCGCCGCGGCGATCGCCCACCTCGATCGTCACGGCGGCTGCGACGTCATCCTGATCGTGCGCGGCGGCGGGAGCCGCGAGGATCTTCGCCCGTTCGACGAGGAGTCCGTCGTCCGCGCTGTCGTCGCCTGCCGCGTGCCGGTGGTCAGCGGCGTCGGCCACGAGATCGACGTGACCTTGTGCGATCACGCCGCTGACCGACGCGCCGCCACGCCGAGCCAGGCCGCCGAGTTCGCCGCGCCCGCCGTCGCCGAGCTCGAGCAGCAGCTCGACGCGCTGCAACAGCGGCTGCGCTCATCGACGGCGCGCAAGGTCGCCGAGGCCGGGCAGCGGCTGGCTCGTCTTCAGGGCCGCCTGCCGGCGCCGGCGACGCTGGCGCAGCGCCACGGGCGCGCCCTCGACGGCCTCGCCTCGCGGCTGGCGCGGCAGGCGCCGTTGAGCCGCCTGGCCGGCGACCGCGACCGCCTCGACGCCCTTGAGCGCCGGCTCTCGCACCGGCGACCGACCCTTGACCCGGCGACGGCGCGCCTCGCGCAGCTGGCCGCGCGCCTCGACGACGCCGTGCAGCGCCGCGCCGCCGACGCCGCCGGCCGGCTCGTGCGTGCCGTCGACCAGCTCGAGGCGTTGTCGCCGTTGTCGGTGCTGAAGCGGGGCTGGGCGCTGGCCACGCTCGACGACCGTCTCGCGCGGGCGAGCGATCTCGTCGTCGGCGCGCGCCTGCGGCTGCGCGTCGACGGCGGCGACGCCGACGTCATCGTCGACGCGGTGCGCGAGCCGGAGCGATCGTGAGCGCGGGGCCGCGCGTCGTCGTCGTGGGCGGTCCGACAGCGGGCGGCAAGAGCGCGCTGGCGCTGGCGCTGGCGCGGCGGCTGGGCGGCGAGATCATCGGCGCCGACAGCCGCCAGCTGTACGCCGGGCTCGCCGTGGCCGCCGCCGGCCCCGGCGATGACGAACGCGCGCTGGTCCCCCACCACCTGTACGACACGGTGCCGCCGACGGAGACGCTGTCGGCGGGCCGCTACGTCGCCCTCGCCGACCGCGCGATCGCCGAGGTCGTCGGCCGCGGACGCGTGGCCATCATCGTGGGCGGCACCGGCCTGTACCTGCGGGCGCTGCGCGTGGGGCTCGACGACGCGCTCCCTGCCGACGCCGCCCTGCGCGCACGCCTGGAGCAGGACCGGCGCGCGCACGGGCTGCCCGCGCTGGTCGAGCGCCTGCGGGCCGTTGCGCCCGATGCCGTCGTCGAGCTCGACGTGCAAAACCCGGCGCGCGTCGTGCGCGCGCTCGAGCTGGCGCTGCTCGGCGCGGACGTCGGCGGCCGTGACGGTGCGGCCCTGCTGGCACGACCGCCCCGCCCGATCGTCGCTGAGGCGCGCTGGCTGCTGGTGTCGCGCCCGCCTGCAGCCCTCGCCCGCCGCATCGACGCGCGCGCCGCGGCGCTGTTCGCGACGCCGGCGATCGTCGACGAGGCGTGTGCCCTGGCGGCCCTGCTGCCCGTCGACCACCCGCTGCTCGCCACCATCGGCGTCGCCGAGGCACTGGCGGTCGCCCGGGGCGTGCTCGACGTCGCCGCTGCCGCGACGCAGACGGCGACCCGCACGCGGCAGTACGCGCGCCGCCAGCGCACGTGGTTCAAGAAGGAGCCGTGGTGGACGCCGATCCGCGGCGACGACGACGATCACGCCGTCGACGTGGCCCTCGGGGTTGCACGCTGACGCAGGGGCGCTCCTTCAGCGCGCGCGGCGCGCGGCGGTGACCGCCGCGCCGGCCGCCGCAAGCAGCCCGGGCACGACGACGAGCAGCACGAACGCAAGCGCCTCACGCGCCGACGGAGTCAGGAACACGAGGCTGCCGCCGCGCTGACGCGGTCGCACGGCGATGTGGTCGTCGTCCTGCACCAGCCACTGCAGGATGCTCTGCGCGAGGTCGCGGTTGGCGCCCAGGCCCAGCGCGCCGTTGGTCACGAAGGTGGCGTCGGCGGCGACGACGGTGCGCGACGCGACCCACCCGCGCAGCGCCCACGACGCCCCCGACGGTGCCGGCGCGGGCGTCGGCTCAGCGGCGACGACCAGGGGCAGCGGGCCCCGCGCGTCGATCGTAGCCGCCCGCGCGTCGCCGCCGGTGGACACCAGCGGCGTAGTCAGGACGTCGGGAACCGGCGACAGGCCAAGCACCGCCGCGCGCGGGAAGTGCGTCAACGCGCCCTTCAGCGGGCGGGTGACGGCGTGGCCGAGCTGGGTGCTGCCGGTGACGACGTCAGCGCCGCCGAGCAGCGTCACGAAGGGTCCCTCGTCGACCACGACGTCGGCCACGACATCGACCCCCGCCCGCGCGGCCCATGCGGCGACCGACGGCTGGGGGCGTTCAGGCTCGAACAGCACGAACAGCGCGCCGTCCTTGTCGAGAAATGCGCGCAGCGCCGCCACCTCGCCGGACTCCCACGCCGCGGTGGCCGGCAACACCATCACCGCCCGGGCGTCGTCGGGGACGCGCGACCCGACGACGGCTAGCGGCAGCGGCGCGAGCTCGACGTTGCGGGCAGCCAGCGCGTCACGCAGGCGGGAGAGCCCGGCGGGGCCCTCGTCGCGGAGATCAGCCTCGCCGTGGCCGGCGACGACGTAGACACGAGCCGGCGTGGTGGTCGTCGTCGCGCGGCGCAGCGCGTTCGTCAGCTGCTCTTCGGCGTCGGGCTGCCCGGCATCGAAGCGGTAGCGCACGACCCGCTCCACCGGCGCCGAGCCGCCCGGCACCGCCGGCACGACCGCGACGTTCGGCCCGCCCAGCGCGAGCAGCTCGGCCAGGCCCACGGCCCGGGCGACCTCGAGATCGGCCGCCGCCGCCGCCGAGCGCAGCTCGAGCCGTACCCGATCGGTCACCGCGGCGTAGCGGTCGACAAGCGCGCGCAGCTCGACCGCGGCCCGACCCGGCTCGACGAAGGCGATGACGCGCACCGGAGCGGCCACGCCGCGGGCAACCACGACGCTCTCGTCGGCCAGCGTGTTGACCCCGGCGTTCGTCACGTCGATTCGGTGTTCGACGAATCTAGAGCACACCATCGAGGCGGCCGCGACGCCGAGCGCGGCGCTCCACTTCGATAGTTGGCGAAACATTAGCCGCAAGCGCCGCCCCTCATCGGCGCGCGCCGTCATGGCGCCCTCCGCCTCGCGGCCGGACGCGACGAGCGAGCCGACCAGCAGCAGCGTGCCGCCGACGAGCAACATCAGGAGGGCGGGCGGGCGGGCGCCGAAGACCGGCAGCGCCACGGCGATGGCGACGACACAAAGGGCTGAGCCGGCGGCGGCGGCGGCGACGGCGGCGATGCGGCTCATCGTCGCCCCCGCGCAAGACCCAGGACGGTGGCGAGGGCCGCGCTCACGAACGTGCCGACAAACCAGACGACGTCGCCGCCGTCGAGCACGCCGCGCAGCCCACGCTCGAGGTGCGACGACGGCGAGGCCCAGGCGAGCCAACGGGCGACGTCGGGACCAACGAGGGTCACCGTCGACGGCAACAACCACCAGGCCACGAGCACGAGGAACGCCACCAGCCCCGCGGCCAGCGGCACGTCGAACACGGCGGCGGCGACGCAGGCGACGGCGACGAAGCAGGCGCCGCAGGCGGCCAGCGTGCCGGTGGCGACGACGGCCTGGGCGACGTCGACGACGGGGCCGGTGCCGCCAGCGGCGGGCTGCCCGAAGACGGCGAGCAACGCCGGCAGCGCGAGGGTCGAGCCGGCGAGGCCGGCGACGATCACGACCCCGGCGGCCAGCTTGCCGAGGCCCACCGTCGTCGCCGACGGCGCGGCGTGCAGCAGCCAGTCGCGCGTCGTCGGGTCGTCGGCGAACAGCCGCATCGCCAGCAGCGGCGCGAAGAACAAGAGGAGGACGACCACGTTGCCGAGCACGCTCGACAGCAGCAGGTCGTTGACGTCGAGCAGCGCCACGAGCGCCGGATCGCCCAGCGCCAGCGCCCGCTGCTCGGCCTGCTCGAAGGCGGTCAGGTCGACGAGGAACAGCGCCGCGACGCACAGCGCCCAGACCGCGCCGAGCACGCCGCCTGTGGCCGACGTGACGAGCAGCCGCAGCTCGCGCACCAGGAGCGCGGTCACGCCAGGCCCCCGGGAGCGTTCGGCGCGCCATCGGCGGCCACGGCGGCGACGGCGCGGGACAGCGCGGCGCGATCGACGGCGCACACCGTTCGACCGCGCGCGAGCACGACGACGTCGTCGATCAGGCCTTCGAGCTCGGCGACGACGTGCGACGACAGCAGGATCGCGACGCCCTCCTGCCGCTTCTGCAGGAGCAGCGCGCGCAGCGCCGCCACCTGCGCCGGGTCGAGGCCGGCCGTGGGCTCGTCCAGCAACAGCACCCGCGGCTGTCCGAGCAGCGCCATGGCCAGCCCGACCCGCCGGCGGGTGCCGCGTGACAGCGCGCCGCACAGCCTCGCTTCGACGCTCGTCAAATCGAGGGAAGACAGAAGCGACCCGAGCTGCGCCGTGACCTCGCGGCGCGAGAGCCCGCGCAGGCGCGCCGCAAAGGTGAGCTGCTCGCGCACGGTCAGGCCATCGGCGACGGCGGGCTCCTCAGGCGCCCAGCCGATCTGCGCGCGCGCCCGCGGATCGTGGGCCGACCAGCCGCCGACGACCACCGTGCCGCCGTCGGGCACGACGACGCCAGCGAGGATCCGCAGCGTCGTGCTCTTGCCGGCGCCGTTGCGACCGAGGAAGCCCGTGATCCGACCGGCGCACACCTCCACGTCGACGTCGACCAGCGCGCTGGACCCGGCCCAGGCGTGGCGCAGGCCGCGCGCCGCGGCGACCGGGGCGAGCGCCGCCGTCACGGCGTCCGCCGACGTCGACGTCGGCGCAGCGCCAGCCCCGCCACCGGCGCCGCCGCCGCGAACGGGTCGCACGGCGATCCGCCGCCGCAGCCAGCGCCGACGCTGGCAGCTCCGCCCGCGCCGTCGCCGGCATCGCCGCCGTCGGCACCTTCGCCGCCGTCGGCACCACCCTCGACAAGGCGCGCCGGCGGCGCGTCGCGCGCGGTGGCGAGACCGGCGCCGGTCAGGGCCAGCAGGTCGAGCGCGCCCTCCTCGCCGACGACCTCGGCGGTCACCGTGGCCGGGCGATCGTCGGGCGGCTGGTCGGCCGCTGGGAACGCGATGGTCGCCGCCGTCGCCGGCCCCAGCGGCAACGACAGCGTCACCCGCTCGCTCGCCGTCCACGTGAAGTCCTGGCCGACGACGTCGACGTCGTCGACGAAGGCGCGTCCCCACAGCGTCACCGTGCCGGTCTCGGCGTCGGCGCCGGCGGCCTCGGCGCGCACCTCGTCGATGGCGCCGCGCGGCACGGCGCTGACGTCCCAGGCGAGGTCGGCAAGGCCGGGCGTGGCGAGGGCCAGCGCGAAGTCGCCAGCGGCCGCGGGCTCGACGACGAAGGACGCCGGCCCGTCGGCGGTGACCCGAGCGAGGGTCGCCGGGTCGACGCCCTCGGGGCCAGCAACGACGACCGCGCTGGCGCCGAGGTCGAGCAGCGCCTCGCCGCACCGATCGACGGCGGAGACGAGCACCCGCGTCTTGGCGTCGGCGACGACCGCGAAGCGCGCCGGCAGCCGCGGGTCGACGGCGGCGGTGGCGCCGACGAGCGCAGCATCGACGAGCACCGTGTCGACGGCGGCGGCGGCCTGCACCCCGATGCGGTCGACCTCTTCGCCCCCGTCGGTGACGACGAGGTCGACGACGCCGGGGCCCGCGGCGGTGACAGTGAAGCGCAGCTCCCCCGACGCCCGCTCGACGTCGGCGGCGGCGACGGCGACGATGGCGTCGTCGTCGCTGGCGATGGTGGCGCTCGCCGACAGCGCATCGTCTTCGTCAGGCGCCAGCGCCGTGACGTCAAAGAAGCTGCCGGTGGCGAGCCGCGACGACCAGACGAGGTCGGTGGGCGCCTGGAACACGATTCGGCCCCGTCTCCCCACGGTGCCCTCGGGACCGGGGTCGGCGCAGGCCGTCGACAGCGCGGCGACCGCAGCAGCGGCCGACAGAGACGCCGGCGTGCGAGCACCCCGGTGACCGGCGCTGCCCCGGGCCTGAACGGGCTCGCGCGGCGAGGGCTGACTCCATGCGCAGCCAGCGCGCGTCACGGCTCGCCGTCGACGTCGATGTCGCCGTCGTTGCTGTCCGGCTCGACGACCGCGGCGCCCTCGGCGGACGCCGTAGCCGCAGTCAGCGGCGTCGTCGGCTCATCGGCGGGCTCGGCGATGCGCACGATGCTGATCACGCGCTCGTCTTCGTCGACGCTGATCAGGCGCACGCCCTGCGTGTTGCGGCTAATTTCGCTGACGTCGTTGGTGGCGATGCGGATCAGCGTTCCCCCGTCGGTGATCAGCATCGCCTGATTGCCGGGCTGCACCTGAATCGCCCCGGCGACGCGGCCGTTGCGCTCGGTGGTCTTGATGGTGATCACCCCGCTGCCGGCGCGGTGCTGCAGCGGGTACTCATCTTTTTTCGTGCGCTTGCCGTAGCCGCGCTCGGTCACGGTCAGCACCGAGGCGTCCTCCGCGAGCACCTCCATCGCGACGACCTCGTCGGGGCGCCCGCCCTCGTTGCCGAGACGGATGCCATTCACGCCCACGGCCTGCCGGCCCATCGTGCGCACCTCGGTCTCCTGAAAGCGGATCGACATGCCGCCAGCGGTCGTCAGGAAGACTTCGCTCTTGCCGTCGGTGGTGCGCACGGCGATCAGCTCGTCACCGCCCTCGATGCCGCACGCGATCAGGCCCGTGCTGCGCGGGTTGGAGTACTGGGTCAGATCCGTCTTCTTGACCACGCCGTTCTTCGTGCAGAAGAACAAGAAGGCTTCGTCTTCCTTCTCGGGGAACCGACGCACCGGGAGCACCGTGCACACCTGCTCGCCCGCCTCGAGCTGGATGAGGTTGACGATGGGCCGGCCGCGGGCGTGCCCGCCGGCCTCGGGCACCTGATGCACCTTCAACCAGAACACGCGCCCGCGGTTCGTGAAGGTCAACAAGTAGGCGTGGGTCGACGCGACGAACGCATCCTGGATGAAGTCGTCTTCCTTGGCCTTCGCCGCCGCCCTGCCCTTGCCGCCGCGCTTCTGCGCCCGGTACGCCGATGTCGGCGACCGCTTGATGTAGCCGGCGTGGGAGATGGTGACGACCATCTCTGCTTCGGCGATCAGGTCTTCGACGTCGAGCTCGTCGACGTCGCCGACCAGTTGGGTGCGGCGCTCGACGCGGAAGCGGACCGCGATGTCCTTCAGCTCGTTCTTGATGACCTGCATCAGCACGCGCAGGTCGCCGAGGATCTCCTTCAGCCGCGCGATCTCCTTCAGCAGATCCTCGGCTTCGCCGGTGAGCTTGTCGCGCTCGAGCCCGACCAGCCGCGACAGCCGCATCTCGAGGATGGCGGCCGCCTGAATCTCGTCGAGTTGGGCGTAGCCCTGCTTGAGCCACTGCTCGGTCTGCGCCGTGGGCGCCGACGCAAACACCGCGAGCTTCGCCGCCCCGGGGAAGCGCTCGGCGCACAGCCGTACCTTGGCCACGTCGGTGTCGGGCGAGCCGCGAATGAGCTCGATGACACGGTCGATGTCGTCTAGCGCGGTGAGCAGACCGGCGAGAATATGGAAGCGCTTCTCGGCCTCGTCGAGCTCCCAGCGCGTGCGCCGCGTGACGACCTCGCGGCGGAAGTCGATGAAGTTCTCGAGCATCGGCCGCAGGCCCAGCGTCTTTGGCTGTCCGTCGACGATCGACAGCATCTGCACCGGGTAGCTGACCTCGAGCTGCGTGTGCTTGAACAGCTGGTTCAAGACGATATCGGCGATGACGTCGCGCTTCAGGTCGACGGCGACCCGCATGCCGTCACGGTCGCTCTCGTCGCGCAGCTCAGCGATGCCCTCGACCTTCTTGTCACGCACCAGTTCGGCGATGCGCTCGACCAGCCTCGCCTTGTTCACCTGGTAGGGGATCTCGTCGATGATGATCTGCGTGCGCTTCAGCTTGGCGTTGTCCTCGATGCGCGCCTTGCCGCGCAGCTTCAGCGAGCCACGGCCGGTCTCGTAGTAGCTGAGGATCCCGCTGCTGCCGCACAGCTGCCCGCCTGTCGGGAAGTCCGGCCCCGGCACCAGCTGCAGCAGGCGCTTCAGGTCGACCTTGTCGCCGCCCTCGTAGCGCTCCTCGATGATCGCGACGAGCGCGTCGACGATCTCGCCGAGGTTGTGCGGCGGGCAGCGCGTCGCCATCGCCACCGCGATGCCCTCGCTGCCGTTCACCAGCAGGTTCGGCACGCGCGACGGCAGGACCGCCGGCTCCTTGTAGTTGCCGTCGAAGTTCGGGATGAAGTCGACAGTGTTCTTCTCGATGTCGCGCAGCAGCTCTTCAGCCACCTTCGTCAGCCGCGACTCGGTGTAGCGGTACGCAGCGGCAGGGTCTCCGTCGACGGAGCCGAAGTTGCCCTGCCCGTCGACCAGCGTGGCGCCCATGTTCCACGGCTGCGCGAGCCGCACGAGGGCGTCGTAGACGGCCGAGTCGCCGTGCGGGTGGTACTTCTTCAGCACCTCGCCGACGACGCCGGCGCACTTGCTGTACTTGCGGTTCGACAGCAGGCCCTCGTCGAACATCGCGTAGAGGATGCGCCGGTGCACCGGCTTCAGCCCGTCGCGGATGTCGGGGAGCGCGCGCCCGACGATCACGCTCATCGAGTAGTCGCGGTAGCTGTCGCGCATCTCGTCGACGATCGAGACCTGCTCGACCCGACGGCCGCTGCCGCCGCCACCAGCGGCGTGTCCCGGCGGCGCGACCGGCGGACCCGCTGGCCCCCCCTTGCCCGGCGACGCCGCGCTCGCCTCCAGGGGTGCGCCGTGGTCGACGTTCGGGGTGCCGTTCTTGCCGCTGTCGGGGGTGTCGCTCATGCAGGGGGCGTTAGCAGCCCTCCCCCCGGCGGGGAAGTGCCCGGCCAGGGGGCTGTGACGACGTCAGGACGACCGCCGGACGGCGCGACCAAGGCGCCGTCGGGCGACGGCGTTGGCCAACGGTCCGACGCGCCTCTGGCCCGGTCCCCGGCGCCAGCACCGACACGACTCAATCTGCGATGCCGCTGCTCAGTATTCGACGTCGCTGCCGCCGATGAATTCGCGCAGGATCGACGTCGGCGGAACGTGGTCGGGATAGATCGACACGAAGTTGTCGAGGAGCCCCCGCAGGCGGAAGGCCGTCGACGCCGCCGGGTGGCTCGGCGGCACCTCGAGTAGATAGCGCTCGCCGTAGACCTTGAGCACCCCCATCTCGTAGGCGAGGGACGTGTCGAAGACGGCGTCGGCGTGGTGCTTGTGCGGGAAGATGTGGCGTCCTTCGCCCCGCCGCACCGACGGCCAGCGCAGGATGTTGTCGGCCGCCCGCGTGCCGCGCGCGTGGCGGTCGCGCACGATGCGACGCAGGAAGCGCAGATCGGCGGGCATCACCGACGTCAAGACATCGAACGGCAGGCAGAGCGCCGGCTGCACGAAGATGCGGAACATCTGCCCGGCGGGCACGGCGGCGCCGATGAGCGCCGGGTTCAGGCCGTGGATGCCCTCGATGAGCAGCACCTCGGCCTTCTGCAGCTTCATCTGCGGCCCGCCCGATGGCGACGAGCGCCCGCTCTTGAAGTCGAAGTGCGCCGTGGCCACCGTCTCGCCGGCGAGCAGGCGGGCGAGGTGGTCCTGCAGCAGCCGGGTATCGAGGGCCTGCAGCACCTCGAAGTCGTAGTCGCCCTGCTCGTCACGCGGGCACTGCTCGCGGTCGACGAAATAGTCGTCGAGGCTGAGCGCGACGGGGCGCACGCCGTTGACCTCGAGCTGCACCGTGAGGCGCTTGATGAACGTCGTCTTGCCCGACGACGACGGGCCGGCGATGGCGATCACGCGGACGCCGTCGCCGCGGACGGAAATGGCGTCGGCGATGCAGCCGATGTGCTTCTCGTGAAAGCCCTCGGCGTTGTGGATGATCTCTTTGTCGCGACCGTTGATGCAGAAGGCGTTGAACGCCCCCACCGAGTCGACGCCCATGGCCCGCAGCCAGCGCTCGTGGTCCTGCGCCATCGGCGAGACGAAGCGCGGGTGCGCGATCTCGCGCTCGACGACGTCGTCGTCAGCGGTCTCGAGCCACGGCTGGAAGGTGGCGCCGTACTCGAGCAGCAGGCCTTCGGGGTGCAGGTGCAGGTGACTGCCGACGAGCATGCCCGTCGACGGCGCCACCGGACCCGTGGCGTGGGCGTAGCGCCCCTCGAGCCCGATCACGGTGGCGACCGGCCCGCAGTGCGTCGCGAGCGCGGCGACGGCGTCGGCCTCGCCCCGCGCGGCGAAGTGGACGCGCGCCTGTTCGAGCGGCCATTGCTCCCGCACGAAAGCGACGTTGGCGCGCACGATGCGCCGCATCTCGTCCTCGATGGCCCCGCGCAGCTCGTCATCGATGCTGCCCTGGCGCAGGCGCACGACGCGCCCGCCGCCCACCGAGTGTGACAGCGAGAACGACGCCGACGGCGCCACGCGGTGCGCCGCCGCGAGGAACAGCAGCCCGACGCTGCGACGCCAGACCTCACGTCCCTCCCAATGGCGCAGCGTCAGCAGCTCGATGCGCAGGTGGCCAAGGACCGGCGTCGACAACGTGACCGGACGCGCACCGGCCATGGCCGCGACGACCGGGGCGCCGCCGACCTGCGGCGGCAGCAGCCCTGCCAGCAAGGTCCCCGACGGCACCGTCAGCTGCTCCACGCGGTCGCCCAAGACGAGCTCGACGCCGTAGGTCGCCGCGCGGCCAAGGTGCTTGCGATCGAACAACAGCTCGACGCTGTCGGTCATGCCGATCAGCTGATCGCCCAGGCGCTCGGCGAGCCGGCGCAGCAGCTCGGCCGCCGTACGGGGCTGATCGACGAGCAGCCGGGCCCACTCGGCGTACGGCAGGCGGCAGAGCATGACGTCGCCCAGGGCCTCGGCGGTGGCGGCGCGCTCCCGCCCCCCGATGAGCGAGATCTCGCCGAAGTACGCCCCCGGCGACAGCGTGCCGAGGTCGTGCTCGTTGCGCGACAGCCGGATCCGCCCCTCGACGACGACGAACAGGTCGCGCCCGGGGTCACCGCGGCGCACGATGACCGAGCCGGCGGGCATCGCCTCGCGCACGAGGGCCGAGGCGACGACGGCGAGGTCGGCGCTGTCGAACCCGGCGAACAACGGAGCGTGGATCGAGCGGAGGTTAGCAACGTCGATCATCGAGATCTCCCGGGCCGCGAGCGCGCTCACAACAACGACACGACGAACAGCTGGGCGGCGACGGTGCGCAGGACCATCGTCAGCGGATAGACGGCGGCGTAGCCGACGGCGGGGGTGTCGCTGCCGGCGAGCCCCTGCGCGAAGGCCAGCGCCGGCGGGTCGGTCATCGCGCCGGCGAGCACACCCGACAACGTCGGATAGTCGAGCCTCCAGACCGCCCGCGCGAAGGCGCCCACCACCACCATCGGCACGAGCGTGATGGCGAGGCCGAGCAGCACCCATGACGGCCCGGCCCCCGAGCGCGCTGCCTCGACGATGTGGGCGCCGGCCTTCAGCCCCACCGCCGACAGGAACAGCGCCATCCCGAGCTCGCGCAGCGCGGCGTTGACGTTGCCCGGCAGGTACCAGACGACGGGTCCGATGCGCCCGATCCAGGCGAGCACGAGCGCCGCGAGCAGTGGTCCGCCGGCGAGGCCGAGCTTCAGCGGCGCGGGCAGCCTGAGCGGGATCGCGATGGCGCCCACGCCGACGCCCAGCGCGACGCCAACGAAGAGCGGCAGCAGCTCCGCCGACGACAACGCCTTGTCGGAGTTGCCGAACCACACCGCGGCGCGGTCGAGCGTGGCCGGCTCGCCGACGGCGTGGCCGAGGTCGCCGAAGCGCACGCGTTGGTCACCGCGTGCCGTCAGCTCGACCTCGCCGCAGCGCAGGCGGGTGAACGTCACCGCGCCGCCGAGCTCGACCTCGGCGTCGGCGAGCGTGCGGCCGACGTGATCCCTGCGGGTCATGACCAGCCGCCGCACGTCGACGACTCCGGGCACGCCCCGAAGATCGACGTCGGCGTAGCGGCCGACCATGACGCCGAGGTCGTCGAGGCCGCGTCCGGCGCCAACCACGAGCAGCGCGTCGCCCTCGTGCAGCACGGTGTCGGCGTGGGCGATGGTCGCCTCGGCACCATGGGCCGGCAGGACACGGCTGACGACGACGCCGAAGCCGGCGATGCCGGGGATGTCCTTGACGGCGCGCCCGTCGAGGTTGTGGTTGGTGACGAGGAGCGTTCGACGCTCGACGGGCGGGTGCTCGGCGGCGCGGGCGCGCAGAAGGGCCTCGGCTTCGGCCCGGGGGGCGACGCGGAAGAGCAGGCGCAGCGCCACGAGCCCGCCAATGATGCCGGCGACGCCGAACGGAGAGGCGACGGCATAGCCAAGGCTGGGCAATCCACGGCGCGCGTCGTCGACCCCGATGACCCCGTCGAGCGCCTGGTGGGCCGCACCGAGCGACGGCGTGTTCGTCGTCGCGCCCGCCAGCACGCCCACGACGCCGGCGACGTCGAGCCCGAGCAGCTTCGCCCCCAGGGCGGCGACTGCGACGCCGCCCATGGCGACGGCGATGGCGAGCGCGTTCAGGCGCACGCCGCCGTGTCGCAGTGACGCGAAGAAGCCGGGCCCCAGCTGCGCGCCGATGGCGTAGACGAACAGGATCAGGCCGAAGTCGCGCAGCAGCTCGAGCGTGGCTGTCGGGGGCACGAAGCCCAGGTGGCCGACGACGAGGCCGGCGAACAGCACCGCCGCGACGCCGAGCCCGGTGCCGCGCACGCGCAGCTGGCCGAGGGCCATGTCGGCGGCAACGACGACGGTGACGACCAGCAAGCTGGCGGCGACCCCGTGATGCCCTGACGCGACACGATCTCCATCGTCAGCGTGTGTGCGGCGTCGCGTCGCCGTCCAAAAGACCACGACGTCGACGAGCCTGCCGCTGCGCGGCGCCGCGCGCCCGTCGGGGTCGGCGCATGAGTCGCGCTGTCACCGGTGAAGGCGGCGGCGGACGACAAGCAGGACCGCGCCGGCGAGCAGGGTCAGGCCGCCGCCGTCAGCGCCGCCGCGGCCGCGGCCGTCACAGCCGGCGCAACCCGTCAGACCGTCGGCCGCAACGTCGCCGCTCCCGTCACCGCTGCCGTTGCCGACGCCGTCGTCGGCGAAGGCGCCGCGGGGGCTGTCGTCGGTGGCGTTGCGCACGCCGTCGCCGTCGATGTCCTGATCGAGGGCGTCGGGGACGCCGTCGCCGTCCTGGTCGTCGTCCTCGCCGTCGACGACGCCGTCGCCGTCCTGGTCGTCGTCGTCCTCGTTGGCCACGCCGTCGCCGTCGCGGTCGTCATCGATGGCGTCGGGGATGGCGTCGCCGTCGGCGTCGGGCAGCAGTCCGGCGGGGCAGCTGACGCCGCTCTCGGGGTCGATGGTGCAACCGTCGGGGATGCCGTCGCCGTTTTCGTCGGGGAAGTCGACGAAGCCGTCGCCGGGGAGGTCTTGCTCGTCGTCGGGGATCCCGTCGTCGTTGCGATCGCCGTCGTCGTCACCGGCGCACAGCGGCCCGGTGTCGCCGTCGTCGCAGACGTCACCGTCGCCGTCGTCGTCGTCGCTGCCGGGCACGCCGTCGCCGTCGCCGTCGTCGTCGAGGGTGAAGCGGATCGTCGTGGTGAGCCGGAAATTCGATTCGTTGGTGTGGCGCTCGGCGTGGAAGAGCTCGAGCGGATATTCGTTGCCGGGCGTGATGCCGAGGGCGGCGGCCTGCTCGTCGAGGTCGACGCTGCCGGCGATGGCGGGGTGCAGCCCGCCGAGATCGAGGGCGAGCCGTCCGTTGATGAAGACCCAGAGGTCGTCATCGCCCTCGAAGTCGAAGGTCTCGCCGCCCTGGTAGGTGAAGCGGGCGTGGACCTCGGTGGTGAAGTGGAAGTTGTGGGGCCGGCCTTCGTTGCCAAAGAGGGCGTCGTCGATGGGGAAGAAGGCGTTGCTGGCGTAGCCCCAGGTGCCGTCGCCGTTGTCGGTGAGGGGCAGGCGGATGGTGGTGGCGAGGTTGACGCCGGCGACGTCGCGGTACCACTGGTCGAAGCTCTCGCGCGACGTCACGGTGTGGCCGTCCTCGGCGTAGACGGGCTTGCGGTCGGCGCCGAGCTCGAAGCGCACGATGCCGGTGTCGGCGTCGGAGCCGCTGAAGGACTCGAAGTCGGGGTGCGCCGGAGTGAAGTCGCGGATGACGGCGGGGATCTCGAGGTTCTGGGCCGCCGCGGGCGAGGCGACAAGGCTGGTCCCGAAGACCGCGACGAGACCGACGAGCCCGACCGCGCTCACGACACCGGGCAAGCCCGACGGCGCGGGCAGCAGGACGGCGCGCGCCGTTCCACAAGAGCGAGAGTGAACTGTCGACGTCGACAACGAGACCTCGCGTCCGGTGTCGGCCTTTTCTATCGCGCGCGCATCGGTAGGATGGCGGACGACCCCACCGCCCTGCCCGACCACGACGCGCGCGGCTTGAGGGGCGGCGCGAGCGACGTCCGCCTGTCGGGGCCGTGTCGTCGCGGTCAGCGCGGTGCGCGGTCGCCTTTAATCGTCGACGGCTGCGATGACGGCTGCGACGACGATGGCGCCGCCAGCAGCGGGCGGAGGAAGGCCCCCATGTCGGCCGCGAACGCCTCGGACCCCTCACGCGTCAGGTGGCCCCGGTCGCGGTACATCGGCTTGTCGGCGACGGTCGCCGCGCAGCCCGTCATGGGCCCCGGCGACTCGGGCCCCAGCGGTTCGGCGTGCGCCGTCGGGCAGAAGACCCGGGTCACGGTCGGATCAAACAGCGGATGTTCGCCCCACGCCGCGCGCATCGCCGCGTGGACCGCGCGCGCCTGCTGCACGTCGCCAGCCGTCGGACCACAGCGGTCCGCCGCGCGCAGCGCGAAGCAGTCGGTGGCGTTCTGGCGCAACGCGGGAAGATCGAGCACCGCCGCCGCCGGGACGCCGGTGGCGTCGAGCGCGCCCACGAGGATGCGGTTGGCCTCGCGCCAGGCCCCCTGCGCGTCGACGGCCGCGATCCGATCGTCGTCGACGTAGACCGAGGCGTCGGCCACGAGCACGAGGTCGGGGCGCACGCTCCCGACGAGCGCGACGAGGCCGCTCTGCCACTCCGCGCACCCGTCCGGCGCCTTGCGTTGAGGCACCGGTGCGCTCGGGCAGGCGCTGAGCCCGCTGTAGATGACACGCACGTGGTCGCCGGCGCCGAAGACATCGAGCGCGCCCAGCCAGTGCATGGCGTGGGAGTCGCCCACCACGAGTACGGTCCTCGCACCGTCGTCGTCTCCCCAGACACAACCGTTCTTCACCAATGCGGCGGCCGTGGTGGCCGTGCAGCGACGAACCACGTCGATGGTGCTCCGCCCCACGGCGTCGGCGTCGGCGAGGCGCCCGCTGAACTTCGGCGGCGGCCAGAACGCGAAGCCGAGCGCCGCCGAGCCGCCCATCAGCGCGAGCGCAAGGGCGAGGCTCGTGCCCGTCGATGCGGTCAGGCGGGGGTGAAAGCGCAGCGGCGTCTCGACGAAGCGATACAGCACGACGGCGCCGCCGAGGCTCGAGCCAAAGGCAAGAACAGGAACGAGCAGACCATCGGTGGGCCCCACCGCGAGCGGCAGCAGCACGACGATGGGCCAATGCACGAGGTAGAGCGCGTAGGACACGCGCCCCAGCGCCTGCAGCGGAGCCCACGCCAGCGCCCGACCGACGACGGTGACCGGCGCCGAGTGCACCGACGGCTGCTCGTGCGCGAGCGACGAGCCGGCGTGGGCGGCCAGGATCAGGCAGGTGCCGAGCGTCGGCATGAGCGCCCCCGGCCAGGGAAAGACGACGTCGACGACGCCGGCCAGCGAGCCCGCGAGGAGCGACGCGCCTGCGGCCGCGCACGCCTCGGCCAGCGCCCGCTTTCGCAGCGGGGGGGGCAGCGCCACGGCCACGAGCTCGCCGGCGCAGAACTGCCACGCACGCAGCGGCGAGGCGAAGAAGGCGACGTCGACGCCCACACGCGAGGCCGCCCACGCCGACGCCACCGTGATCACGACGAGCAACGACGTCACGAGCGCGCGGGCCGAGCGCGCCACGTCGCGGCGCGCGAGGTGCAGGAGGCCGGCCCCGAGCGCGAGCAGCAGCGGGACGAAGAAGTAGAACTGCTCCTCGACTCTCAACGACCATGTGTGCAGCAGGACCCGGGTGTCGTGCGCGGCGAAGTAGGACTTCTTGTCCCGTAGGAACCCGAAGTTGGACGCATACAAGCTGGTGGCGACGAGCTAGCGGGCCGACGCGGCGATCCGCAGCGGCAGCAGCGCCCAGGACGCGACGAACGCGCCGACGGCGACGACGGTGGCGGCGGGGAGCAGGCGGCGCGCGCGGCGAGCCCAGAAGCGCGCCAGCGCCACCCGGCCGGTGCTGGCCAGCTCGCGCTCGAGCAGCCGCAGGATCAAGAACCCCGAAAGAACGAAGAAGACGTCGACGCCGAGGAAGCCGTGCTGCAAGCCCGGCACGTCCAGATGGAAGAGCACCACGGCGAGCACGGCGACGGCGCGCAGGCCGTCGATGTCGGGGCGGAAGTCGGCGGGCGAAGACATCGCTGTCGTCGCCGTAGGACCCTTGGTCGAGACGGGCAACGGTGGCGGCCAGAGCAACGCGGGCGCGGGGCGCGGGGCGGGCCGCCGCCGTCGCCGCAACCGTCGCCGCCGGCTGCGCCGACCTTGCGACCCGACGGTCCGCGTGGGGCGCTCGTGGCGATGGGCGGCGACGTCGGAAAAAAGAAACCCCCTGACGAATCAGGGGGTTCTGGTCGGGGTGACAGGATTCGAACCTACGACCTCTTGGTCCCGAACCAAGCGCTCTACCAAGCTGAGCTACACCCCGAGGGCGCGCGGAGAAAACCATTGATCGGCGTCGTGGTCAAGCACTTTGCGCGGTGACGTTCAGCGCCGCGCGCGACCGGCTTCACGACGACGCGCGCAGCGACGCGAGCGGCACGAGGCGACCCCGATCGCGCACCAGCGGCACCCCCGCCGGCAGCTCGCGCGGCACGTCGACGATGAGCTCGTCGGGCCGCATCGCGACGAACGCGCCGCCGGGGATCTCGCGCCCGGGCAGCAACAGCACCTTGGCGCCGACGTGGCCACCGTGGCCGAGGCACGAGCCGAGGAAGCTGCGCTCGGTGGACACGAGCGCCCCGTCGTGGCGGACGTCGACGCTGCCCTGCAGCTTGGCGTCGATGAAGCCCGCCCACGTCGACAACGACGCCCCGCGCCCGATCAGGCTGACCTGCAGCTTGTAGTTCGACAGCACCGCGTCCTCGTACGCCGCCGACCAGACGACGAACGAGCGCGGCGTCACGCCGACGCGCGCTCCCAGCGTCGACGACAGCACCGTCGCGTGGTCGCCGACGACGACGCCGTCGCCGACGATGGAATTGCGCACGCTGGCGCCGGCGCCGATCACGACGTCGTCGCCGAGGATCGAGGCCTCGACGTGCGCCGTCGGGTGGATGCGTGCCCCGCGGCCGCGCCGCACGAGGCTCTTCGTCAACGCGGCGAACGACCACGGCGCCCCGGCGAGGGCGCGCGCGAAGGCCCACGCCTTGTGCGCCCGCAGCAGGTCCATCCACTGCGCGCCAAAGCCCGCCTGGTTCAGCCACAGCACGTGCACCCAATGCTCGACGTGGGCGGCCAGCGTCGAGGTCACGGGGATGAGCAGCGTGCCGTTGCCCTCGCCGAGGGTCGGCAGGCGCAGCGGGATGCCGAGCTCCTTCTTGGGCACGACCACCCGTCGCGCCTCCTGCCGCAGGCGCGCGAGCAGCGCCGCCGCCGGCTGCGCCTCGACGCGCGCCACGAAGAAGCAGTCGTAGGCGACGCGCTCGCGGGCGGCGCTCTCGTGCCGGGTGGCGAAGCGACCGCGAGCGGGCACAGCGGCGCCGAGGCCGTCGTCGTCGAAGGGCTCGATGGTCGCCGACGACACCGGCCGCAGGAAGTCCACCGACGGCGTCCGCGCCAGCGCCAGCCGCGCCTCGCCGCCAGTGGCGACGACATCGAAGGCGCGCTCGAGGAAGTCACCGAGGCACTTCTCCGTGACGAAGGTGTGGTCGGCGAGGACCACCGTGGGCTCGGCGCTGGCGGGGACGTCGCCGTCGGCGGCGACCTCGACGATCGTGAGCCCGCGCCGCGTCAACGCCTCGCGGACCGCCGCGCCGACGGTGCTGCGGCCGTAGAGCGCGGCGCCCGGTGCCTCGTCGAACGGCGAGATGCGTCGGCCGGTGGCGATCAGGAGCGCGCGCATGGCCTCATCCTCTCGTTGTCGACCACTGGAACCAGGCGAGGAACTCGACGTTGCCGTCGGCGCCCTCGATGGGCGAGGGGATCGTCGCCCGGTGGACGAGCCCGACGGCACCGGCGGCGTCGACGACGTCGTCGACGGCGCGCTGGCGGGCGCTCGCGTCGCGGACGACGCCGCCCTTGCCCACGTGCTCGCGGCCGACCTCGAACTGGGGCTTCACCAGCGCGACGACCGAGGCGCCGGGGACAAGGTGCGGCACGAGCGCCGGCAGCACGAGGCGCAGCGAGATGAAGCTGACGTCGATGACGGCGAGCGACGGCGCCGGCGCGAGCGCGCCCGGCGGCAGCTTGCCGATGTGCGTGCGCTCGAGGTTCATCACGCGCGGGTCCTGC
>VGSZ01000020.1 GCA_016874845.1 Deltaproteobacteria bacterium
TGCCGTCCTCGGCACCTTGACCGTGTCTGGGGTTGGCTCCACCGGACGCGCGTCGACGGGACGCGTGGCGCCAGCGGGCGGCGCGTCGGCATCCGTCCTCTCCGTGCCGGCGGCCGCGCCGGCGTCGACGAGGGCAGGGGCACCGGCGTTGACGAGGGCAGGGGCACCGGCGTCGACGAGGGCAGGGGCACCGGCGTCGACGAGGGCAGGGGCACCGGCGTCGGCGAGGGCAGGGGCACCGGCGTCGACGAGGGCGGCGCGGGCGGTGAGGTCGCCGTCGTCGCTGTCGCCGAGCAGGCGGGGCAAGGTGAGCACGGCGCCGAGCCCGATGGCGGCGACGCCGATGAGCCCGAGGACGAGAGTCGCCACGGGGCGCTCGGTGCGCTCGGTGCGCTCGGGGGCGTGGGAGGCTGCAGCGGCGCGCGCCGCCGCCCGGACCGGGGCCGCTGGCGGCGGGGCAGGGGGGGGGGGGCCCGCGCGGCGGCCGCCGCGGTCGTCGCGGGTGGGAGGGGGGGGGGCGGCGGCGCCGGGGGGCGCGGCCGGGGCGGGGGCCCTGGGGGGCGGGGGGGGGGGGGGGGGCCCGCGCGTCGGCCGCCGCGGTCGTCGCGGGTGGGAAGCCCAGGGTCGTCGTCGTCGTCGTCGTCGTCATGACCGGCGAGGGCGCGGCCGCGGGGCCCGGGCACCGAGGCATCGGCAGCGCCGTCGCGGCTGCGCCGCCCGCGGCGGGCGACAGCGGTGCGCGGGACCTCGTCGTCGCGATCGCCGAAGCTCGACTCCGACGGCAGGTCGTGGTCGTCGAGGTCCTCCCTGCTCCGCCGGTCGTCGCCGCCGCGCAGGCGGTTGTCGCCGGCCCTCGACGCGGCGGTGACCAGCGAGTGGGCGCTCACCGCCTCGAGCTGCGAGTCGTGGTTGCGGGCATCGCGGGCGAAGGCACTGTCGTCACCCACGTCGTCGTCGTCGGCGGCGGCGTCGGTGGGCGGGTGCGTGATCGCGTCGGGCGCGGCGAGGCGCGACATCATGTCGTGCAGCTCGCGCAGCTGCTCGGGGTTGTGTCCGAGGATCTCGGTCTTCATGTCCACGGCGCTCATGCGTCCGGCGGCGCCGAGGTTGCCGATGGCGCTCTGCAGGTCGCTCGGCGAGCGGAAAAGCCGTGTGCGCGCCTCGGCGATGCCGGTGGCCTGCAGGATCATCTCCCGCTCTTCGGCCTGCTCGGAGGCGAAGAGCTTCTGCAGGAAGCGACTCGCCTCGCGGCGGGTGTTCTTCAGGCTGACGCCGCGGGCCTCAGCGACATCGATGAGCGCGGCGCGGAACTCGCTCGCGCTGCGGTAGCGCCGCGTCGGATCGTTCTGCAGCGCGACGTCGATCAGGCGACGGAGATCGTCGTCGATGTCCCGCCAGCTGCGCGGCCGATGATCGCCCTTCATCGCGACCTTCCAGACCATCTCCTCGGTGAGCCCCTCGTAGAAGCGCTCGTTGGCGACGAACTCGTAGAGCACGACGCCGGCGGAGTAGACGTCGCTGCGGCCGTCGAGGGCGCGGTCGCGCACCTGCTCGGGGGCGTTGTAGCGGAGCTTGCCCACCATCACGCCGGGGCGGGTCAGCTCACGCTTCAGCTCGTGGGCGGCGAGCCCGAAGTCGATGAGCTTCGTGTTGCCATCAAAGCCGAGCATGACGTTGTGGGGCGACACGTCGCGGTGCACGACGTTCAGCGCCCGACCGGTGTCAGGGTCACGGGCGCGGTGGGCGTGGTCGAGGGCGTCGAGCATGTCGGCGACGACGTGGAAGATCAGGGGCTCGGGCAGCACCTCGCCGAGCTTCTGCGCGCGCACCGTCAGGTCGCGCAGGTTCCGGCCCGAGATGAACTCGAGACACAGGTAATAGGTCTTGTCGATGACGCCGGCGTCGAGGGTGCTGGCGATGCGCGGGTGCACGAGCTTCTGGACGACGCGGGCCTCGTCGAGGAAGCGGGCGAGGGCCTCGCGGTCGGCGCGCAGGTCGGCGCGCACGGTCTTGACGACGCAGATCTCTTCGTGACCGGTAGGGACGCGTCGCTGTCGCGCCTCGTCGGCGCCCACCGGTCGGAGCGCCAGAAACACCGCGCCCATGCCGCCCTGGGCGATGAGCCGCAGCAGCGTGTAGGGCCCGAACGGGCGGGGCAGATCGGACGGCTCGACGGGCAACTGCCTTCCTGCTCCTTCCTGCTCCTTGCTGCGGCGCCAGACGGCGCCCTCGACGTCGGTCGCGCTGGCCCTGAGCTGGCCCGGCCCGGGCCGGCCCGGCCCGAGCCGCCCCATCGCACCGCGCTGACAACGTCCGCGCGTGGGGCGCACGCGATTTGCGCGCCGCCGCCGGCGACTGATAGCACGCCCTCACGAGTCGTCGCCGTGTACGTCGCCCCTTCGTTCCCCCGTACGTTCCGCTGCTGCCGTGCGTTGGCCGCTGGCTCCTGGCTGGCGGTCGCCGTCGCGGTCGCATTGTCGACGCCGTCATGGGCGGCGACATCGCTGGCGGTGTTCCCTTCTGGCGGGTCGGCGGGGGCCGAGGCGCGCGCCACCCTCGACGCCGCGACGCGCAGGGCCGTCGGCGATGACGAGGCCTTCGACCTGCTGTCCGCCGCCGAGACCGCCGAGAACGTCGAGTTCATGGCCGAGTCCGGCGCGCCGTGCACGCCGGCGGACGTCGCCTGCCTGCAGAAGTTCGGACTCGTCGCGACCGTCGACCTCGTGCTGGTCGCCGAGGCGCGCGGGCGCAAGACCCTCGATGTCACGTTCCGCTTCATTGACGTGGGCAGCGGCGCGCTTGTCCGCACCGTCGACGGCGCGGTGCAACCGCGCGATGCCGCTGCGGTGGCGAAGCTCGTGGGCCGTGCGCTGCACGGCGACGACTCCGGCGACGACTCCGGCGACGACTCCGACAACGACGACCCCACTGGCAGGGGCGTGGGCGTCCGGCCCGAGCGCCCGTCGAGCACCACGCCGTCCTCGTCGATCGACGGGACCGCTGACGCTGGCGGCGCCCTGACCAAGGCGGCCGACGGTGGCTCGGGGCGCCGCACGATCGGCTTCTGGGCCGCCGCGGTCGGCGGCGGTGTCGGCGGTCTTGCGCTCGTCGGCGCGTTGGGTGGCGAGGCGGCCTTCTGGACCGGCACCGGCAGCAAGGACACGCGCGAGAGCCTGGTGCGGCCCTTTGCGCAGACGATGTGGGTGGTCGTGCTTGCCGGCGCGGCGGCGGCGGGAGTGGGGGGCGGCCTCCTGCTCGTCGATGGCGCGGCGGCGACGCCCGGGTTCGAGGATGAACCGTCCGCCGGACGGTGACGCCGCCACGCCGGGGTCGATGCATGCAGGCCGCCGACGTTGACGCCGTCGCCGCCGTCGCTACGATGAGACGCGCGGGCCAAAGCCGAGACCGCCCGCCAGCCATCTTCGTGGAGGCACCATGTCTGAGACCGTGTCGCTGACTCCGTTCTCCGCTCCGCCGGCCGCCCCGGCCGGCTTCCCCGGCGAACTCGTCGCCGACGCCGATTTCCCGCTGACCTTCACGGCCAAGGCGCTCGAGATGATCCGCTCGGCCCTGACCGAGACCGACGGCGAAGACGGCGACTACCTGCGCGTCGGCGTCAAGGGCGGCGGCTGCTCCGGCTTCCAGTACAGCCTGAACTTCACCGACGAGGTCGACGACGAGGACCAGCTCGTGCTGGTCGAGGGCCTCAAGATCGTCACCGACGCGTTCTCGGCCAGCTACCTCGCGGGCACCGAGCTCGACTACGTCGAGACGCTGCAGGGCGCCGGCTTCAAGTTCACCAACCCGAACGCCAAGCGCACCTGCGGCTGCGGCTCGTCGTTCTCGGCCTGATCGGAGACCCGGCGACGACACCCCGAACCGGTCACCGACGGCCGCCGCGAGGCGGCCGTCGTGCTGGCGGCGTCAGCGCAGCGCGTCGGGCGAGTCCATGGCTGCCACGACGGCCGCCGCGAGCCAGCCCTCGTGGCTGCTCGCTCAGCGCAGCGCGTCGGGCGAGAACGACGCCGATGGCTGGACGATGCTGACCAGGGGCGCCGCTTCGCGCGCCCGCCGCGGCGGCGGTACGCCGGCGACGACGTCGACGCCGCCGACATCGCCGCCACGAGCGCCGGCGACGACGTCGACGCCGCCCAGGGTGTCACCCAACTCCTCGACGCGGACGAGGCGCACGCCGACGATGCCCGTGATCCGTCCGCGACTGCGCGTCGAGGCCAGCATCCCGGCGGTGTTGGTCACGGCGTCGCCGACCGAGTCGCCGCCGTCGTCGCCGCCGGGGACCGTGAGCGCCGGCACGCTGGCCACCAGCGCCGTTGCGTCGGGCGTCGGCAGCGGTGTGCCGCGGGCCTCGGGCAGCAACGTGTAGCGGGCGAGCGGGGCGGGGATCGCAACCTTTGTCCCCTTTGCCAGCAACGTGTCGGCCGCGACGCCGGCCCGCTGGGCGAGGTCATCGGCGTCGAGCTTGAACTTCTTCGCGACCGCCGCCAGCGTCTGGCGGCCGTTGGCGACGTGCACGGTCTGCCCCGTCGACGCGGCCTTCGTCCGCTCGGTGACCGGCAGCTCCGACAGCGCCGCCAGCACCGCCGCGCCGGTGCCGAGCGGCACGCGGAACGGCAGGCCGTGGGGCAGGGGCACCTTGCCAGTGAGGGCCGCCGGGGTGAGCGCCGGGTTCAGCGCGTCGAACGACGCGGCGTCGACGAGTCCGGTCGCCGTCACCTGCGAGGCCAGCAGCGAGAACGGCGCGCGCAGGACGTCGTAGCTCCAGGTGCCGAACTTCTTCACCCTCGCGAAGCGCTGCGGCCCTTCATCGAGCAGCTCGAGCACTGCCAGGAACGACGCGTAGTAGTTGCGGGCGGCGAAGCCGAAGCGTTTCGCCTTACTCACTGCCAGGATGACCCCGAAGTCGTTGGTGCCCGCCTTGTTGGCCAGCTCGCGCATCCCGCCGCGACCGTAGTTGTACGACGTGATCGCCAGCGGCCAGGTGCGAAGCTCTCTCTTCGCCTGCAGCAGGTAGCGGCCGGCGCTCTCGGTGGCGAGCAGCGGATCCCAGCGTTCGTCGACGACGGCGTTGAGGTGCATGTACTCGCGGCCGGTGTATGGCATGAACTGCCAGATGCCGGCCGCGCCGACCTTGGAGCGCGCGCCGGTGTGAAACAGGCTCTCGACGAACGCGATCCCGATCAGCTCTTTTGGTAGGCCCAGTCGCGTCATTTCCTCTGTGATGAACTGTTCATACAAGCCGGACTTCTGATAGCCAGACACGAAGCGCTCGAGCATGCCGTTCTGCGCGCGCATGTCGTCGGCGCGGGCGTACTTGTCGGGGCGCTTCGTGTGGGCCAGCGCGACGAAGATCTCCTTCTCCACGTCGGACAGTCCGTCGGCGGTCGTCGGCTGCTTCTTGTGCAGCGCGCGCAGCGCGGCCGCGGTCTCGGCGACGGCGCTGGCCACCACCTGCTTGCGCGTGCGTCCGCGGGCGTCCTTGTCGCCGCGGGCCGGGGCGCGGATGACCCGGTAGACGAGCCCGAGGTCGCTCTCGTCGTGCAGCGCGATGTCGTCCACGCGCCACTCGGCGTAGACGCGCTTCCAGAACGCCACCGCGGGCACGAGAGCGGCGGGCTTCTCGAATTCGGCCGGAACGGCGCGCGCTGCTCCGGCAGCGACGACGAAGACGAGGGCGGTCAGCAGGGGAATGCGCACGTCGGGCTCCGCGCGGTCAGCCGCCGGGGGCGGTCATCTCAAGGGGCGGCGGCCACGGCGTGGGTGACAGCGTCGCGACCGCGTCGTCGGCGTCGTCGGCGCCCTTGTCGTCGGGCTCCCAGGTGCCGTCGCTGGCCAGCGCCGCGCCGATCTGCGTCTGAGCCTTCCAGACCACCGTCGCGCCCTTCTTGTAGCCCTGCGTGAGCAGCGAGAACGCGACGACGTTGCCCGACGGCTGCACGACGGTGCCCGACAGGGCGCTGACCCCGCGCAGCGTGCCGGTCTTGGCGCGCAGGTGGCGCATCGCCGGCGTGTCCTTCATGCGGTGGCTGATCGTCCCGGCCGTCCCGGCCACCGCCAGCGACGTGAACCACTCGGTGGCGATCTCGTAGTCGGCAGCCACGGCGCACACCAGCTGCGCCAGCTGACGGGCGGTGAAGCGGTTGACGTCGTTCAGCCCCGAGCCGTTTTCGTAGACATAGCTGCCGGGCGCGAAGCCCAACTTCTGCTCGAGGTACTGCCGGCCGACGGCGAGGCCATGCTCGAACGTGCCCGGCGCGCCGAAGACCTCGGCGCCCATCGCCTTCACCAGCGCCTCGGCGATCACGTTGTTGCTGTAGTGGTTCAGCGTCGACACGACGTCCTTGAGCGCCGGGCTCTTGTCGACGAGCACCAGCCGCGCCCCCGCCGGCACGACGCCCCGCGCGACGCTGTGCTTCATCTTGACGCCGCGCTGCTGCAGGTACGTCGTCAGCGTCGAGCCAAAGTGCAGCGCCGGGTCGTAGACGCGGCGGTAGATGCGCTCGGGGCTATCGCGCAGGCCGACGCTCCCCTCGATGGTCAAGACCGTGCCCGTGCCCGGCGCGTCGCGGGACGCGACGGCGTCGACGTCCTTGTCCGAGGACAGCCGCACGCCCCGACCCACGGCCTCGGTGAGCACCTCGCCCTTCACCGTCACGCGCTCCGACGGCGGGTCGACGCGCACGATGGCCGGCTGCCCCGGCGCCGCGCCGGGCCGTACGTACACCGCGACGGCGTTGTAGTTCACCATCAGCGCGTTCACCGGCGCGGCGTAGGCGCGGTCGGGGGCGTCCTCCTGCTCCCAGCCCCGCGCCTCCTCGTTACCGTCGAACCACGTCTCGTCGACGACGACGTCACCGGTGATCTTCTCGATGCCAAACAGGTACAGCTCGTTGGCCACGCGCACGAGCCGCTCGGAGACAACGGAAGGGTCGCCGTAGCCCTTGACGACCAGGTTGCCGTCGAGCGTGCCGTCCTTCAGCCGGCCCTGTACGAAGTACTCCGTCTTGAAGCGGTACTCGGGCTTCAACGTCGACAGCGCCGCTGCCGACGTGACCATCTTGTCGTTGCTGGCCGGGTTGATGAGGGCGTCGGCGCCGCTCTCGGCGAGCACCGCGCCGGTGGCGACGTCGGTGACGATGAAGCCGACGTCGGCTCCGTCGAGGTCTTCGGCGTTCAGGGCCGCCGCGATCTTGTCACGCACCGCCGCGGGCAGCGCCGCCGACGCCGCCAGCTCGCGCGGGGGCGGCCGTAACTCCTTCTTGTCGGCCTTCTTCCTGTCGGACTTCTTCCTGTCGGACTTCCTGTCGACCTTCCTGCTGGCCGACGCCTTCGTCGTCGGCTCGCCCGCGGCGTCGCGCGCGTCGACAGTGACCGCGCCGGATGAGGGCGACCGCGACGAACGGTCGACCGCGGCCCACGCCGATGACGACATGGCCCACGCGAGCAGCAGCGACAGTCCACGCACAGCGCTCATCGGTTCCACCCTCGCACCATGAGTCCATCGTAGCGACGGCCGGCCCCCCCGCGTCCAGTTCTTGATCCCGGACACACGGCGTGACCGTAGCCCACCCGACGCCGCCGCGTCGCACCGTGTGCGGACCGCGGCGGCCGAGGCGCGGGGATCAATCGGCGAGCAGGTCGACGCCGACGGCGGGCTTCCACGCGCTCGTCGGTTCGCGGCAGGCATCCTCGAGGACGGCGGCGATCCCGAACAGCCGCGCCTCGTCCCACGGTCGACCCTGCAGCTGCAAGCCCACGGGCAGCCCGCCGACGAACCCCACCGGCACGCTGACCGCCGGGGTGCCGAGGAGGTTGGCGAGCACCGTGAACCGGAGCATCCGCGACACGCCCTCGGCGTCGACCTCGCCACACTCAAGGCTGTCGTCGCGCACCAGCGGCGCCGTCTGCGGCATCGTGGGCGTGACGATGGCATCGACGCCGTCCATGGCGCGCAGCCACGACTCCCCCAGCCGCACGCGGTGGCGGTGCGCGGCGAGCACGTCTTCGGGTGGAATGGCCTTGCCGACCGCGAGCCCGAGGCGCACGTCGAAGCCCAGCTGCGCGCATCGGTCGCCGAGCGTGTCGACGAAGGCGCGCGACTCGGCGGCGATGAGCACGATGTGGGCGACCCGGGCCAGCTCGAGGTCGGGCACCTCGACGTCGCGCAGCTTCGCGCCGCGCCGCTCGCAGGCCAGCAGCGCCTCGCGACAGCGGGCGACAACGGCGGCGTCGGCGTCCTCGAACCACGCGGGGTAGATCCCCAGCGTGACGCCGTCGAGCCGTGTCCGCGACAGTTGGGCCGCCAGCTCTTCGTCGTCGAGCGGCGGCTGTGCCAGCGTGTGCAGCTCGCGGGCGTCGCGTCCGGCCATCGCCACGTAGCCAATGGCGGTGTCGCGCACGGTGCGCGCCAGCGGGCCCACGTGTTGCAACGACGGCGCCAGCGGCACCGCGCCGACCTTGGGCACGCGGCCATACGTCGGCTTGAGGCCGACGACACCGCAGAACGACGCCGGGATGCGGATGGAGCCGCCGCCGTCGCAGCCAAGCGCAAAGGGCGCCAGCCCGCTGGCGGCGGCGCCGCCCGAGCCCGACGACGAGCCGCCGGTGTGGTAGCGGACGTCCCAGGGGTTGCGCGCCGTGCCCCACGGGATGTTCAGCCCCGTCGCGCCCGCGCCCAACTCGTGCATGTTGGTCTTGCCGACGAGCAGCGCGCCGAGCGCCCGCAGCCGCGCCACCGGCGCGCTGTCTGCCGCGGCGGGCGTCGTCGCCAATGCCCGCGTCCCCGCCGTCGTGCGGTGGCCTCGCTGGTCGACCTCGTCCTTCACCGGCACCGGCACGCCGTCGAGCACCGACAGCGGGCGCCCCGCGGCCCAGCGCAGGGTCGACTCGCGCGCCTGCGCGCGGACGTCGTCGGCATCGAGAGAGACGAACCAGCGCAGCGCGGGCGTGCGGCGGTCGAGGTCGGCGGCGGTGGCGAGGAAGCGTTCGGCCACCGCGGTGGGGGTCGTGCGGCCTTCGCCGTACGCGCGCGCGTATGAGCCCACGCCGCTCGTGGCCTCGCCTGACGCGGCGACCCGCCCAAGGTCGAGGGGGCGCTGCGGCAGCAGCGCGCGCTCGTCGGGCGCCATCCACAGCGGCGTCACCAGCCCCTTCGTTGGCCGCTCGCGCAGCGGCTCGAGCCCGGCGCCCAGCAGGATGCCGCGCTGCAGGACGGCGCCGATGCGCTCGCGCTCCAGGGCTTCCATCGCGATGCGCAGGCCGCGGCCGACGAGGCGGGGCGTGCGTTGGACCTTCAGGTCGTAGGTCAAGGCGGGTCTCCGGGGACGAACGAGAACGACGCGAGGTTGTCGACGACGACGTCGGCGCCGGCGTCGACGAGCGCCTGACGGTCGTAGTGGCCGGTGGTCACCGCCACGGCGACGGCGTCGATGGCGCGGGCGGCGCGCACGTCGTTGGGCGTGTCGCCGACGAGGAAGAGGCGGGCGAAGCCGTGGCCGCGGGCCCGCTCGGCGCGGGTCTTCGCCAGACGGGCCAGCTCGTCGCGGTCTTCGTGCTCGTCGCCGTAGCCGCCGACGTCGAAGATCGCGCGGTCGAGGCCGGCGCGCTCGAGCTTGACCTGCGCGCAGCGCAGCGCGTTGCCGGTGACCAGGCCGAGCACGACGTCGGGCGAAGACGACAGCGCCGCCAGGCAGGGGCGCACCCCGTCGTAGACGGCCGGCGGCTCGTCGACGAGCACGGCGGCGAGCGTGCGCTCCATCGCCCGGAAGAACGCTGGCTCGTCGTGCAGCGGCAGCCCGTGGCGGGCGCGCAGCTGCTGCAGCACCCCGCGGTCGGTTGCGCCGGCGAACTGCACGTGGTGCAGATCGTCATCGACCCCGAAGACGTCGGCCAACGCGCGGGCGAAGGCGCGCCGTCCGGCGCCGCGCACGTCGAGCAGCGTGCCGTCGATGTCGAACAGCGCCAGCGTCGTCGGCAGCCGGGCGGCGGACATGGTCACGTGCGGCCTCTGGCGTGCGCCGCGTGTCGCCCGCCGGCGCCGCCCCGATGGACGTCGCCGATGCGTTCGGAGCCACGGCAAAGGGACAACGTCATGGGCCACGCTACAGCCGCGGGCGTCGAGCGGGTAGCGAGCCGGTGGCAGCGGGCGCGGCCGCGCGGTTGTCTCGCGGCCCGACGCGGTCGCTGTCGATGGCGCTTCGGAGCTAACCTCAAACCCATGCAGCCCGAACGCACCCTGGGCCCCTGGGCGCTGCTGTCGCCGCTGGCCCACGGCGGCATGGGGTCGGTGTACCTCGCGATGCGCCTCGACCAGGCGCCGCCGCGGTCGTTGGTGCTCGTAAAGACCCTGAAGGCTGGCCTCGCCGACGCCAGCGACTACGAGTCACGCTTCACCGACGAGATGCGCGTGGCCGTCCGCCTGCGGCACCCGAACCTGTGCGCGGTGTTCGAGGGAGGCTGCGAGGACGGCGAGTTCTTCCTGACGATGGAGCTCATCGAGGGCGTCACGTTCAAGCGCTTGCTGGCGCTAGTGAACGCGCGCGGCCTGCGGTTGACGTCGACGCAGGCGACGGCGCTGGCGGTGGGGATGCTGCGTGGGCTGCACGGCGCGCACGCCGCGCGCGACGAGCAGGGGCGGTCGCTCGGTGTCGTGCATCGCGACGTCTCGCCGCACAACGCGATGGTCGATGTGCATGGCTGCGTGAAGGTCATCGACTTCGGTCTGGCGACCTCGGTGTTGAAGGAGACCTTCACCGAGAGCGCCGTGGTGCTCGGCAAGAGCGCCTACATGGCCCCGGAGCAGGCGCGCGGTGAGGACGCCACCGTCGCGGCCGACCAGTACGCCGCTGGGGTCGTGCTGTGCGAGCTGCTGACGCAGGAGCGCTTCTACGGCGACCTGTCCAGCCGCCAGATCTGGTCGGTGGCTGGCGCCGGCAACTACCAGCCGCGCCTGTGGCCGCAGGTCTCCGCGCACCTGCAGCCCGCGATTGCCCGTGCGCTCTCGAGCGACCCGAAGCGGCGCTTCCCGTCGTGTCAGGCCTTCGCTGACGCGCTCCTGGTCGCCGAGCCTGCCGCCGACGACGCGGTGCTCCGGTCGGTGGGTCAGCTCGTGCGGCAGCTGGAGCCCGACGAGCTCGCCGTCGTCGCCAGAGCGCGCGCCCTGCTCGCGGCGTTGGAGGGCGAGACCGGGCGTTCGCTCGCGGTCTCGCGCCCCGAGCGGCGGGCGTCCGGCGGTCCCGCGGCGGACGCGACGCTGCCGCTTGACGACACGGCGGCGACGCAGCTGGTGCCGCGCAGCAGCGACGGCAGCGCGGCGGACCTGTCGTCCGCGCGGGTCACCGACGACGCGGCTGCGACACGCCGGCTCGTGTGGCTCGTCGCGGCCTTCGCCGGCGTCGCCTGCGTGATCGCCGTCGGCGTCGCCGTCTTCGTCCTCACGCGCCCGCCGCCCGTCGCGCCGACCCCGGTGGTCGTCGTGCAGCCCGCGCCGCCGGCATCGCCTGGCGCCGCGCAGCCCAGGCCGGCGCCTGGGCCCGTCGACGCCGAGCAGGCCGCCCGTCAGACCGAGGCCGAGGTGGCGGAGCGGGCGCTCGCGACAAGGCTCGACGAGCGGCGCGAACGCCTGCGCAACGCCGCCGCGACGCGGGCCGCCTGCCCCAGCTGCAAGGCGGCGGTGGCGAAGGCGAAGAACCTCGATGCGCTCGGACTCCACGACATCGAGCGCTTTCTCAGGGTGCTCGAGGACTGCGGGCGGCTATGCGAATCCCGTTGATCGTGCTCGCCGTCGCGCTGCTCGCCGGCGACACGTGGGCTGCGGCGCCGCCGAAGAAGGCGAAGCCGCCGCCGAAACCCTCGCTGGCGCTGCTCCCCATCGAGGGCATCCTGCCCGAGCGCGACCTGCGCTCCGTCGAGGACGAGCTGCGGCGCGCGCTGCCGGGACAGAACTACGTCGTGCAGACGCGCGACCGCACCCAGCGCACGCTGTTCGACCTGCGCGCCCTCGGCCTCAGCTGCGACACCGGCGTCGTCGACTGCCTCGTGCAGGTCGGCGGTCTCGCCGGCGTGAACCTGATACTGCGCGGCGGCCTGACGTCGCTCGACGTCGCCACCGACCAGCTCGAGCTGCTCGGCGTCGACGTCAACGCGATGAAGGAGCGAAACCGCGTGAAGGTGCGCGTGCCGCGCGGCGATCCGGCCGGTCGCGCCGCCGCCCTGCGGAGCGCGCTCACCGGCGTGCTGCGGCCCGAGGCGTGGCGCGGCCAGCTGCGCCTTGCGGTGAAGCAGGGGCTCGCGTCGGTCTACGTCGACGGCGTGCCGCGCGGGATCACGCCGCTGGCCGAGCCCATCGAGCTGACCCCCGGCGAGCATGCGGTATACGTCGGGCTCGAGAGCCATCGCGCGTTCAAGCAGACGGTGGTGGTGCCCTATGACGACGAGGTCGCGGTCGAGGTCGTCCTCGAGCCCGGCGTGGCCGAGCCGCCGCCGCGCTTCGCGACGACCGCCACGACCGCGGCGCCATCGACGGCGACCACGGTGTCGCCGCGCAAGCCGCCGTTGCGCGTCGTCGTCTACGACGTGGAGGTCGTCGGTCTCGAGCCGCGGGTCGGCCGGGTGATGGGTCAGCTGTTGGTGGACGAGATTCGCAAGCGCGAGCGGGTCAGCGTGCTCGACAGCGGCGAGCTTCGCGCCATCGTCGGCGACGGCTCGTCCACCGCGCGCGACTTCCGCGGCTGCTCTGCCGCCGAGTGCTTCGCCGAGGTCGCCGAGGCGCTGGGTGCCGAGGCGGTGGTGGCGGCGCAGCTCACGCTGGTCGGCGGCGACGTGCTGTTCGGCCTGCGACGCATCGACCCGCTGAAGCAGGAGGTCACCGTCTCGTTCAGCGAGCGCGCGCCGGCCACCGACACGAACAAGCTGCTGCCGCTCGTGGGCAGGAGCGTCGCGCAGGCCTTCGCCGAGCAGCCGCTGCGCAAGGGGGTCGCCGCTGGCGTCGACGCCTCGGCAGAGCGTCGCTTGAACCCGCCGCCGCTGGCGCCGGTCTACGCGACGACGGCGTGGGTCGCGGCGGTGACGGCGTCTACCGGCGGAATCGGCGCGCTCGTGGCCGCGGGCGTCGCTGCCACGCTGCACAACGACGGCCTGCGCGCGGCACAGGCGCGGGCGCCCGACGACAAGCTCGTCCGCGATGACAGCAGCGGCATCCTCGCGCTCGCCGACGCCGTCGGCTGGCTCGTGCCCGTGGGGGTCGTCGGCGTCGCGTCAGGCGTGGTCGCGGCGGGCGCGGCCCTCGGTCTCGGGCCGTTCACCGATTGGGAAGGACAGCGCGCGGGGGCAGCGCCATGAGCACAAGGCTGCGTCCTCGTCGGTGGTGCACGTGGGCGAGCGCGGTGGGGCTGGCCGCGCTCGCGGCGGGGTGCCTCGATCGCTTCGCGAGCGCGGTGGTGATGTGCGACCCCGCGGCACAGGAGCCGTGTCCCGAGCAGTTCGTCTGTATCGATCCGCAGCACGACGGCGTCACGCGCTGCGTGCAGGTCGGCTGCGGAGACGGCAACGTCGACGGCGAGACCGAGGGGTGCGACGACGCCAACGACAACGAGGGCGACCTGTGCGGCGCGCGGGCGCCCGCAGCGTCACTGCCGGTGTGTCGCTCCGGCGAGTCCCCTGACGACAATGTCGCGTGTGTCAGCGACCCGCGCGCGTGCGCCGAGGCGCGGTTCTGTGCGCAGCCGCTCGTGGGACTGCAGCAGCCCGGTGCGGACGTCGAGCTCGGGCACCCGTTCCTGGTCGCGGCGGACCTCGCCGGCAACGTCTACGTGTCGTCGGTGGGGACCAACGTCGTGAGCCGCCTGGACGCTGCGACCCGTCAGGTCACGCGGTTCGCTGGCAACGGCTCGTCGGTCTCGCTGGTCGACGGGAGCCGCGTGCGCGCGCCGCAGGCGGTGGGCACGGCGCTGCTCACGAGCATCGCCGCTGACGGGCTCGGCAACGTGTACTTCGCGGAGGCGCGCACGAACTCCATCGTCGTCGTCGACGCGGTCACCGGGCAGGTCGCGACGGTCGCGGGCACGGGCGCGGCGATGCCATCGGCGGACGGCGCCTTCGCGGCGACTTCACCGGTCAATCGTCCCGTCGCCGTCGCCGTCGATGGCGCGGGCACGCTCTACTTCATCGAGACCGTCGACGAGACCGACAGCTTTGGCGTGCGGCGCGTCCGTGCCGCCGACGGTCAGATCCAGCACCTCGCCATCTCCCTCGAGACCACGCACACTGTCATTCCAGACCCCAGCGAGCGCGTTCTGGATCTCGACTTCGACGACGAAGGCAACCTCTGGCTCGTCGCGCCCGGCGACGCAGGCTTCCTGAAGATCCGGCACGCCACGCTCGCCGCGCTGCCCGTGGGAGCGACCACCGCGGCCCCGCTCGCCGCCGAGCTATTGCCTTTCGACGCGTGCGATCGGACGCTGTGCAACGCCGAGGGCACCGCGCACGCGCGCGAGATCGTGACGGCGAACCAGGCGCGCCTCGCCGTGGCGCCCGACGGCAGCGCCGTCTTCTTCGCCTGTGGTGACGCGCTCATCCGCTACGCCACTGCGGTCACCGGGGTCGACGGGGCCGACGGCGCCGGCGCGACGGGGCGCTGCGTGCGGATCCCACTGCCGACGATGGACGCGTGCGGCGGCGCCTCCGCCGGCGACGTCGCCGTGCCCGGCAACAGCGCCCGCTTTGCCACCGGGATCGCCGACGTCGCCCTCGCCCCCCGCCGGGGCGGCGGCTTCGAAGTCGTCGTCGCCGATCCCGCGCGCGGGCTCGTGCACCGGGTCACCGACGCGGCCGTCGCGTCACGCCTCGCCGACCCCGCCGCTGCGGGCGAATCGTGGTCGCAGGGCGAGTGCTTCGCCGACGGCGCCGCGCTGCTCGCCGACGCGCTGTTCGGCTTCTGCGCCGAGGCCGACGGGCGCATCGCGCTGAGCGCCACCGAGGCGTGTTGCGCGCTCAACGGCGGGTGTGACGCAGTGACGGTGGATGCCCTTGGCCGCTACGAGATCTTCGTGCCGATCCCCGCCGGCAACGTCGTCGTCAGGGTCGACTGCACCCAGTCCATCGACGTGGTCGCCGGCGGCGCGGGCGCCGGCTTCGACACCGACGAGCCGCGCCCCGCCGCAGGGGCGCTGCTCGATCAACCGGTGGCGGCGTCGGCGACGTTCGACGGGACGGTGTACATCGCCGACGCGAACAACCGCCGCGTGCGTCGTGTCTTCGTGCCGTCGGAGGCGGTGGGAACGTGCGGCGCCAACCAGCCGTGCATCGACACCCTCGTGCCGCCGTGCGCGGCCGGCGACGATCCGGGCGGCTGCGTGTTTCGCCCGGGCGGGCTCGCCGTCGACGCATCGGGCGCGCTCCTCATCACCGACGCCGGTCCCGCGCCGGGCGAGGGGCGGCTCGTGCGTGTCGTGCTGCCCTCGCCGAGCCCCGTCTCGCTGCCCCCTCCCGTGCTCGACGACATCGAGACCGGCCTGCTCGATCCCGCCGCCATCGTGCTTGTGCCCTACGCGCTGCTGCCGCCCGCGCTCGCGCCCCCTGAGTGCGCGACGACGACCCTCAGCGCGAAGCCCTGTGGCATCGCGCTCTACGCCGAGCGCGGCGCCCACCGCGTCCGTGGGTTGGCCCTCGCGCCGCAGCCGTTCGGCCTCACAGCGCCGCTGCTGCTCGCCGGGACGCCCCTGGGCGCCGCGGGCGCGCCGGGCGACGACGACGACCTCGACCCCGGCGCCGGCGGTGAAGGGCGGCTGCGCTCGCCGCGCGGCTTGATGGTCGACGCTCCGACGTTCGCCGCTGACGGCTCGCTCGCGGCGCTGAATTTTCTCGTCGTGGATGCCTTCGAGCGGGTGCGTCGGATCTCCCTGAGCCCGGACCCCGTGGCGCTCGTGACGTCGCTGCCGGTACTTCCGACGACGTTGGTCACCGTCCGCGAGCGCGGGCGGCCTGACGAGGAGCGCCTGCCGTCCCGCGATGACGCCAGCGATGGCAGCGGCGCGCTGCGGGAGCCCGCCGACGCCGTGGTGCTCGCCGACGGCCGCGTGGCCATCGTCGATCGCGTGAACGGCAGGCTGCGGGTCGCCACGCCGTCGACCGGGCCGCGCCCGACGGCGGCGCTCGTGACGGTGAGCGGCACCGTCGATGGCGTCGACTTCCCTCAGTGCTCGGCGGCTGCGACGACCGCCCCGGTGCTCGCCAACGACGCGGTGCCCCTGCGGGAGGCCGCCGGCCTCGCCCGCGTCGACGACGTGCTGTTCGTCGGCGAGCGTGACGCCCGCGGGCAGGCGCGCATCCGGCGGTTCCACCTGTCGCCGCTCGAGGCGCCCGCGCAGTGGACCACCGACGTCCTCTGCGTCGCGCCCGACGGCCCGAGCGGGTTCGCCATCGGCGCGATTGGCGGCCTCGACGTCGATGCCGAGACCGGCACCGTCTTCGTCGCGGATCGCCTCGCGCACGCGATCCTTGCCATCACACCCACCGAGGGCAGCGCCGCGCCGGTGCGGGTCGTGGCCGGCCGCCCCGGCAAGCGCGGCTTCTTCGGTGACGGCGAGCCGACGCTGACCGCGCGCCGGGCGGTGGGCGTGGCGGCCACGGCGGCGCCGACCGAGAGCGACCACGTCGTCGACCGCGACGAGGCCTGCAAGCTCGTCGGTCCGCCGCCCGCTGCGGCGCTCTTCTTTGCGCCCGAAGGGGTGCGGCACGTGCGGCGCGAAGGCCAGCGCTGGCTCTACGTCGCCGACACCGGCAACAACCGCGTGCGCCGGATCGCGCTCGACGAAGACGGCAACGCCACCGCCCTCGGCACCGTGCTTGGCGACGGCTCGTTCGCCGTGGGCGGTCAGGGCGCGCCGGCGCTCTCCTTCCCCGTGGCCGCGCCACGGGGGCTCGACGTCGACGCCGACGGCAACCTCTTCGTGACGTCGTCGAGCGTGATCCGCTTCGTCGCCGCCGACACCTTCGTCGACCCGTGTGGGCTCGCCCGGTCGGCGCGCGGGCTCGCCGACGGCGGCGACGCGGTCGCCACGCTCTACGGCAAGGAGCGCGACGGCGCGCCCGAAGCAGCGACGCGTTGCCTGGGTTCGGTCGCCGTCGATCCGCGCTCGCCGCCGGGCGGCACCGTCGTCTACGCCGTCGACCGCTGCGTCGGCATGCTGCTCCGCCTCGACCGGACCTACGGCGAGTGCGCACGCTGACGACGGGCGTCGGCCGGGCCAGGGCCGCGCGCTCGCTGCGCTGCTCGCGGCGAAGCGAGCGCCGCACGTCGCGGGCGTCTCACACGTGAGGGTACGACGACGGCCCGCGGCGGCGCCGCCGCCGAGGTTGCGTCGGCGTATCAGTGTCGGGCGTCGCCGCGCACCTGGAACTCGAGCTTGTGCCGGTTCGCCGTCGCCGTCTCGACGACGAACAGCTCGAGGGTGCCGACCTCGGTGACGCGCGAGCGCAGCGTCGCCGGCACGAGCGCGCCGGGCTGCCCGGGCAGCGTCGCCTCGATGGGGTCGACCTCGACGAGGTCGTCGCCGGCGCGGGCGACGTCGACGACGGCGCCCACGGCGTCGCGCTCGCGCTTGCTGCTGGCGAAGAAGCGGAAGTGGGCCGGCTCGCCGACGACGAGGCCGAGCTCGCTGTCGATGGCGGCCTCGCTGCCCTCCTCCATGCCGCGCGGCGCGATGCAGACGGCGTCGACGCGGGGCGGCACGCCGGGCACCGCCAGCTCGCTGCGCTCGATGCCGACGTAGTACGCGCGGGCGGTGCCGCCCTTGATGCGCAGGCCCTTGTTCGACGCCCGGACGCGCGCGTACGCGGCGGCGCCGCGGGCGACGGCGAGGTCGAGGTCGGCGCCGGGCAGCACGCGCACCTGCTGGTCGTCGAGCCAGCCGTTCACGACGTCGACGATGCGCTGCTGGAGGGTGGGCGAGCGGGTGACGCCGCCGTTGAACAGCAGGGCCGCGGGCCGCTGCCCGCCGAGGAACGCCGCCAGGTGGCGCGTGATGGCAGCGTCGTGGGCGTAGGGCAGGCCAAGGGTCTGCAGGCCGGCGCGGCGGGCGGCGGCGGGGCGGGCAGCGGCGTCGACGACGGGGAAGAAGCCCTGCAGCACGGTCTCGTCGAGCTCGGCGCGCGACAGGCTGGCGGCGATCGAGCCGCCGATCAGCTTGCTGCCGCGCCCGGGGATGACGACGGTCTGCTCGGGCAGCCGGTCGTCCTCGAGCATCGCCTCCTTCGCCGCGCGGCACGAGTGCGTGAGCGCGCGCAGCTGCCAGTCGTCGATGGCGCGGCCGTCGGCCTCGAGGCGGGCGCGCACGCGGTAAGCAAGCGCGAGGTCCATGTTGTCGCCGCCGAGCAGGATGTGGTCGCCCACGGCCTTGCGCTCGAGGCTGAGGTTGCCCTGGCCGTCGTCCTTGACCTCGATCAGGCTGAAGTCGGTGGTGCCGCCGCCGATGTCGACGACCAGGATCAGGTCGCCGGGCCGCACCTGCTTGCGCCACTCCTCACCGTGGGTCGCGATCCACGCGTACAGGGCCGCCTGCGGCTCCTCGAGCAGCACGACATCGGATAGGCCCGCCTGCCGCGCCGCTTCTTCGGTGAGCTGGCGCGCCACGGCGTCGAAGCTCGCCGGCACCGTCAGCACCACGCGCTGCGCAGACAGCGGCGCGTCGGCGTGGGCGGCGTCCCAGGCTTCGCGCAGGTGCGTCAGCAGGCGCGTCTGCACCTCGACGGGCGACAGCTTCGGCACGTCGGAGTCGGCGGCGGCGCCAAACGGCAGCATCGCGGCGCGGCGGTCGACGCCGGGGTGGCAAAGCCACGACTTCGCCGACGCGATCACGCGGCCGGGCACGCTGGTGGCGCGGTCGCGGGCGAAGCCGCCGACGCAGAAGCCGCGCCTGTCGTCCCACGGCAGGGCCAGCGCGCCCTCGGGCAGCTCCGACGACGACGGCAGGTACAGGAACGACGGCAGCAGCGCGCGCGGCGCGTGCTCGTGGGCGGCGACGACCTGCGGCAGGGGCAGGGCGGCGGGGCTGGCCGCTTCGTCATCGAGGGCGACGAAGCCGAGCGCGGTGTTGGTGGTGCCGAGGTCGATGCCAAGGGCGAAGCGGGCGGTGGTGGATGTCGACATGGCTTCAGCGGACCTCGACTTCGGCAGGGGCGATGACGCGGGCGTCGACGAACGCGGGGCGCTCGGGCAGCTTGACCTCGACGGCGCGCCAGCCGGCGTGGGCCAGCGTGCCCTTGTAGGGCGGCTCGCCCTTCACGTTTCCCGCCAGTCGCAGCGCGTGGGCGTCGAAGCCCTTGTCGACGACGATCACGGTGCCTTCGGGCTCGGTGTGCACGGGCTTCAGCACGACGTAGGTCGCCAGCGCCTTCTTGCAGCCCTGATGCACGAGGCGCACCGCGGCGCCGATCTCGGCGTCCTTCAGACCCGTCAGCTCCTCGCCAAGGAAGTCGAGGAGGCGTCCGTCGCGCTGCAGGATCGACAGCAGGTGCAGCGCGCCCTCTTCAGGTGGGCGGGTCTTCTCGACGACCTTCTCGACGACCTTCTCGACGGTCTTCTCGACCACGCGCTCGACGATCTTTTCGACCTCGACGGGCTTCTCGACGACCTTCTCGACCACGCGCTCGACGATCTTTTCGACCTCGACGGGCTTCTCGACGATCCTCTCGACGGGCGGCAGCGCGCGGGGCTCGGGCAGCAGCAGCTTGCGGGCCAGCACCGCGTCGAACAGCACGCGCAGCGCCAGCGCGAGCCGCGCGAAGAAGCCCGGGGCAGCGGGGTCGACGACGGTCGGATCGGTCATGGGGGGCCCATGCCACAGCACCGCCGCGCTGCAATGCGGTCGGGCTGCAGGAAGGCGTCCCGCCGCGGGCCAGGGCCGCTGCCCCACGCGCCAGATCAGGCGATCGGCCGATAGTGGACTGCATGTCGACCATCACCCGCCAGCAGTTCCTGCAGACCTTCCAAAATGGCATCGACCTGAACGGCAGCAACGCCGCGAGCCTCGATCCTACCGCGCTGTCGCGCCTGAAGGCGCTCGACACCAACGGCGACGGCATCATCCGCGGAAGCAGCTCGCTGCAGCAGGCTTGGCGCATCCTCGACGGCTTCGATCGCAACGGCGACGCCGCCTCGGTCAGCAGCGCCGGCCGCGCGGGCAACATGGTCCAGAGCCTGAAGCCCGCCGGCCCGCGCGAGTCAGCTCCCGCCGGTGGCGTGACCCCGCAGAGCAACGTCTCGGTGTCCACGTCGGAGCGCATCGCCAAGGGCGCCGCCGACCGCGTCGCCGCCGACGGGCCGAACTACGCGTGGGACAAGGCGCCAACGTCGCCCTACCGCAACCTGACCAGCAACCGCGTGCCCGGCGAGTCGCGGCCGTCGTGGCTGAAGAACAACAACAAGTGCAACCAGTTCGTCGGTGACGCGCTGACCGCCGCGGGCGTGAAGATGCCGACCTTCAAGATGCAAGACGGTAGCGAGCACTACATGAACGCCGAGAAGCTGCCGGCGCAATCGAAGTTCTTCGACCGGATCACCGACCCGCAGCAGATCCGCCCCGGCGACGTCTTCGTCCTCGACTACCCCGGCCAGGGCGAGTCGACGGCGCACACCGAGGTGATCACCGGCTTCGACAAGGCCACTGGCAACATGAAGACGACGGGCGCCCACAGCGACGGCGCCTACGAGATGGACCGTGGCGCCTGGCTGAAGAGCTTCACCTACGACACCGCCCGAAAGTGCTGGACGAACTCGTCGGGTCAGGACCTGTACATCCTGCGTCCCAAGCAGCTCGCCGACGCCGCTCCGCGGCCGATCCGCGCCTGAACGGATGGCGACGACCACGACGCCGCCGACGACGATGGGACGCCAGGCCGTCTGGGGATTCATGCGTGCGGCGCTCGTGGGCGCCGCCTTCTTCGTCGTGCGCGGCGCCGGCGCTGGCGAGCAGCTGTCCACCGCCGACCTGGAGAAGGCGAGCGAGGCCATCGTGGTCGTCGACAACACCCTCGACCGCAAGGGGCGGGTGACGTCGTGGCTGAAGGGCGACGCCGGGCAGGCTGGGCGCCTTGGCGAGCTTGGCGGCGTCTGCCTCCCCGACCGCGCCATCCTCGACGGCTGGCTGCAGCGGCACGCGAGCCACCCCGGGCGTGACACCTGGAAGAAGACGCTGGCCGCCGGGCACGTCGAGCAGGTGGTGTTTCTGCGCGTCCGCGACGGCGCGTTGGTGCCGACCTGCGAGACCGAAGTGATGCTCGGACGGTCGTTTGCGCTGCACCCCGACCATGCCGCGTTCCGCGCCGAGCTCGACGCGCTGCTCGCGCCACCGGCCGCACCGCTGGCTTCGCCGGCGCCGGCTGCTCCGGCGCCCACGGCGACGGAGACCGCGCCCACGGGGACGGCGCCCGCCGCGCCAGCGCCCGTGAGGTCGTCCGGCTGCCTGTGAACGCCTACGGAGTCGTGGTACGCGACCGCCATGAAGATCGAAGCCGACGCTCGCATTGCCTTTCCCCGTGACGTGGCGTTCCGCGCCTACCGCGACGAGCTGCCCGCGCTGGTTCCGCACCTGCCGAACGTGAACGCCATCGAGGTCAAGGAGACCGAGGCAGCGCCCGGCGGCGTCGCCGCGCGCACGCGCAAGCTGAACGTCTGGCGCGCCAAGGCCGATGTGCCGACGGTGGCGCAGGCGATCATCAAGCCCGAGATGCTCGCCTGGGACGACAAGGCCCTGTGGGACGAGGCCGACTGGACCTGCGAATGGCAGACCGTCCCGCACTTCTTCACCGACCGCATCAAGTGCGGCGGCAAGAACCGCTTCGTCGTCGACGGCGACCACTGCGTCCTGCAGATCCGCGGCGACCTCGAGGTCGACGTCAAGGGCCTGCCCGGCGTGCCCAGGCTGCTGGCCGGCACCGTCGGCGCTGGCATCGAGAAATTCGTCGTCGCGCTGCTGACGCCGAACCTGACGTCGGTCAGCAAGGGGCTCGAGGCCTACCTGCGCGGCAAGAAGTAGTAGCTGTCGCTGCGTCACGGGCGCCGCGGCTTGCGTGCGCTTTCGCCCGTGCGGCGGAAGCGCACGGCGCGTTTTCCCGCTCGGCATTGACGTCGTCGACAACGACCCTCGATGGTCGACCTGCCCCTCGCAGGAGCGCCCATGGACGCATCGTCGCCTCGCAAAAGTCCGCCGCCCGCGTGTCGCCCCAGGACGCTGTCGCCTTGATCCGCAGCGGCCAGCGCGTGTTCGTCCACGGCGGCGCCGCGCCCCCCGGCGTGCTGCTAAACGCGCTCGTGAACGACACCGCCCGCCTGCGCGACGTCGAGCTGGTGCACCTGCACACGGCGGGCAAGGCCCGCTACGCCGACGCCGAATTCGCCGCCCACTTTCGCGTCGTGAACCTCTTCGTCGGCGAGAGCGTGCGCAAGCACCTCGACCGCGACCGCGTCGACCACCTGCCGTGCTTCCTGTCCGAGCTCCCGATGCTGGTCCGCAACAAGCTTCGACCATTGGACGTCGCCCTCATCTCGGTGTCGCCGCCCGACAAGCATGGCAACTGCACGCTCGGCACCTCGGTTGACGTCGCCCTGGCCGCCGTCGACTCCGCCGCCGTCGACTCCGCCGCCGTCGTGATTGCCCAGGTCAACAAGCAGATGCCGCGCGTGCCCGGCGACGGCGTCGTGCACCTGAGCGAGGTCGACGCCTTCGTCGACGTCGACGTGCCGCTGCCGGAGTCACCGCCCACGCCCGCCACTCCCAGAGAGGGCGCCGTGGGCAGAAACGTCGCGCGCCTGATCGAGGACGGCGCCACGCTGCAGATGGGCATCGGCACCATCCCCGACGCCGTCTGCCGCGCGCTGCACGGGCACCGGCACCTCGGCATCCCCACCGAGGTGTGGTCCGACGGCGCGCTCGATCTGATCCTGTCGGGCGCCGTCGACAATTCGCAAAAGAAGATCCACCGCGGCCGCACCGTCAGCGGCGTCGTCACCGGCACCCGGCGCCTGTTCGACTGCATCGACGACAACCCCGACGTGCTGCGGCTCGACATCACCGATGTGAACAACCCCACCGTCATCGCGCGCAACCCGCGCGTGTGCGCCATCAACAGCGCCGTCGAGCTCGACCTGACCGGTCAGGTGTGCGCCGACTCCGTCGGGCCGCGGGTCATCTCGGGCGTGGGCGGGCAGATGGATCTTCTGCGCGGCGCGGCGCTGTCCGAGGGCGGCAAGCCCATCCTCGCCATCACGAGCCGCACGAGGAGCGGCAGGTCGCGCCTGGTGCCGCAGCTGACGACGGGGGTCGGCGTCGTCACCACCCGCGCCCACGTGCACTACGTCGTCACCGAGCACGGCGCCGCTGACTTGTTCGGCAAGACGCTCGGCGCGCGCGCGGCCGCGCTCATTCGCGTGGCGCACCCCGACGATCGCGAGGCGCTGGCCAAGGCGTGGCACGACGGCGCCGCGTCGATCGGTGGACGGCGGCGGTCAAGCGCATGGCGGCACCGCGGGCTCGTCGGCGATGACGGCGCCGCGGGAGGCCGCTACGTTCGAGGCGTGCCGCGCATTCACGCTCCCGAGCTCGAGGACCAGCCCTGGTGCCCGGTGGTCGTGCGCGACGGCCTGACGGCGTTCCTGCACACCGCCGCCGAGACGCTCCGCGTCTATGACGCCGTCACGCCGACGCTGCGCGACGTCGTCGCGCGCCACGGGGCACCGCGGCTCATCGACCTGTGCAGCGGCGGCGGCGGCCCGGTGCTGCGGCTGCAGCGCGCGCTGCGCGACGACGGCGTCGGTGTCGACGTCGTGTTGACCGACCTGTACCCGAACCACGGCGCCTTCGACGCCGCCGGCGCGCGCGGGCAGGGCACCGTCACCGCGGTGCTGCACCCCGTCGACGCCACCGACGTGCCCGACGGCCTCGTCGGCGTGCGGACGATGTTCAACGCGCTGCACCACCTGCGCCCCAACGCCGCGCGCCGCGTGCTCGCCGACGCCGCCCGCAAGCGTCAGCCGCTGGTCGTCGTCGAGGTCGTCGATCGCCGGCCGTCGACGTTCGCCTTCCTGTGTGGGACCCCGCTGGCCGCTCTGCTGCTCGCGCCGCTGCAGCGGCCTTTGTCGCCGGCGCGGCTCGCGCTGACGTGGGGCGTGCCGGTCATCCCCGCGGCCGTGTGGTGGGACGGGATGATGAGCTGCTTGCGCGCCTACGGCGACGACGAGCTCGCGGCGCTGACCGCCGGGCTCGATGACGACGACTACGGCTTCGTCGTGCAGCGCGCGGCGGTGCCGTTCACGCCGCTGCGGCTCACCATCCTCGTGGGCGAGCCGCGCGCGGCGCGCGAGGAGCGCGCCGGAGTCCCGGCGGCCGGTCACGCGGCACGCTCACCGTGAGGGCCATCCGCCGGTCGCCCGGGCGTCGGGTGATGATCGTAGAAGTGAGGAGTCGCGCTTTCTACTGCTGATGAATCGTGTCACCCCTCTCCGCGGAGAGCGCCCGGGCACCGGCGCCTCCGGAGGTGAGCGGACATGCGGCGCGGCAGAGCAACATCGACCCACCCGTGGGCCTGCGTCGCCGTCTTCTTCGTCGGCGGAGCCGGGTGCGTCGATGTGCCGTCGGAGTCACCGTCGTCGCCCGACGAGTCGTCGGCGGCGTGCCCGTCTACAACGGCGCCAAGACCAACCGGAACGTCGGCGCCTTCGCGGGCATGACCGACGTGCAGGGCATCGACTTCTACGCCGCTGCCTGCGCCCCGCACATCACGCCGTGGGGTACGAGCCCGCCGCTGCGCGCGCCCTACGACTACCTGCGCAACACTCGCGACAACCACGCGCCCTGGCCGACGTGGATGTACGCGCAGGGCCTGTTCGACGAATGGAACAAGAGCACCCTCCTCGGCGAGCGCGTCTTCCAGCCCGACCCGCAGGAGCTCCTCGTGCAGGCCATGATGGTCGTCGCCGCCGGCGGCCGTGGCCTGATGTGGTTCCAGACCGACGCCGAGGAGGCCGCGCGCGCGCCCGCTCGCTGGCAGGCCATCGCCGCTGCAAACCACGCCATCCGCGGCATCCGGCGCCTGCTGGTCACCGCCGACGTCACCGGCCTCGCCGCCGCCAGCGCCGGCGCCGACCGCGTGCTGGTCGAGGCGCTGCGCAGCCCGCGCGCCCTGGTCGTGCCGGTCATCAACCTGTTCGCCGCGTCCACCGTCACCGACGCCGCCTGCGCCGCCGCCCAGGGCACGGGCTTGATCCCGCCGCCCCACTGGGTCCTCGGCTCGCAAGCGACCGACGTGGTCGTGCGCGTGCCCGACGACCTGCGCGTCGCGTCGTCGCGCGCGGTGTTCGCCGTCGAGGCGGGGGGCACGGTGGACGCCGCCGCCGTCGCCGACGATGTCGTCGTCGACCACGCGGCGCGCACCGTCACGCTGCGCGGCGTCGGCCTCGACAACGACGCCCCGGTGCGCCTGTTCGTGCTGGCCGCCGACGAAGACACCCGCGCCGCCGTCGACGCCGACGTCGTCGGCCGCTGACGCGCTGGCGCCGCGGGCTGCGCTACGCTCGACTTCGTGCCGCTCGCGTCCGCCCCCGTGTCCACCGCGCCCAAGGGGGCGCCGCCGCCCGCCGCGCTGTCGTCGACGACGCCCGCGGGGCAGGCGTGGCCGCCGGCCGGCGTGCGCATCGGCGGCTACATCGTGCAGCGGCCCATCGCCCGCGGCGGCATGGGGCAGGTGGTGCTCGCGCACGACGAGACGCTGCAGCGCGCGGTGGCGCTGAAGGTGCTCGCGCGCGCCGACGCCGACGACGAGGCGCGCGCCCGCTTCCTGCGCGAGGCGCGGGCGCTGGCGCGCGTCGAGCACCCGGGCGTCGTGCGCGTGCTGGCGTCGGGCGACGACGACGGCGTGGCGTGGATGGCCCTCGACTACATCGAGGGCGACTCGCTGACGGCGCTGTGCGGCGGCGGCCCCATCGACGAGGAGACGGCGGTGGCGCTGCTGGCGCAGGTGGCGCGCGGGCTCGCCGCGGTGCACGCCGTCGGCGTCGTGCACCGCGACGTCAAGCCCGACAACCTGCTCGTCGACGGCGAGGCGAACGTGAAGATCGTCGACTTCGGCGTCGCGTTCGTCGACGGCGGCAGCGGCGGCTTCACGACCCGCGCCGGCGTGGTCGTCGGCACGCCGCACTTCATGTCGCCCGAGCAGGCCCGCGGCGGCGCCGTCGACGCGCGCTCCGACGCGTGGTCGCTGGGGGCCACGCTGTGGTGGCTGCTCGTGGGGCGGCCCCCGTTTGCCGGCGGCGGCGACGACGCCGCCGCCGACCTCGACATCCTCGCCCGCGTCGTGCGCGACCCGCTGCCCGACCTCGGCGCACTGGCGCCGGCGACGTCGCCGGCGACGCGGGCGCTGGTGTCGTCGTTGCTTGCGAAAGATCCGGCCGCGCGCCCCGACGATCTGGCGGTGGTGGCCGCCGCGCTCGACGACATCGCCGGCGCGCTCGCTCGCGGCGCGGTGCCGCCGGCGGCACCGCCGGTCGTCGCGGGGTCGGCTCCTTCGCCAGCGTCGTCGGCGGCTCCGTCGTCGTCGGCGACCGGGCCGGCCCTTGCTGCGCCGAGCGTGCCCGTGCGCGAGGGGCGCTCGACCGGCGCCGTGGTCGCCGTCGTCGTCGGCCTGGGGCTCGTCGTCGCCGCCGTCGCGGGTGGGGTGGTGGTCGGGCGGCGCACCGCCGAGCCGCGGGTGCAGGAGCGCGTCGTCGAGCGGGTGGTGACGGTCGAGGTGCCGGTGCCCACGCCGGTGCCCGCGCTGTCGGCCGACACCGCGAAGCCACCGCCACCGCCGCCGCCGCCGACCGCCGACCAGTGGCGGCAGGAGCTGGCGTCGGCGTCGCCAGCGGAATTGCCGGTGACGGTGGACCGGGTACTGGCCCAGAACGACGCCGCCGCGCGGGCGGCGCTGGTGGCCGTCGCCGGTGCGGCGGGCGAGGCCGGCGACGTCGTCGTCGAGCGCGCGCTGTTCGACGACCGCGTCGACCGCGCGGCGCTGATCGACGCGGCGCTGCGCACGCCAGCGCGCGCGCTGCGCATCGTCGAGCAGCTCGCGCGTCGGCGCGACGACACGGCGTTTACGCGGCTGCGCCAGATCGCCGCGACGCATGGCGACGCGAAGGTGCGCGCTGCCGCGGCGCGCGCGCGCGACAGCATCTTCTCGGCCGCCGACGAGACCCCGTGACGCGTCGGCCGAAGCCAGCATCGGGCGCCGTCGGGTACAGCGCGACACCGTGAAATCATTGGATGATGAACACCCGCCGAAGGTCTTCGGCCTGTCGCTCCGCGTCGTCGACGAGGACGGCGTGCCCGTGGTCGGCGCGTCCGTCGCGGTGGGCGACGCCGCGCCCACCACCGACGACGACGGTGTGCTCGCCCTCGACGGCTTCGTCGAGCCCGCGCTCTTCGTCGTGCCGAGGGCTTTCTGCCCGAGCCGGTGGTGCTCGGCCCTGAGGACAGCCCAGGCCCGCGCGGTGTCCCCCGCGGTGTGCCCCGCGGTGTCTCCCGCGGTGTCCCCCGCGGTGTTCCGGCCGGGCGCCGCGGTTGCCCTGCCGCGGCGTGCGCCCTTCGCCACCGCCGCCTCGTTGCCACCCTTGGGCCTCGTGCGCTCGCGCGGGTAGGGGCTCGACGCGGTGCTGTTCGGCTGCGACCTGCTTCGCTGGGGTCGCGCGCGCTGCGCCTCGCCCGCCGGGCGTCGAGCACCGAACGTGTCCGGCTGCGCCCCGTGGCCCGCGCCATCCGGCAGGAGCACCGCCGGTACCGAAGCGGCACCGAGCCCGCCGACGGCCCAGCGACGTGCTCGCTGCGCCTGGTCGTGCAGCACCGCGGCGACGGGCCGACGCGCTTCACGTCCGACGTCTGTCCGGCTGTGGTGTAGACGCCCTTGGCGTTTCACCACAGCCCGTTGCTTCTCTGGAGGGTCTGTTGCCAGGCCCTCCCACCGCCGAGCAAAGCCCGACGGTGCCTCCCGCCCAGGAACGCAGCCCTCGGCGAAAACGGCCATCGGCCGTTTTCACCGCAGGCTGCGATCACTGCGACGACACCAACCCGTCGGAGGACCCGGACTCCACCCTGCTGCGCAGCGTCGAGGTCGAGTTCACCAACCCCCGAGGACGGCGCCTGGCACGAGACGGTCGTCGATCTGCCCCCCGTCGTCTTTGCGCCCGACGGCGGGCTGCGGGCCAACGCGACGATGCCCTACGCCGGCCTGCACCCTTCGACGATGGGCGACACCGAGCTGTGGCTCGACGACGTGCAGCTGGTCGAGCGGTGCGACCCGCTGCCGATGCCCGACGGCTTCTTCGAGGCCGGCCTCGTGCGCCGCAAGACGCCGGGCGACGACGTCGCCGTCACCCTCGAGCACCGCCTGCAGTGAGCGCCGCACCGTAGCCGCTGCGCCGTGACCGCTGCGTCGTCGTCGCTGCGCGGTGGACGCCGCGACGACGACCGCGAAGGCCCCGCTCGTTCAGGCCGTGGGGTTTGCCCACAGCGACCGCAGCGCGCGGCCGCGGTGCGAGATCGCGTGCTTCTGCTCGGCGGTCAGCTCGGCCATGCGCCGACCGCGCACGTCGTCGCCGCCGCCGTCGCCGCCGTCGTCGACGACAAACAGCGGGTCGTAGCCGAAGCCGCCGGCGCCGCTCGGGTCGCGGGCGATGAGCCCACGCACGCTGCCGCTGGCGGCGCGCTCGACGCCGCTGGCTACGTCGATGGCGTGCACCGCGGCGACGAAGCGCGCCGTGCGGCGCGACGACGGCACCGGCGCAAGCAGCGCCAGCAGCAGTTGGTTGTTCGCCTCGTCGACAGACAGCCCGGCGGGGGCGTAGCCGCAGTCGCCCGACCAGCGCGCCGAGCGCACGCCCGGGTGGCCGTCGAGGGCGTCGACGCACAGGCCCGAGTCGTCGGCGACGACGACGTCGACGGCGGCGCGCGTCGACGTGGGCAGCGCGCGCCACGCGGCCAGATAACCGCGCGCCTTCTTCGCCGCGTTGCCGGCGAAGTCGGGGGCGTCCTCGACGACGTCGACGCCGTCGAGGCCGGCGTCCTTCAGCGTCAGCACACGGTGGCCGTCGCCGTGCAGCGCGCGCACGAGCTCGGCGAGCTCGCGCGCTTTCTTCGCGTTGCCGCTGGCGAGCAGGTAGGTCGTCATCGTCCGATCTCCGTCGTCGTCGTCCTCACCAGAGGCCGGCGAGCGCCTCGCGCTGCAGCGCGCACAGGCGGTCGATGGCGACGAGCCCCTGATCGACGAGGGCGTCGAGCTCCTTGCGCGACATCGGCGCGCCCTCGGCGGTGCCCTGCACCTCGACGATGCCGCCGTCGGAGCGGGCCACGAGGTTCAGGTCGGTCTCGGCCTTGCTGTCTTCGGCGTAGCAGAGGTCGGTGAACACCGCGCCGCCGTGGATGCCGATGGACACCGCGGCCACCTGCGCGGTCAGCGCGTCCTTCACGGTCTTCGCCTTCATCGGCAGCTTCTTCTGCTGCAGGTCGTGCAGGCACAAGGCGACGGCGACGAAGCTGCCGGTGATCGCGGCGGTGCGCGTGCCGCCGTCGGCCTGCAGGACGTCGCAGTCGACGTTGATCTGGCGCTCGCCGATCTTGTCGATGTCGACCACGTTTCGTAGCGCGCGCCCGATCAGGCGCTGGATCTCGACGGAGCGGCCGTCCTGCTTGCCGCGGCTGCTGTCGCGCTGCTTCCGCTCGTGTGTCGACGCCGGCAGCATCGAGTACTCGGCGGTCAGCCAGCCGCCGCCGCTGCCCTTGCGGTGGGGCGGCACCCGCTCTTCGGCGGTGGCGCAGCACAGCACCTTCGTCTGGCCGAACGACACCAGCACCGAGCCGGGGTGGTGGGCGATGAAGCGCGTCTGGAAGGCGACGGGGCGAAGGTCGGTGGCCGTACGGCCGTCGATGCGGTTGGACATGACCGTACCGGATCGCTTCGCGCCCTGGTCGTCAACGGCGTCGTCAACGCCACCGTCATCCGCATCGTCATCCGCATCGTCATCCGCATCGTCATCCGCATCGTCATCCGCATCGTCGTCCGCATCGTCGTCCGCATCCTGCCGGCTGCGACTTGACTCATCTGCAGGGTGCATAGATGCGTGCTGCATCGAGCTCGACCGCCACGACCACGAGGCAAAAGAAGAAGTCGGCACGGGAGACGGCGCCGAAGACGACAACGAAGACGGCGCCGAAGACGGCGTCGCCGGCTGTGGGGTCGTCCTCGGCGACCGCGTCGACCGCGCCGGCCGTCGATGCTGACGAGGCGGCGTTCCTGCGCGCGTACGACCTGACGGCGTTCCCGCGGCCGTCGGTGGCCGTCGACGTCGTCGCGCCGACGTTGCTCGGCGGCGCGTTGCACGTCGCGCTGTACCGACGGGCCGACCATCCGGCGAAGGGGCGGCACGTGCTGCCGGGCGCGCTGTTCGTCTTCGACCACTACGTGCGGCACGAAGGCGCTGTCGTCTCCGCGGGCGAAAAGACCGTGCTGCGCTCCGACGTCATGTACCGGCGCGCCGGCGCCGGCGCCTGAGCGTGTGGTCGACGAGACAACGACAACACCCGGAGGACACGATGACCGCGAAGGCGACGGAGATCGAGGTGCAGCAGGGCAGCGTCACCGACGGCGACATCGACGTGCTGGTGAACGCGTCGAACACCATCGGGCAGCTGGGCACCGGTGTCTCGGCGGCGATCCGCAGGGCGTGCGGCGCCGGCTTTCAGGGGGTCATCCACGACGCGCTGGCCGCGCGGGGCGGCGAGACCGCGCCCGGCGCCGTGTGGCTGACCCACGCCGGCACGCACCCACGGGCGCGCTTCGTCGCCCACGTCGCGGTGATGGACTACCGCGAGGACGTGGCGCAGCGGGCCCCCGACGCCGCGCGCATCCAGCGCGCGAGCGCCGCGCTGTGGACCGTGCTCGAGACGCTGCCGCTCCACGAGGTCAGCGTCGGCATGGTGGCGCTGGGCGTGGGCACCGGCGGGCTCGGCGAGCGCCTGCCGTCGCCCTGAGTGCCCCGTCCCAGAAGAGTACCGGCGAGGGGGTCGCGGGGGAGCGACGCGTCCCTGCGCGGGGTCGAAGGGGCGAAGCCCCTGGGCGAAATGCACCCGGCCGTCGTCCCCTTCGTCGACGTGGTCGACGGAGGGGACCCTGCCGCCGCCCCCGCAAAGCCACGACGCCGACACAACGAAAAGAAGCGCCACGCGAGCAGGCCCGCCCACCCACGGCGGCTACGGCCGACCACCGAAAAAGACTCCGGCGGCCCGAAGGCCGCCGGAGTCTTTTTCGGTGGTGGAGGCGGTGGGGATCGAACCCACGTCCGAAAGATGTCCACGACGTACCGCTACACGCTTAGTCCGTGCTTTGTACTCGGCGACGGCGTCCACGGACACACTCCGTCGTCGAGTCCCCGCCCTGTGTCTCGTTCACGCCTCGGGCTGGGTCAGGCGCAAACCAGCTCCATCGGGTTCACCGGGATCCCCTCGCAGGAGCAGACCTGGGGCCGGTGCGCTTCGCTAACCTTCTTCAGGCAGCGAGAGCGAGCTCAACGTTGTCGTTGGCTTTTCTTGTGTTCCCGATCGTTTTGACGCGGGGATCGAGATCCGCGGCGTGCTGTCCGGCGCTTCCTTCCCTCGTCGAAACCAGGTCGCCCCCATGGAGACCTCGCCCATAGCGTAGGCCCGCAGACGACGCCCGACAAGCGCGCTGCGGACGTCCGTCGCCGGCGTTACGAGCGACGACGAATCAGGCCCTCTTGCGCCGTCGACGCCACCAGCGTGCCGTCGCGGGCGTAGATGCTGCCGCGCACGAAGCCGCGCGCCCCCGACGCCGACGGGCTGTGCATGACGTGCAGCAGCCAGTCGTCCATGCGGAAGGGCCGGTGGAACCACATGCAGTGGTCGATGCTCGCGATCTTGATGGTCGGCGTCACCCACGTGACCCCGTGGGGTCGCAGCGTTGTTGGCACGAAGCCGAAGTCGGAGCAGTAGGCGAGCAGGTACCGGTGCAGCGCGTCGTCGTCGGGCAGGCGCCCCGACGCCCGCATCCACACCGCGTGGTCGACGCCCTTCTTTTCGGGGTGGAAGGGGTCGACGGGGTCGACGGCGCGCAGCTCGATGGGGCGCTCGGCGGTGGCCATCGTGCGCACCGGCTCGGGCAGGCGGGCGGCGTGCTTCAGCCACTCGTCGCGCTCCGAGAGCAGGCCATCCGGCCCTGTCGTCGATGGCATGTCGTCGGCGTGCTCGAAGCCGTCCTCGACGGATTGGAACGACGCCGCGCATTGAAAGATCGGCCGCCCGAATTGAATCGCGACGACGCGGCGGGTGGTGAAGCTGGCGCCGTCGCGGATGCGGTCGACGTCGTAGACGATCGGGTGCTTCGCGTCGCCCGGCCGCAGGAAGTATGCCTGCAGCGAGTGCACGGGCCGGGCGGTGCCGTCGTCGTTCGCAGGCACCGTCTGTGCGGCCGCCGACAGCGCCTGACCGAGCACCTGCCCGCCGAAGACCTGACCCCAACCGAGGTCCTGGCTCTGGCCGCGAAACAGGTTCTCCTCGATCTTCTCGAGCGACAGCAGGGTCACGAGCTCGTCTAGCACCGACATCGGAGGCCTTTCGTCGACCGCGTCGCGCGCTCTCGGGCGCGCGTGGGGGACCTTGGCCCACGAGGCGCGGGCCGCGAGCGCGGGCATAGCGCACCGACGCGACGTCGGCATGGCACGCGCTGTGCTCTTTTCGTGCCGCCGCCGCGTGCCCCGAAGCTGGTCAGGTGGGCCATCTGCTCGAGCACGCTGTGCTCGACGGCAGCGCACCAGCGGGCGTCGTCGCCGAGCCCGGGGCGCGGTGCCAGCCCCGGGCCGACGTCACCGAGCCACTCGACCAAGGACGGCGTCTCGTCGGCGTGGGGCAGCAGGGTCTTGCCCGCCTTGGGTCGAGCACGGCCTTGACGCCGCCGCAGCCGTAATGACCGCAGACGATCACGTGGGGCACGTCGAGGTGCACCGTGTAGGCGGTGCGGAAGCTGGCGCGGCCACGGATGAACTTGCCGATCGTCGGATTCCTACGCGGCCCGCGGTAGCCCGCCGCTCCTGCCCCTGCATTGCGGCGCTGCCCGGCGCTGCCCGGCGCTGCTCGGCAAATCTGCCAGGCAACGACGCCCGCCGCCGTCGTCGCGGGCGCCCCGCGGCATCCGGAGGCGGCCAAGGCTCCCGGCGGCTGGTGGCACGACGGGTGCTTCAGCAGGGGTGCACCCAAGGAGGTTCCCATGCCGACCCGTCTCACCCTGAGCAACGAGCGCACGAGGATTCCGCACCGCCTGGAGCTCTTCCCCGCGCTCGGTCGCCCGTCATCGTCGTCCGCAGCGTCGCCCGCACCGTCGTCGGCGCCGTCCGACCGCAGCGACGACGCGTTTGCCGTCGCCTGCGCCCGCGTGGGCCGCGAGCGGGCGACGGCGCTGCCTCAGGCGGCGGTGGCCGTCGTCGCCCGGTGGCCGCTGCCCGGCGGCGGCCACGAGGTCTTCTCGCGGGTGCTCTTCTTCGGCGCCGGCGCGACGGAGCCGGTGGCGCTGGTGCTGGGGCGTCACTCCGAGGTCGATACGCCGCCGTGGCCGGGGGCGTCGCTGCGGCACGCGGTGCTGCTCGCCTGGCCCACCGCCCCCGGGGAGCCGCCGCGCATCGAGGTCATCGATCTGAACACCGACGTCGGCCTCGGCGTCGTGGGCGGCGGCGCGGCGGCTCACCTGGAGAGCATGGGGCCGCTGCGCGTCGGTGTGGGCGCTGCCGACGTCGTGATCGTGCCCGCAGCGGCGCGCGCGCCGCTGTTCCCCGACGGCGTCGACGCGCTCCTGCGGCGCTTGTCGACCGAGGGCCCGCCGGTGCGGCGGACCCGCGACGACGCGCTGGCCGGCGGCAGTCTGGCCGCGGTGCTGACGTGGCACGACGAGATGGCGGCCGCCGCCGCTCGCGACGCGCCGGCGGAGCCGTCGGCCGGGCAGGGCGCCGCCCGGCAGCCCGCCGACGCCGTCGTCGTGCGTTTGTTGCCCGAGCGGCTGTCGCCTCCTCCCCGTGAGCGGCTGACGCCCGACTGGCAGACGAAGACCGTGGCGCGCAGCAGCATCGTGTGCACGCCGGCGCGCGCGGCCGCGCTGCCGCCCCAGGGAAGAGACGTCGACGACACACCGGCGCCGCCGTTCGTCGTGCCGAACACGTGGGACCAGCTGCACGACGGCCTGCTGCTCGGCCGGTACGAGCGCTGCGCCGGCCACGCCGAGACCGCGGCCGACCTCGGCATCAGCCGGGTGCACGCGTTGGTGGTCGCCAGGCGCGACCGGCTCTACGTCGTCGATACCGGGTCGACCAATGGCACCCGGGTCAAGCGCGCCGACGGGGCGGTGGTCGAGCTGGACGCGCGGCGTCGCGTCATGGCGGTGGCCGACGACGACCAGCTGTGGCTGCACGATCGCCGCTGTGTCGTCGAGGTGAGGGGCGGCGACGGCGGCTGAACGGCGCCCGGGCGCGCCGGACCCTCATCCCCTGGCCCCTTTTCCCGATTCTGGGAGGAGGGAGGCGTGACGTGCGCGCTCCACAGCACCTCGCCCTGACGTCCGGCTGGGCGAGAGCAAGCCCATACCCACGATCGGGAGCGGGCGGCGGCGAAGCCGCGGGTGAGGGCCGGTGACGCCGCGACGGCACAGGTGGCGATGTGATCGATGATGACGTGGCGCCGTGCTCCGCGTCGGCGTGCGCCCGCGCAACCGTGTCGCGGTCGGAGCGGCAGTTGGGCGGGCACGTCGCCGCGTGCTACCCGACCGCCACGCGCGGTCCCGTCGTCGCCGTCGACGCGGGGCCCCTGCCTGTGGTGACGCGACGATGCTCGACGACGTTCTCTCCGCTCTCGCTCCTGCTTCCGACAAGACCTCGGCGGCCCCCGGCACCATGGAGGCCGTCGCGACGTCGTCGTCGCCGCCGTTCGGGTCGTCGTCGGCCGGGGGGGGGGCGCAGTCCTCGGGCGGCACCGGGCGGGCGTCGCCGCCGCGGCGGCGGGTCCTGATCGTCGAGGACGAGGCGTTGATCGCCCTCGACCTCGAGCGGCGCGTCACCCGCATGGGCTTCGAGGTCGTCGGCACCGCCGACAACTGCGTCGAGGCCTTCGAGGTCTTTCAGGCCACGCGCCCCGACCTCGTGTTGATGGACATCTTCATCCGCGGTCCCGCCGACGGCATCCAGACCGCGCGCGAGCTTGGCAAGGTCAGCGACGTCCCGGTCATCTTCATCAACGCGTTCGCCGACAGCGACACCGTCGGCCGCGCCGCCGAAGTCTCGCCCTATGGCTACCTGCTGAAGCCCTTCGACGACAACACGCTGGCAGCGACGGTGCGGGTCGCGCTCGAGCGTCACGCCGCCGACACGCGGCTGCGGCTGCTGAGCGCCGCCGTCGACTCGGCACAGGTGGGCATCGAGCTCATCGCGCTGCGGGGCACCGCGCGCGAGACCGTCTTCGTCAACGAGGCGTTCGCGGCGCTGCACGGTGGGACGCGCGAGGCGTGGATCGGCAAGCCGCCGACGTTGCTCGCTCTGCCGGACGCCGCCTCGTTGCCGGGGAGCGCAGCGGGCGAGCACCAGGGCCTGCAGCGCCTGCAAGAGGGTATCCGCAACGTGCATCCGGCGAGCGCCACGATCCCGTTGCCCCGCACCGACGGCGAGGCGCGCTTCGA
>VGSZ01000021.1 GCA_016874845.1 Deltaproteobacteria bacterium
CGTCGCCGCCGTGGCCACCGTCGTGGGCGTGCTCGTGCTCGTGCGCCACGCCGGCGCGCTGCGCCTGCTGCGCGACGGCGAGGACGAGGCGCGGCGCCTGGGCGTCGACGTCGCCCGCGCGGGCACGGCGGTGATCGCCGCCTGCACGCTGCTCGTCGGCGTCGCCGTCGCCACCAGCGGCGTCGTCGGCTTCGTCGGCCTGCTGGTGCCCCACGTGCTGCGCCGCCTCAGCGTCGCCGACGAGCGCGCCTTGATCGCCACGAGCGCCCTGCTCGGCGGCGCCACGCTGTGCGCCGTCGACGCCGCCGCCCGCGGCGCCTTCGTCGTGCTCGGCAGCGAGCCGCCGGTGGGCGCGCTGTGCGCGCTGCTCGGCGCGCCGGGCTTCGCGTGGCTGTTGTGGCGCGAGGGCCGCCGATGACCACGCTGTCGTTGACCGACGTCGTCGTCGACGGGCGCCTGACGGTGCCCTCGTTGACCGTCGCCCCGGGCATGACCGTCGTCGTCGGCGACAACGGCGCCGGCAAGAGCACGCTGCTCGACGTGCTCGCCGGCGTGCTGTCTCCCGCCCGCGGCGGCGTCGCCATCGACGACGTCGCGCTGGCGTCGCTGTCGCCGCGCCGGCGCGCGCAGCTCGTCGCCAGCCTCGGTCAGTTCGACGACGTCCACGTCGACGTCACGGTAGCCGAGCGCATCGCGCGCGGCCTGGTGCCCCGCCGCGGCCTCGACGCGCTGTTCGACGACGAGGCCCGCGCCGCCGTCGACGCCATCGCCGTCGAGCTCGGGCTGCAGCCGCTGTTGTCGCGGCGCGTGGACCGCGGGTCGGGCGGCGAGCGGCGGCGCGCGGCCATCGCCCGCGCGCTCGTCGACGACGGCGCGGCCGTCGTGGTGCTCGACGAGCCGTTCGCTGGCCTCGACGCCGCCGCCACCGACGTCGTGACCGGCGCGCTGCGAAGGCGCGCCGAGCGCGGGGTCGCGGTCGTCGTCAGCGTCCACGATGTGGCCACCGCGCTGGCGCTGGGCGGCCGGCTGCTCGGCCTGCGCGCGGGCCGCGTCGTCGTCGACGGCGCGCTGCCCGCCGTGCTGCCCGCCGCCGCCGCGGTGTGGGGTGACGTCCGCGTCGTCGTCGACGGCGCGTGGGCGGGGGTGCTGCGGCGGCGCTGAGCGGAGATCGGCGCGGCCGACGGCGGGCGCAGCCCCGCCGGGGCGGTGTCTGCGCGCGAGGCGCCGCTGTCGTCGTCGTCGCGCCCCGCGCGCGGCTCCGCTAGCGTCGGCGCGGCCTTGTCCTCGTCACGGCCCGGAGCTCCCGCATGATCGCGCTCGTCGCGCCCCTGGTCGCCGCCGCCCCTGCCGCCGCTGTGGTGACGTCGGCGACGACAGCGGCCCTGAGGAATGTCTGAGGAGCCCCTCGCGTGCCTCGCCAGGGACTCGTCGTTGGTAAGTTCTCGCCGCTGCACCGCGGCCACGAGCTGCTCGTGGGAGCCGCCCGGCAGGGGTGCGACGCGCTGCTGATCGTCAGCTGGTCGAAGCCCGAGCCCCCGACGACAGCAGCGCCACCGCGTCGGCGAAGGAGCCCAGGCGGCGCCGACGAGCACGAGCTCGCGCTCGGTGATCGCGCGCAGGTCGACGGGCACCGGCTGCGCGGGGCGCCTTGACGACGACGCGCGCGCCGCGCCGCAGCGACGACAGCGACGGCAGCCCGCACGCCGCGGTGTGCTCGACGGCGTCGAGGCTGGTGGCCGCGCCGCCGAGATCGGGCGCCGCCGCGTCGCCGGCGCGGACGATGACGACGCCGTCGGCGGCGAGCACCCGCTCGGTCAACGCCGCGATGAGCCCGCCGCCGGTCAGGCCCGCGCGCGCGCCGACCGTCAGGCCCGCCACCCGCACGGCGAGCGCAGCGGCCACCGGCTCGACGAAGGCCGCCTGCCGCGCCGACAGCGCTGGTGGCACCGCGACCAGCGCGCCGACGGGAACACGGACGAAGCCGGCGAAGGCGCCGTCGTCCTGCAGCCCGAGGAAGCGGCCCTCGCCGAGCCGCGGGTCGACGGTGGCGCGCAGCCCGCGCAGGGCGCCGTCGACGTCGTCGTCCACGACGTCGACCCTGCCCACCAGCTCGTGGCCGAGCACGCGGCCGTCGTCCACGCGCAGCAGCCCGCGCGCCGCGGCGACGTCGGTGCGGCACACGCCGGCCACCTTGACGCGCAGCCGCCCCCAGCCCGGCGGCGGGCGGGGGGCCGGGCGCTCGACCAGCGCCGGTCCCCGGGCGCCGCGGACGACGGCGGGCATCGCCTGGTCGTGGCGAGCGCTCATGGCGCGCCTCGTCGTGTTCCGGCCGGCACCAGCGCCGCCAGCGCCTGCAGCGCCCCGCGCGTCGGCTCGTCGCCGAAGACCACGCCGGGCGCCGGCCAGCGCGGCTCGTCGACGCGGCGGCGCCACAGCGCCTGCAGGGTCGCGAACCCGCCCTCGTCAGCGACGGCGCTGTCGTGGGTGGCCAGCCCGCGCCACGGCAGCGACAGCGACGGCGGGCCGTCGCCGGCGAGGGGCAGCACCGCGCCGGTGGCGGCGTCGACGAGGGCGCCGGGCGGCGGCGCCCCGTCGTCGTGGGGGCGCACGTCGACGAGCGCCTGCGTCGACGCAGGGACGAGGTCGAGGCCCGCGAGCGCGCCGCCGTCGACGACGCCGACGACAACGACACGGGCCCGCTTGAGCGCGGGCACGAGGCCGCGCGCCCGGCGGTCGACGAGGTCCTCGACGAGGCGGGCGCCGTCGATGACGAAGCCGACGTCGTCGTCGACGAGGCCCTCGGCGGCGTCGTGGGCGCGGCGCTCGGCGACGGTGTCCGTGGCCTCGCGCAGCAGGCGATCGAGGCCGCGGTAGACGTCGTCGTCGTCGGGGACGCCGCCGGGGGGGCGACCGGCGAGGGCGAGGTCGACTCGCAGCCGGCGGCAATAGGGCGACAACAGGTCGAGCAGGCGGCGCACCGCGGGGCCCACGACGACGTGGATCGGGTGGCCGGCGGCCTTGTGCGTCGCGACGGCGATGGCGAGGGCGTCGACGCCGCGCGGCGGCGGCGGCATCGCTAGGGCGACGGCGGGCAGGTCGCGCACGGCGGCGAGGGCGGCGCGGGCGGTGTCGGGGTCGGAGAAGGCGGCGCGCAGCGCGGCGGGCGGCGCCGGCAGGCCGTGCGCGATCTTGCGCCCCTCGAGCCGCACGACGAGCGCGTCGGCGAGGGCGCGGGCCGCGGCGCGGTCGGGGGGGCCGCCGCGCGGATCGTCGTCGACGACGTCGACGAGGCCCGGCGCGCCCGCGGTGGACAGCAGGCCCGGCCGGCGCGCGAGCACGTCGACGAGGCTCGGTACGTCGACGACGTCGGCGCCGGCGAGCGGGTGGCACGCGGGCGACAGCGCGCGCCACGCCGGCAGCAGCGCGTCGAGGTCGACGTCGTCGCCGCCCGACAGCGCACGCGCAGCGCCCGCGAGCGCCGCTGCGCGTGCTTGACCGTGCAGGACGGGGCCAGCCATGGTCGCACGCTAGCAGCGAAGCGCCGTCGCCGTCGCCCGCGTCGACGTCGGGCGCTGTCGACGCGGGCGCGAAGGGTGACGACATGAGCGAGACGGTCTGTGTGATGGGCGCCGGGTCGTTCGGCACGGCGTTGGCGAAGGTGCTGGCCGAGGGCGGTCACGAGGTGCGGCTGTGGGCGCGCGACCCCGTCGTCGTCGACACGATCCGCGCCGAGCACCGCCACCCGCGGCGCCTGAAGAACATCCGCCTGCCGCCGGGGCTGCGGGCGACGACGTCGCTGCAGGAGGGCCTCACCGGCGCGGGCCTGGTGGTCTCGAGCGTGCCGACGCTGGCGGTGCGGGGCGTGTGGGCCGACGCCTCGCCGTTCGTGCACGACGGCGCCTACGTGATGAGCGCGAGCAAGGGCATCGAGAACGGCACCCTCGCCCTCGTCAGCGACATCCTGCAGGCGTCGGTGCCGGCGCACTGTGCGCAGCGGCTCTGCTACCTGTCGGGGCCGAGCTTCGCGATCGAGATGGCGAAGCGGCTGCCGACGGCGGTGACCATCGCCGCCGTCGACGAGGCGGTGGCGGCGCACGTGCAGCGGATCATCTCGACGGACTACTTCCGCGCCTACACGACGACGGACGTGCAGGGCGTCGAGCTCGGCGGCGCGCTGAAGAACGTGATCGCCATTGCGTCGGGGGCGGCGGCGGGGCTCGGCTTCGGGCAGAACACGATGGCGGCGTTGATCACGCGCGGGCTCGCCGAGATCGGGCGGCTGGCGGTGAAGCTCGGCGCGCAGCCGCAGACGCTGGCCGGGCTCGCCGGCATGGGCGACCTGGTGCTCACCTGCACGTCGCCGACGTCGCGCAACTACACGGTGGGCCTGCAGCTCGGGCAGGGCAGGAAGCTCGCCGAGATCCTCGCTGGCCTCGGAGAGGTCGCCGAGGGCGTGAACACCACGAAGGCGGTCAAGGCGCTGTCGGCGCGCGAGGGCATCGAGATGCCCATCGCCGACGCCGTGCACCGGCTGCTGTTCGAGGGGACCGACCCGCGCGACGAGGTGATCGGGCTGATGGGCCGCAAGCTGAAAAAGGAGTCGGCCTAGCGACGACGTGCAGCGACGTGCGGCGACGTGCGGCGACGTGACGGTCGCGCGTCGGCGCGCTCGCCGGTACGGTCGTCAGTTGTCGAGGCGACAGGCGCCCGGGCCGCGCGGATCGCCGCACGTGCCGCAGCCGGCGAAGTCGGCGGCGCCGCCGTCGTCGCTGCCGGCGGGGCGGGCGAACAGCGCGAGCTTGCGCTCGACGTCGGGGGACGCGCAGCCGGGGCAGGGTGCGTCCTCGCCGGTCTTCACGAGGGCTTCGAAGGACTTGCCGCACGAGCGGCACGAGTAGTCGCGCAGGGGCATGGCGTGGTTCTGGGGTGGGCAGGGCGGATCTGCAAGGACCCGGTGGTGGCCGTTTTCTGGCGTTGGGCGCGCGCGGCGCCGACAGTCGCCGCATGGATCACAAGCTCAGGAAGAAGCCCCGCTCTCGCGTCGCCGTCGACGACACCGGCCTGCCGGCACCGGCTGGGCGGCGCATGCTGCTGCGCCTGCTGCCTGCCGTCGCCCTGGCTGCCGGCGTGATCGCGTTCCAGTCGGCGCGCTCCGACCGTCGCCCCGTCGACGACGGCCCGGCGTGGTCCGCCGCCGAGCGCTCGACGCGCGCGCTCTTGACCGAGCGCACCTCGGTGCACCTGCGCGCGCTGCGCCCGCGCTGAACGTTTCGGGAAGGGGCGCTGGCGGAGCCCAGAGCGCTGCCGGCGGCGTGGGCTCCCGAGTCCCGGTCGTCCACGCCCCGGGCCTTCAGTCGACGACCCGCGGCACGCGCACGCTGCCGTCGCCTTCGACGGCGGCGCTGCCCGCAACGGCCGCGGCGCCGAGGATCGGGGCGCCGGCGTCGCCGAGCGCGGCGGCCCGTGGCGGGCGCGTGGCATCGTGGTCGGCAGCGTCGGGCGACAGCGGCAGCGGGGCGCCGTGGGTCATGGGCTCGACGCCGTCGACGTCGACGGCGGCCAGCGCGTCGACGTGACGGATGATGCCGGCCAGCTCGGGCGCCAGCGCGCGGACCTCGGCGTCGGTGAGCGCGAGGCGCGCGAGGTGAGCGAGCTTCTTGATCTGCGCTTCGGTCATGCCGGTCATGCAGGGCTCCCTGGTCGGGCGCGGCGGTCGTGGTCGCCGGCCGCGCTGGTGGACGCGCGTCGAACGCCGTAGTCCACGCGTGCTTCTCGCGCCCGAGCGGCGCGCACAACCACCGGGGATCGCCATGGCCCACCCAAGGTTCCGCGTGCACATTGTCGCTGTCACGCTCGCGCTGGGGGGCGCTCTCGGGCCCGCGTGCGCGGCGGCGCCGCCCACTGCCTCGACGACGCCCACGACCGCGATGACGACGACCGCCTTAGTCGCGCCGCCCCTCGCCGTCGTCGAGCCCGACGGCGGTCGCCTGCCGCGCGACGTCACGCCGGTCGCCCAGGTCATCGACCTCGACGTCGATCCGCGCCAGAAGCGCTTCGCGGGCGCCGTCGCCATCGACGTCGTGCTGGCGGCGCCGCGGCGCACGATCTGGCTGCACGCGCGCGATCTCGTCGTCGATACCGCCACCGTCACCGCCGCCGGGGTGACGCAGCCGGCGCGCTTCGCGGTGGTCGACGTGCAGGACGGCATCGCGCGCCTCGACGTCGACCAGACCGTGCCCGCCGGGCCGGCCCGGCTGTCGCTCGCGTTCCGCGCCGCCGTCCGCGACGACCTCGAGGGGCTCTACGGCGTGAGGGCCCCGGGCCCCGACGGGGTCGTCGACGCCTACGTCTTCAGCCAGTTCGAGGCGCTGGCGGCGCGCGAGGCGTTCCCCTGCTTCGACGAGCCGGGCTGGAAGATCCCGTTCTTGCTCAGCGTCACGCACCCGGCCGCCGACGACGCCCACGCGAACACGCTGCGGACGCAGCGCGAGACGCTGGCCGACGGCCGCGTGCGCGATCGCTTCGCGCCGACGGCGCCGCTGCCGACGTACCTGCTCGCCTTCGTCATCGGCCCCGTCGACGTCGTCGTCGGCGAGACGCTGCCGCCGTCGACGCTGCGCGCGCGTCCGGTGCCGCTGCGGGCGATCACCGTGCGGGGGCGCGGGGCGCAGACGAGGAAGGCGCTGGCCGACACGGCGCGGGTGCTGGAGCAGCAGGAGCAGCTGTTCGCGATCGGCTACCCCTACGACAAGCTCGACATCGTCGCCGTCCCCGACTTTGGCGCCGGGGCGATGGAGAACGCCGGGCTGGTCACGTTTCGCGACACGCTGCTGTTCGTCGACGACGCGAGCCCCATCGGTCAGCAGAAGGGGTCGCTGTCGACCATCGCCCACGAGCTCGCGCACCAGTGGTTCGGCAACCTGGTGACGATGGCGTGGTGGGACGACCTGTGGCTGAACGAGGCGTTCGCCTCGTGGTTCGAGGCGCGCACGCTGCAGCGCCTGCGCCCCGATTTCGACACCGCCCTCGACCTGCGCGATGAGGCAGCGTGGGTGATGGGCGAGGACTCCCTCGTGTCGGCCCGCCGCATCCGTGAGCCGATCAGGAACCGCGGCGACATCGAAGCCGCCTTCGACGGCATCACGTACAGCAAGGGCGCGGCGGTCATCGCGATGTTTGAAGAGTACATCGATCAACAGACAAAGCCGGGCACGTTCCTGTCGGGTGTCACGCGGTACCTCAACGACCACCGCTTCGGCTCGGGCACCACCGCCGACTTCCTGGCTGCTATCTCGCAGGTCGCCGGCTTCGACATCGCGCCCGCGTTCTCGACGTTCCTCGACCAGCCCGGCGTGCCCTTGGTGCACGCGAGCTGCGCGGTCAACGAGAAGACGGGGGCGCCGGCGACGGTCTACGTCAGCAGCGAGCGCTTCCTGCCCGTGGGCAGCGCGGGTGACAAAAGCAAGCAATGGGATATCCCGTTGTGTGTCTCTTTCCTGTCTGGTGCACGGCCGCAGCGCCGCTGCGCGCTGCTGACCGGGGGCAGCGGGCGCATCGAGCTCGGCGAGCCGACCTGCCCGAGGGTGGTGCACCCCAACGCCGATGGCGCCGGCTACTTCCGATTCACGATGCCCGCGCCCGAGCTGCAGGCGCTGGCGAAGGCCGCGACGTCATTGTCGGCGGGCGAGCGGCTCGCCCTCGCGGGCTCGCTGCGCGGCGCGTTCACCGCGGCGACGACGTCGTTCCCGGCGGCGCGTGACGCGGCGAAGGCGCTCGCCGCCGACGTCGAGCCGTCCATCGCGCTGACCGCTGCCGGCCTGCTGCTCGCCGCGCGCGAGGAGGTGCTCACAACGGACGCCGCGCGCGCGCGCGTCGACGCCGAGCTCGTCGGCCTGTACCAGCCGGCGCTCAACAAGCTCGGGCCGCTCGACCGGCCTGCCGACACCCCGCGCGACCGTGAGCGCCGCGTCGCGCTGTTCCGCACGGTGGTCGACGCCCGGGGCGCGGCCCGCACTGTCGCTGTCGCCGCCGGCCGCGAGCTGTTTGGCGCCGGCACGACGAAGCGCATCGCGAAGGACCTGTGGCCGGTGGCGCTCGTCGCTGCCGTCGACGAAGGGCGACGCACGCGGACGCTGGACGCGGCGGGCTGGGACGCCTGGCTGGCCCGCGCGAAGCAGCAGACCGATCCGCTGCTGCGGCGGCTGCTGCTGCAGGCGTTGGCGTCGACGAAGGACCCGGCGCTCTCCGGTCGCGCCCTCGGCCTCGTGTTCGACGACGGCCTGAACGTCGCCGAGCTCGCGACCGGGATCTTCGCCCAGGCCGGACAGCGCGAGACTCGCGCCCGCGCCTTCGCCTTCGTCACCGAGCGCTGGGACGACGTCGTCCAGCGGCTCCCCGAGGGCTGGCACCCAGAGCTCGCCAGAGCCTTCGATGGCTTCTGCGACGACGCCGACGCAGCGCGGGTCGAGGGCTTCTTCCTGCCGAGGGTGGCCACGGTGCCCGGGCTCGACCGTGCGCTGGCCCATAGCGCCGAGAGCATCCGACTGTGCGCCGCCAAGCGGCAGGCCCACGCCACCGGCATCCGCACCGCCTACCTCGAGACGTCGGCGGCGGCGGGCCCGTAGCCGACGACGACATCTGCTCGCGCTCCCTGTCCTCGCTGGTGCCGGAGAGGGCGGATCGGCACGCGGGTGGCTGTGGCAGCCGGACATGCCCGTCATTTCGCCGTCCGACGTCGTCTTCGCACGCTGCGCTGCGCGCTTCGGCACGGCACATGGGTGCCCGGCGCACTCCTCATCGACCGCATTCCCAGCCGCGCTGTCGTGGCGACAGCGGCCCTCACTCGCGGCTTCGCCGCTGCCCATCCCCAATTCTGGGAGAGGGCATTCTCCCTGCTGGATTGGCGTCAGGAAGAAGCGCTGTTGCGATCGAGCTGCTTGTCCCCCTTCCCCCAGGATTGGGGAGGGGCCAGGGCATGAGGGTCTGGTCCGGCGCAGGCGTGGCGAACATCGTCGAGACGGCACGATGACCTGGTCCCTGAGGCCGCACCCGTCCCCGATGATGCAGCGGACGCGGGGCAGGCGGTGGTTCGACACGACCGAGGCAGAGCAGACAGGATGAGCACACACGAGGTGGCGGTGATGCAGGGCAGCACGAACAGCGAGGTCCACTTCCTTCCCAGCGCGGCGGGCGTGGCGTTGCAAGGCGAAGCGTTTCCGCCGGCGGTGCTGTCGCTGGTCGGCCGTCTCGTCGACGAATTCGGGGCGCGGCGGCAACAGCTGCTCGCGCAGCGTCAAGAGCGGCAAGCGCGCCTCGACCGGGGCGAAGAGACCCTCGACTTTCGCGCCGACACCGCGGCGATCCGTCAGGGGCAGTGGCGGGTCGCGCCCATCCCCGCGCCGCTGCTGCGTCGACAGGTCGAGATCACGGGGCCCGTCGACGCCAAGATGATCCTCAACGCGCTGAACTCCGGCGCCGACGTCTTCATGGCCGACTTCGAGGACAGCAACGCGCCGACGTGGAAGAACTGCGTCGACGGCCAGCTCGCCCTGCGCGACGCCGTCCGCGGCGAGCTGTCGTTCACCGACCCGGTGACGCGGAAGAGCTACGCGCTGGGCGACAAGCCCGCCACGCTGATGGCCCGCCCGCGCGGCCTGCACCTGCCTGAGCGTCACGTCGTCGTCGGGGGCCACCCGGCGCCGGCCCTGTTCGTCGACGCCGCCGGCTACCTGCTCCACAACGCCCGCGCCCTGCTCGACAGCGGACGCGTGCCGGCGTTGTACGTCCCCAAGCTCGAGCGAATGGAGGAGGCTGAGCTCGTCGACGACATGCTTGCCGTCATCGAAGACGCCGTCGGCGTCCCGCGCGGCAGCGTCAAGGTCACCGTGCTCATCGAGACGTTGCCGGCCGCCTTCGAGATGCACGAGATCCTGCATGCACTGAAGTCGCGCGTCGTCGGCCTCAATTGTGGCCGGTGGGACTACATCTTCTCGTGCATCAAGCGACGACGCGCTGACAAGAGCTTCTTGTCGCCTGACCGATCTCAAATGACGATGGACAAAGGGTTTCTGCGCGCCTATTCGCAGCTCTTGATCCAGACCTGCCACCGCCGCGGCGCGTTCGCCATGGGCGGCATGAGCGCGTTCATCCCTGTGAAGAGCGATCCGGTGCAGAACGAGGCGGCGCTGGCCCGCGTGCGCGCCGACAAGGAGCGTGAGGCCCACGACGGCCATGACGGCACGTGGGTGGCGCACCCCGGCCTCGTCACCGTCGCCCGCGCGGTGTTCGCCGCCCGGCTCGGCGACAAGGACAACCAGCTCGACGTCGCCCGCGACGACGTCGTCGCCTCACGCGCCGCGCTGCTCGAGCCGCCGCCGGGCGACCGCACCGAGGCGGGACTGCGCCACAACCTGCGCGTGGGCGTCACGTATCTGGCGGCATGGCTCGACGGCAACGGCTGCGTGCCCATCGACCAGCTGATGGAGGACGCCGCCACGGCTGAGATCGCGCGCGCCCAGATCTGGCAGTGGCGACGGCACGGCGCCCTCGTCGACGGCCGCCCCCTCGACGACGCGTGGCTGCGACGGGCGCTCGACGAAGAGACCGCCGCCCTGTCGGGCCGCAGGCTCGACGAGGCCTGCGCGCTGTTCTGGCAGCTGTCCACCGCCGACACGCTGGCCGAGTTCCTCACGCTGCCCGCCTACGCGGTCCTCGAGCCGTGAGGCGCGGCCGAAGGCGGGCTGCGCCGCCGCCGACGCGCTGAAGCTGCAAAGAGGATATACTATAATCGGCGGGTTCCGTGGGCGATCACCGTCCATACAGGGGGCCGGGCCGTGCCCGGCGAGGGCGGAGCACGTCATGACGAACACCAGCCAGAGCATCCCCGAGCGCTTCGCCGGGATCACCCGTCCGTACACCACGGCCGACGTTGATCGGCTGCGCGCGCGCTACTGGATCGAGCACACGGTGGCGCGGCCGGGGGCGCAGCGGCTGCGGGAGCCGATGCGTACCGACGGCTACGTTCCGGCGCTGGGGGCCATGACCGGGGCAACGAGGCCATGCAACGGGTCCGCGCGGGCTTGTAGACCATCGATGTCAGCGGCGGGCAGGTCGCCGCCGGCGCCAACGCCGCCGGCGCGATGTGCCCCGTTCAGTCGTTGGACCCCGTGAACTCGGTGCCCCTGCCGGTGAAGCGCACCCACAAGGCGCTGCGGCGCGCCGACCGGCTCGGGCGTGCCGACGAGGAGCGCGCGCCCGAGCCCAGGAGTCGCGTCAGGCGCGCAGGGACAACGCGATCTTGTGCGCCTCGGTCTGCCCGGTGCACACCGCCTCGAGCAGCGCGTTGTCGCCCTCGCCGGGGCCGGCGAACTCGACGCCGAACCGATCTTCGCCGCCCTTGCCTTCGGCCGCCGCCGCGACCCACGCGACCTTGCCGGCGAGCGTCACCGCGCGCGCGGCCGCCTCGACGACGACCTCGACGCGCATCCCGGCGCGGACCTGCTGCGCCAGCTGACCCGTCGACTTCAGCTGCATCCCGCCCTGCGACAGGTTCACCAACGCCAGTGGTCCACCGAACGCCGTCCCATCGACGGCCAACCCGAGCCCGGTGCGCGCAAAGGTGCGCGCCGGCTCGTAGTCGTTCATCGCGAAGATCCGCGCCAACGCGTTGCCCAGCGGGCTTCGTTGTTTCGCCAGCCAGTCGCTCTCGAAGGACACGCCGATGTCGAACAGTGGTCGGCCCGTCGGGCTCGGTCGGTGGCGACACCACATGACCTGACCCTCGGCCACGAGCTCTTCGGTGTCTCCCCCAACGTCGATGATCAGGTGCAGCGGACTGCCGGCCTTGACATCGTGTTCGCTCTCAAGGCGCAGGCCTCTGGGCGAGACATCGCTGGCCTCGGCCTCGCCGGAGACGTTGTCGCCATCGTTCTTCGCCGACCAGCGCACACGCAGACGCAGGTCGATGCGCGGACCGTCGCGGCGTTCGCTGGACTTCTGAGGTGACGTCGTCATCAGGCCCTCGCAATGACGCGCAGCGCACGCGCCAATCCGTTCACGCTAGCAGGCACGACCCGCAAGCCCAAGGGCGGCCGACGGGGACCGGGTCTAGACAGGGTCAACGGTCAAGGTCGACGACGAGCGCGGCGTTCGCCCCGTCGATGATGACTGCCCGGCCGGCCTCGCCTGTCGACCAGGTGACGCCGTCCGCCGTCGTCGTGATCGCCGTGACGAAGTAGGTGGCGCCGAGATCGACGGGGGCATGGGTGAACACCGCGACGCCGCCCTCGCAGGCGACGTCCACGTCGCTGACGACGGGCGCCGCGGTGCGCGCCTCGGCGTACTGCCACAACGAGGCCGAGAACGACGTCGCGCCGGCGTCGCCGCACGAGCGGCCGCCGACCGTCAACGTGGCGCGCAGGGTGCCGCGGACGATCCGCACGTCGGCGACGGCCGGACCCGCCGTCGGCGACGGCGCCCCCGGCGCGATCCGCAGCACCGGCGCGACGCCGTGCACCACGTCGCCGTCGACCAACTCGACGAAGACGTCGGCGAAGGGACCGGTGAACAGCGTGACCGAGCCCTTGGCGCAGTCGGCGTCCGTCGGCGTCACGACGCTGGTCTCTACGTCGTCGGAGTCGGCGGTGTCGCGCGACACGGCGGTCAGGCGGGCGGTGGTGCCCGGAGACAGCGCCGGGCAGACAGTCGCGGCGTCCGCGCCGTCGACGGTCCAGCCCACCACGGTCGAGAACGAGGGCGCGCAGCCGGCGACGGCGGCGGTGAGCAGGGCGAGGGGCAGGCGGTGCATCGGGGGCTCCGGGCGGTGACTGCCGTGGTCGCCCACGCCGTCGTCGTCGTCAAGGAGCGTCGGCGCCGGCCTCGCCTTCAGGGGCTCATCTGGCGGGCGACGGCGACGCGCTGTTCGAGGTTGAACTGCGCGAAGTAGGCCGGGTCCTTCGTGCGGATCTGCTCCCACGACGCCACGGCGCCGGCGGGGTCGCCAGCCATCAGCTTCGCCATGCCACGGTAGTGCAGCGCCGGCATGTAGCCCGGGGCCTGGGCGATGGCCTTGTCGAAGTGGGTCATCGCCTCGTCGTTGCGGCCGGTCTGCACGAAGACGCGGGCGAGGCCGGTCAATGCCTCGGGGCTCTTGCCGTCCTGCTTCAGCGCGGCCTTCAGCTTCGTCTCGGCGGTGGCCAGATCGCGCGCGTCGAGGGCGTCCCAGCCCTCCGCTACCGCGCGCGCCAGCGGCGTGGCGTCGGCGGGCAGCTGCTCGACCCGTCGGGCCGTGTTCGACGTCGCGGCCGGCGGCGTCGCTGCGGCAGGCAGTGGTGCCGTCGGTGCCGTCGCGCCGTCGTCGTCGCCGGCCGCCACGGGCACCAGCGGCTGTGCCAGCGGTCCCTCGCCGCGCAGGCCGGCTTCGAGATCGACCAGGCCCTTCTGCACATGGTCCCGCGACGGCGAGTCGGCCGGTGCGATCTTCAGGTAGGTCTCCCACGCGCCCCTGGCCTTCTGCAGGTTCTCGCGGCTCATCCCCGGCGTCTCGGCCACGGCGGCGCCGAGCAGGAACAACGCATCCAGCACCTCGCCGCGGTCCTTCTGCTGCTCGGGGTGGTTCAGCACGAACTCGAGCTCCTCGATTGTGCGGTCGCGGTTGCCGAGGAAGAAGAAGCAGCGCGCGAGCAGGTTGCGGGCCTGCGGGTAGGTCGGCGCGAGGTCGAGGACCCGCGACAGGATCGTCGCGGCCTCGATGAACCGACGCTCGGAGAAGTACAGCTGGGCCACCGCCATCTCGCGGTCGGGGCCCGGCGCCACCGGCTTGCCGGCGCGACCGGTCTTCGTCAGGTCTTCGAGCACCGTCGTGACGCCCACGAGTGAGCGCGCGCGCTGGTCGGTGTCGAGCTCGGGCCAGTCCTTCTGCAGCCGCGCCGCCAGACCTTCGGCGGTCAGTTCGCCGTCGAGCACGTCTTCGAGCAGCGCGCGCTTCTTTTCGAGCTCGGCGTTCGACGTTGCCGACCCCCACGGCGCCGGCCCCGGCGCCCGCGTCGGGTCGGCGGCCCGCCCGACGCCGGGTGGCTCAAGGCACGAGGTGGCGAGCCACGCGGTCGCAAGCAGGACGGTCAGTCGGGCAGGGCGGAGCGAGGAGACCATCCTGCGCTCTTACGGAGCCACGACGACGTCGGCAACCGCGCCCGTGGGGCGGCGGAAGGCGAGGACGAAACGAAGCGCGGGCGCGCGGGCCCGCGACACCGAAAAAGCCCGTTGTGGCGATGAATCATGTGACCGAGGAGTAACGCTGCCGGTCAGCCGACCCCGGCGCGCCTGACGACGGGAGGTATGCGGCTCGGCTCTCTGACAGGCTCCTGAGAAATGCTGCTTGCGCGTCAACGCCTCGTTGCTGACCCACCGTGGCGCGCCGGACTCGGTCCGGTACGCGGTCCGGCTCCCCAGCGCGCAGTGCCGGCGAAGGCACCGCATGCCGACGGTGTGGTCACTGGGCGACGCGCATCTCGCAGCGGTCGCCAGACACCAGTTCGCGCGCCGAGTTCACGAGCACGCCGGTGGCGATGTGCTTCTCGGTGTCGATGATCAGCACCTGGCCGACGTCTTCGTCGGCCAGCCCCGAGTACTGGCGCAAATACGGGTCGCCGGCGCGCACGACGGTGAAGCTGTTACCCACCTGCACGCCGTCGGCCGACCCCTTGTCGATGAGCACCGAATAGCTCTCGCCGAAGAACGACAGGGGCGTGCTGCCGGACTCGACGATGTAGCCCTTGACGTTCTTCGCGTTGGCCACCGCGCGCAGCGGCTCGAGGCTTGTGGGCAGGCGACCGACGAAGTCACCGCGCTCCACCGAATCCCAACTGGTCACGACGGTGCCGAGCGCCTGCTCGCGCGACAGCGCGTCGACCCGCACCTCGCCGATGAGCGCCACCAGCTTGCCAAGGTCGGCGCCGGTCACCGGGTGCCGCACGTCCCGCACCGGCCGGAACACCTGAAGCGTCTCACCAGGCTTCCCCGCGTTCTTCAGCTTCACGTAGACGCGATCGGTGACCGTGAGCAGGCGCTTCTCGTCGGGCGAGTGCAGCACCTGACCAGCGTCGTCGAGGCGCTCGGACGGGACGAAGAACTCACGGCGGCGCTGCTCGGTGCCGACGTCGGCGAGTCGCGCCGCGACGTCGTCGCCCTCGAACCCGCCGCCCTGGATGTCCTCGAAGTCGGGCTCCTTCTCGTCGCTGACCTCTTCGCCGGGCGCCTCGCCCAGGACCGGCTCGCTGCTGTCGTAGAAGCGCACCCGGCTGCCCGGGCGGATCCAGTTCGGGTTGTCGAAGTCGGGGTTGTACGACCAGATCTTCGGCCAGTACCACGGGTTGTTCAGGAACCGCTGCGAGAGGTTCCACAGCGTGTCGCCGGGCTGGACGACGTAGCTCTCGGGGGCCGACGTCGTCGCCGGCGCCTCGCCTTCGGGCCTGAGCGCATCCCCCGATGCCTGACCACCGTCGCCGCCGTAGCCGGCTTCGGCGGGCTCGGCGGGCGCGTCTGCGGCTTCGGCCGGCTCGGGGGAATCCTGCGCCCCGGCAGGCGCGGCGAGAACGACGATGAAAGCAGCGGCGGCAGCACGCATCACAGACCCCTGACGACCGTCCTCCGGCGGACCGGCGGACGACCCATGAACCCTCATCACCCGACAAGAGTGACAAGCCTCGAGACATTACGGAGCAAGTGCCCCGGGCTCCAAATTTTTCCGACCAACGACCGCAACGAAGCTCCCGCTTCGGCCCGCCAACGAAGAAACAACCACGTCCCTGCGCTAAACTGCCGCACCCGCGGCGGCAGCGATGGTCGGACGCTCTCCCGACGACTGCTCGGTCGACCGTTCAGTTCGAGGCCAGCGCCGCGTCGAGGTTCGCGACGTCGGTGCCGGACAGGTACGCGTCGGCCACGGTGACCAGCCAGGCGCCGGCAGTGGCCCCGGCGAGGATCTGCGCCGCGAGCCCCTGGGTGTTGGCGCGCACGCGGACGCCCTCGACGTACGCTGCCTTCTCCTCGGCCGACATCTTCGCCGAGTCGCCCACGCGACCGGCTGCGGGGTATGTCACCAGCGAGCCGTACAGCGCCTGCCCGCCGAGGGCCACCGTGGCGAGGGCGAGGCCACCGGTGGCGATGCCGAGCAGCGCGCCCTTGACGGGTTGGTCGTTGTAGACTTGGCCCCAGCCGGGGAGCACCGCCGACCGGAAGGCCGCGCCGCTGCGGGAGCGCAAGACCACGGCTCTGGCCGAGAAGGCCACCAGCTCGGACTTGGGGAGCTTCACTTCCTCGGCGACCAGCACCGAGCCGGACTCGGCATCGACGGCGCGCACGGACACGACGAATTCGGCACCGCCATCGGCGACGCGCCCGACGATCAGCGCCCGCGCGCCGGCCATCTTTCCCAGAGTGAGCACCTGCTTGTCATCGATGGCGCCCGACTGCTGCAACGCCAGCTCAGCCATGACCTCGCCGAGCTGACCCCGCTCGACGAGCGGGAGCCGGTGGTCGCGGGCCAGGTCCGTCGTGACCAGATCGCTGACGACGAGGCCGAGCGAGCGTTCGATGGTCTCCTCGCCGACGTTCTCGAACGGCAGCACCGCGAAGCGCTGCTCGCGGTGATCGCCGGGCAGCCGCTTCAGCTGAAGCGCCAGGGCGTCGGCTAGGTTGCGCATGCGCGCGTCCATGCCGGCGGCGGTCGCGGGCGTGGCGGGGGCGCTGGCTTCTTCGGCCAGAGCCGAGGCAGAAAAGAGGAGCGCGCACAGGGATAGGCGACCGACCATCATCCAGTGCAGTTAGCACACGCGCCGCGTCCGGTCGCGCGCGTCGGCCGGCTTGAGCCTGACTCCGTTCGCGTGCGTGAATGTACGCAGCACCCACCACGTCCTGACTCCGGAGATTTCCATGCGCAGCCCCGACCGCGTCCTCGCCCTCGCCCTCACCGTCGTCCTCGCCAGCAGCTGCGCGGCCCTCAAGGACATCGCGGCCTCGGCGGCCCGACCGCGGGCGTCAGCGAAGTCGGCAAAGGACATCGCCGCGTGCGAGAAGATGTGCGAGGTCGCCGGCAACGCCGAGAGCAACGCTGCTGCGGTCGACCGCTGCAAGGCCGACTGTCGCGAGTGAAAGGCTAGAGAGCCGATGCGCATCACCATCCGTCGTGGGGCGCGCCGGACTCGGGTCATCAACCGCGATGCTCCTTGGTCACATGATTCATCATGCTCCTTCGTCGACGCCTCGCCGCTGACCCACCCGGGCGCGCCGGACTCGGTCCGGTATGCGGATCGGCTCTCTAGCCGCCATCGAGCCGCAGGCGCCGGGCCGGGGGGCGCGCGGGCACGGGTGCGGCGTCCTCGTGGGCGACGATCTCGTCGTCGAGCGTCTGGGCGCGGGCGCGCGCGGCCTTCCAGATGGTGACGAAGATGCTCATGATCGGCACGGCGAAGAGGGCGCCCGCCAACCCGTAGTAATGCTCGCCGACGACGAGAGCGAGGACGACCAGCACCGGGTGGATCTTGGCGGCGTCGCCCATGATCTTGGGGTTCAACAGGTTCGCCTCGAGCAGATGGATGCCGACGATCCACAGCACGGCGAGCACGGCGGTCGTGAGGCCCGACGACAGACCGACGAGCACGATCGGGATGGTCGACAGGATGCTGCCGAAGATCGGCACGAGTGAGAACACCGCGGCCACCGTCGCCAGCAGGAACGCGAACTTCACCTTCAACAACAGCAGGCCCACCAGCGTCAGGACACCGTTCACGAGGCAGATTGTCACCTGGCCGCGCACGACACCCGACAGGCCCCGGTCGATGCGGCCGAGCATGTCCTCGAGCCGCGCGCGGTCGCGCACCGGCGCCAGCGTGCACAGGAACGACACAACCCGGTCGCTGTCAGCGACGATGAACGCCGTCAGCATCAGCACGAGCAGCGCGCTGAACAGGAACCGCACCGCGAACGCCAGCGCGACCTGCACCTGCGACACCACCCCCATGGCCGTCTCGAGCGCCGCCGCGCGACCCCGGTGCAGCGTGTCGCGCAGCGTCTGCGCGAGGTCGATGCGGACGACGGCGTCGCCGCTCGCGTTGGCTGCGCCGTCGGGGGCTTCTTCCTCGTCTTCGGCCGTGATGATGCGGATGGGGAGCCCCGACTTCTCGACCCAGTCCTCGACGGCGCTGACCTTGCGCGTGAGGTTCTCGTCGGAAAGCTCACGGAAGCCGGCGCTCGCCAAGTGGCTCAGGCGCGTGATTTCTTTCGACAGCTGGGGCACGAAGACGCGGGCGCTGACGACCAAGACCACCACCGCCAGCACGTAGAGCAGGATGACAGCGAGCCAGCGGGGCAGCTGCTGGTCGGCGATCCGGCGCGTCGACAGCCAGCGGACCGGCGGCAGGATCACATAGGCGAGGGCGGCGGCCAGAAAGAACGGCAGCAGGATCTCGCGGACGGCGACGAGCACCACCAGCGCGGGCAGCAGCAGGGCAGCGTTGAGCAGCAACCGCTGCGCGCGCTTGTCCGTCAGGGCGAGGAAGAGCCGAGAGTTCACCAATCCCCCCACTAGCGGCTTCTCGCCGTCGATGCCAGAAAACGGCCTCTGGCTCGCGCGCCTATCGCCGGCCCTGCGGTGACGACCGGACCGGGGGTCGGGCCAGCCCGCTTGCGCGAGCCGACATCGCGGGGAACAAGCCTCTCCATGAGCACTCCGCTTTCCTTCCACGACGAACCCCGAGGCTACGTCCCGCCAACGCCGCCGACGTCTGCCGGTGGCAACGCCGCGCGCGCTCTGCTCTTCGTTGGCGCCGTCGCGGCCTTCGGCGGTCTGGCCTTCGCCGGCGTGTCGACAGCGGACTTCATCGAGCATCTGGATCGTCAGGTGCACTCGATCCACTGCTCGTTCATCCCCGGCGCCGGCGCCGAGATCGCCGACAACGGCTGCAAGACAGTGATGATGTCGACGTGGAGCTCGGTGCTGCGCACGTCGTTGTGGGGCGGTATCCCCATCGCGCTGCTCGCGGTGGCGACGTTCGCCTTCCTCGTGATGAAGCAGTTGCAGCTGGCGCTGGCGTCCGAGACCAACCGCCACCACACGTCGTTCCTCGTCCTCGCCTGGCTGCTGCCGGCGCTCATGAGCGTCATCTTCGGGTCGATCGCGTTCTCGCAGCTTGGCGCGGTGTGCAAGCTGTGCGTCGGCATCTACGCCAGCTCGGCGGTGGGGCTCGTGCTGGCGATCGTCGCCCACGTGCAGGCCCACAAGGCGCAGACGCCGGTGCCGCTCGGCACCTGGGGCCTGTGGTTCGGCGAAGGCGTCGTCTACGTCGGCGTGATGGTGCTCTTCTACGTGCTGTTCGCGCCGCAGGCGCCGAAGTCGGCCGAGGGCTGCGGCACGCTCGTGAAGCGCGAGGACCCGGCGCAGGTCTTCATCCGCGTGACGTCGACGGGGACGCCGGCCATCGCCGTGCTCGACCCGCTGTGCCCGGCGTGCAAGGGCTTCGACGAGCGCATCCGCAACTCGGGCCTCGACCAGCAACTGGCCATCGACGCGGTGCTCTTCCCGCTCGACGAGACCTGCAATTGGATGGTCAAGGGTGCCTCAGTGCACCCTGGCGCGTGCGCCGTCAGCGAGGCGATGCTCTGCGCGCTGCAGGACAGCCCTGACTCGTCGCTGAAGATCCTCGACTGGGCCTTCGCCCACCAGGAGCGCCTGCGCGCCGACGCCAAGCAGAGCGATGCCGGCGTGCGTGCCGAGCTCGAACGCACCTTCCCGAAGGTGAAGGGCTGCCTCGGCAGCGCCCAGATCAAGAACAAGGTGAACAAGTCGCTGAAGTGGGCGGTGTCCAACGCGCTGCCCGTGCTGACCCCGCAGCTCTTCGTCGGCGACAAGCGCGTCTGCGACGAGGACACCGACCTCGGGCTCGAATACACCGTGCACCAGATGCTCGGCTCGTCGCCCCGACCGCTCTCCCCGGGCCGCGGTCGCTGACCCGCGACGGCAACGACCGTAGGACGCAAGAACCCATGAAAACCGCGAACCTCATCCTCTTTTTGACGCTGCTCAGCGCGCCCACCGTCGCCGTCGTGGCCGGCGAGCGGCGCGCCGCCACCCGCATGGCCGAGCTCGGCGCGGCCGCCGCCGACGTACCCATCGCCTCGGCTGCCGACGAGGGCTACTGCACGCCCCAGCTGAAGGCGATCGTGCGCCGCGTGGCGACGTCGTGCGGCCTGGTCGAGGGCGGGCGTGGCTGCAAGCCCGCCGACGCCCGCAGCGTGGCGACGATGGGCGGCGCCGACTTCAACGCGCTGTTCACCCCGCTGTCGAACCGCGCGCACCTTGTGCAGTTCGACGCCGAGCAGACCGACCTCGACGACTTCGGCCGCAAGGAGATCGAGAAGGTGTGGGCCGAGAAGGGCGGCGCCAGCTTCTTCTTCGTCGTCGCCCGCGCCTCACCCGACGGCGACGCGGCGCTGAACACGCAGCTGAGCCAGCAGCGCGCGCAGTCGGTGATGGGTCACCTGCAGCAGAAGTTCCCCGGCGACGAAGACCTGTCGAAGGTCGGGCTGCTGTGGCTCGGCGAGGACTTCGCCCAGCTCGACACGGGCTTCTGCGACTGGAACCGCAGTCGCAAGGAGAACGGCGCCGCCTGCACCGCCAAGGACATCAACCGCTCGGCGTTCGTCGCCTGGATCGACTGCGCGATCTGAGCGCCGTTGGCCGGGGCGACGCACGCGGTCGTAGTGGGCTGGTTGCGGCCTCCTGGGCGGTCATCCTCGCGATGCTTGATGCCGCGCTCGCGGTCGCTGCTGGAGCGACCGCGACGGCCATCCCCCGGGCGCCCGTGCCGGCTTGAAGCGCAGCGCCGGCGTCGCCGACGTTGCCGGGCCACGTCGGCTCCGTCACCGCTCAGCGCAGCGCGAGCAGGGATGGCCCGACGCTCATGTCGCACGGCCGCATGGGGCCCGCGGTGTCGAGCGAAATGCCCCGGCGCGTGATGGAGACCACGCGGCGGCCAGCGACGACGTCGCCGACGCGCACGCTGGTGCCACGTCCGTCGGTCGTCTCGAGCAGCGCACGCGGCGAGGCCGTGTCGACGAGCAGCGCCGTCACCCGCAGCGACGACAGCGACGCGCAGGCGACGCCGTCGCACGCGGCGGGCGGCGTTTCACAGGCGGCCTTGCCGCTCGCCGGCGGCGCGAAAGGATCACGGCGCCCGGTCGGGTCGTACGCCGAGCCTCGTGGGGCGGCGGCGGCGGCGGCGGCGACGAACAGCGGGATGAACCAGACGAACACGCGCATAGTGACCTCCTTCGCTGAGCATAGAGGCATTCATCAGAAAGGGTCAGGTTAATCTCTTTGATGCAAAGTTAGGTGTCGTAAGTCCCTGAAAACCCAACCAGGCTCCCCACAGCGCCCGCGGCAGTGATGTCGCCGACGCGGCTCTTGCTGCGCCGGAGACCGTCGTGCGCTAACGACCCGCCATGACCCGCGACGACCACCGTTCCCGCGTGTTGCTCATCGAAGACGACCCCTCGATCGCGGCGGGCCTGCGGCTGAACTTGCGGCACGAAGGCTACGTGGTCAGCGCCGAGAGCGACGGTGAGCAGGGCTTGAAGCGCGCGCTCGCCGACGCCCCCGACCTGATCCTGCTCGACGTCATGCTGCCGACGATGAACGGCTTCGAGATCCTGCGCGAGCTGCGGGCGCGCGGCAGCACCGCCGGCGTGATCATGCTGACCGCCAAGGGGCTCGAGGAGGACAAGGTCCTCGGCCTCGACCTCGGCGCCGACGACTACGTCCAGAAGCCCTTCGCCGTCGGCGAGCTCGTCGCCCGGGTCAACGCGGTGCTGCGTCGACGGCAGGCGCAGCAGCCGTCGCAGCTGTCGTTCTCGGGCGTCGTCGTCGACCGCGCCGCGCGCGCCGTCAGCCGCGACGGCAGGGTCGTGGCCTTGTCGCCGCGCGAGATGGCGCTGTTGCTGTTCTTCGTCGAGCACCCCGGGCGCGCCCACAGCCGCGACGCCCTGCTCGCCGGCGCCTGGGGCCTCGACTACGAGGGCACCGAGCGCACCATCGACAACTTCGTCGTGTCGCTGCGCAAGAAGCTCGAGCGCGACGCCGACGCGCCGGTGCACTTCGTCACCGTGCGCGGCATTGGCTACCGCTTCGACCCGCAGCCCGCGAAGGGCTGACACACCACAGCGGCGGCGCCTCGCCGCTTGCCCAGCCCCTTGTCCATCGCCCCGGCCGCGACAGGGGGCGACAAGCGGACAAAAGCCTGACAAGACCGGCGCTGTGACCGACCGCGACCCTGCGACCCCTGCCGCGACCCTCGCCGACGACACGGTCCCTGCTGCGATGGCTGCTCCTGCGTCGGCTCCTGCGTCGGATCCTGCGTCGGCTCCTGCGTCGGCTCCTGCGTCGGCCCCTGCGTTGGCTCCTGGGTCGGCTCCTGCGTTGGCTCCTGGGTCGGCCACGACGCCCGGCGACGCCTCGGTCGATGCGCGTCCGGTGCGCGACCCGCGGGCGCTGCGCATGGCCCCGCGCTCCGCCGACCCGTCGCCGCTGCCGCCGGTGGTCAGGCTCTGCAACCGCGGGGGCGAGCTGTTCATCGACGCCGGCGCCGACGACGGCGACGTGCTGCGGCTGCTCGACGGTCCGGGGGGAGACGTCGAGCGCCTGCTCGGCGAGGCGCGCCCGCTCGAGGCCCTGACGGTCCTGGACGCCGCGAAGGTCGACGACGACGTGCGGGCGTCGCTGCGCGCGCGGGCTTTGTTGATGGAAGGCCGCATCGAGGACGCCCGCGCCGTGCTCGGCGACCGCGAGCGACCCGGCGTGGCCCTGGGTGATGCGGCGTTCGCTCTGGCCGAAGGCGAGCTCGACCGCGCCGAGCGCCGCGTGCGCGCGGTGCGCGACGCTGACTCCACGTCCCTCGGTGCGGTCTACCTGCAGGCGCTCGTGCGCGTCGCGCGGGGCGACATGGCGCAGGGAGCCGACCTGCTCGCCGCCGTCGCGCGGGCCCAGCCGTCGCATGCTGTGGCCCGCTACCAGCTTGGCCAGATCCTGCTCGCGCAAGGCGATGCGGCGCGCGCCGGCACGCTGTACGAGATGGCGTGGTACCTCACGCCCGCGTTCGTCAGCCCGGCGCTGGCCCTGGCCGACATGTTCGTCGACAGCCGCCAGTACGGCGACGCGCTCGGCGTGCTCAACCGCATCTGCGCCGTGGCGCCGTCGTCGCTGGCGCCGCGGCAGTTGCAGCTGCGTATCCTCGTCGAGATCGGCGAGCGCGAGGCCGCCATCGAGCTCGGGCGCTCGCTGCACGAGCAGGGGCCCGACGACGTCGACACCGCGCTGCTCTACGCCGAGGCGCTCATCGACGCCGAGCAGGGCGCCGACGCCCATGTGCTTCTCCACGCGCTGCTGCAGCGATCCCTCGACCCCACGCAGGCCATGCGCGCGCGACGCCTGCAGGCCCGCGTCGCGTTGACCGAGCACCGCGTCGACGACGCCCTGCAGATCCTGCGCGACGCCGTCGACGCCGCGTCGCCGGCGGCCGTCGGCGAGATCGCCCTCGAGCTCGGTCAGGTCGCGGCGGCGCAGCGGCACACCGTCGAGCTCGACTTCGCCCTCGTCGCTCTGGTGCGCAGCGCCGATCTCGGCTCGCTCGTGTCCGGCGCGCTGCTCGCCCGCCAACACGGCCTGTCGTCGCGCGCGCGGGCGTTGGCCGAGCGGGCCCGCAGCCTCGTGCCCGGCACGGCGGCGGCGACACAGCTCGATGGGTTCATCGCGTCGCTCTGAGCGTTCCGTTCGTCGCGCGTCGGGTCCTCGCGGGGGATGTGCCATGACCGCTCTGGCGCTCGAACTGTCGCCGCTGTGGACGGCCGCCGAGGCCCGCGCCGCCGACGCCTGGACCATCGACCGCACCGGCGTCCCTGGCCTCGTCCTGATGGAGCACGCCGGACGCGCCGTTGCGGACGTCGTCGTCGCCGAGCTGGAGCGCCTGGCGGCGCGCGACGGCGCCGTCATCGACGTGGTCTGTGGTCCAGGCAACAACGGCGGCGACGGCTGGGTGTGCGCGCGCCACCTCGCCGGTCGCGGCCTCGCGGTGCGCGTGCTGTCGCTCGCGGCCCCCGACGCGCTGCGGGGCGACGCCCGCCAGGCCGCGGCCCTGCTCCTGGCCGCCCGCGCCGCAGCGTTCGCGTCACGTGGCACCGTCGTTGACGTCGTGGTGGACGACGGCGAAGGCGGCGCCGTCGTCGCGGCGCTCGATGCCGCCACCGCCACCGCCGCAGCCACCGGCCGCCGCACCGTGGTGGTCGACGCGCTGTACGGCACCGGCTTGTCGCGCCCGCTCGACGAGCGCGCTGCCCGCGTCGTGGTGGCGCTGGCGCGGCGGCGCGCGGCGGGCGCGCGCGTCGTCTCCATTGACGTGCCGTCGGGCCTGCCGGCTGACGGCGCAGCGCCCGCGGGCGACGTCGTCGACGCCGACGTGACGGTGACCTTCGCCGGGCGCAAGGTCGCGCACGTCGCCGAGCCCGGCTTCTCGCGCTGCGGCGTCGTCGTCGAGGTCGACATCGGGGTGCTGCGCCCGGCCACAGTCCGCCCGCAGATCGTGGCGCTCGACGACGTGCGGCTGCCCGCAGCGTCGCCGACGGCGCACAAGGGCACGTACGGTCACGTCGGCGTGATCCTCGGCGCGCCGGGCACCGCAGGGGCGGCGCTGCTGGCCGCCCGCGGCGCGCTGCGGGCGGGAGCGGGGCTCGTGTCGTTGCTGGGCGACGACCCGCATGGCGTCGCCCGGCTGCCCGAGCTGATGTTGCGCCCGCTCGACGACGATGGCCTGGCGGCGGTCAACGTCGTAGTCGTCGGACCAGGCCTGTGGCCCGAGCGGGCGCGGGCGCTGGTGCCGGCGCTGGCGCGCGCAAGGGCGCGGGGCGCCCGGGTCGTCGCTGACGCCGGCGCCCTCGGTGGCCTGCCTCATGGGCTGGCGGATGTCTCGACGCCGCACCCCGGCGAGGCAGCGCGCGTGCTCGCGACGTCGTCGTCGCAGGTGCAGGTCGACCGTCTGGGCGCGGCGCGTGCGCTGGTGGAGCGTCTGGGCGGCGTCGTGGTGTTGAAGGGCGCCGCGCCGGTGGTGGCGTCGTCGGCGCGCGTCCTCGTGGTGCCCGGGGGAGCGCCGGCGCTGGCGGTCGGCGGCAGCGGCGACGTCCTGGCCGGCGTTGTCGGGGCGGCCTTGGCGGGGGCTTGGGGGGCGGCGAGCGTCGACGACGCCGCGGCGGTGGCGGTGTGGTTGCATCAGCAGGCTGGGCGAGCGTCGTCGCGGGGCGCGTTGGCGGGCGAGCTCGCCGACGCGGTCGCTGCGGTCGCGCAGCAGGCGAGGGCGCCGTGAGCGACCCGCGCGAAGGGGACGTCGAGGTTGTCGAGACGACCTCGTCGGCGAAGGCGACCGAGGCGTTGGCGGCGACGTGGGCGCGAAGGCTCGTCGCCGCAGGTCGTGTGCCGCTCGTCCTGCAGCTGACCGGCGCGCTGGGCGCCGGCAAGACGACCTTCGTGCGCGGCTTTGTGCGTGCGCTGCCTGGCGGCGACGGCGTCATCGTGCAGAGCCCGACCTTCGCCCTGGCGCGCCGCTATCTGACGACGCCGCCAGTGCACCACCTCGACCTGTATCGGCTGCAGGACAGCGGCGACGCGGGCAGCGTCGTCGAGCTTGGGCTGGTCGATCAGTGCGTCGACGGCGTCAGCTTTGTCGAGTGGCCGGTGCCCGGCACGCCGTGGGCGGCGCCGTCGGGCAGCGTCGACATCGAGATCATGTCGCCGCGCTGTCGACGAATCCGCATCACGTTGCCACCGCGGTCGCCCTGAGCGCCGCGGGCATCGTCGTCGGCGAGTTCTCGCTTGACTCCGCGCGTCGCGCTGTTACAACGCCCCCACATTCAGCGCGGGGTGGAGCAGTTGGTAGCTCATCGGGCTCATAACCCGAAGGTCGTTGGTTCAAGTCCAACCCCCGCAACCACGAGACACACAGCGGAAACGCCGACTCACCCGAGAGGGTGGTTCGGCGTTTCTGGCTTCTGTGACGTGCGGCAGCCACTTCGGGGGCCATTCGGGTGCCGTGATTGGCCCTCCGCCCACGCGAAACGCCATTCCTTTGCCCTCAAGCGGGTCGTAGCCGCAGCGGATGTCGTCCCCGCACGCGCGGGGCTGAGTCGATGCGCTCGACGCCTACCACGCCGCCGCTGTCGTCCCCGCACGCGCGGGGCTGAGCCGTACCCGACGCCGCCGACGCAGTCGGTGGGCGAGCGCAGCGCCGACGTTCGCCGCACCGAGCGGCTGCTGCAGACCTTGGGCATGAACCCGGGCCGCGGCGACGGCATCTTCGATGGCCACACCGCCGCCGCCGTGCGTCGCTTCGAGCGCCGCCACCACCTGCACGTCGACGGCTGGGTCGACGCGCGCGACCTGTTGGCGCCGCGCCGCGCCGCGGGCGGTGACGACCGCCAGGCTCGTCAGCAGATGCAGCACCTGCTCGACGTCGCTCGTCGTGGCGCCGAAGGCCAGCGTCCGCTGGGGAGGTGCCTGCGCGAGGTGCAGAACCATCTGGATCAAGTGACGTACGGGAAGGGCAAGGTCCCGCGCCTGCCCTACGCGCGGAACTTCGCCCAGTACCTGAACCGCGACGGCAACGCCGCCCGTTTGGGCTTGAAGCGGCTGCCCATCACGAACGCCTACGACTCGCCGCCCGGTGCCATCATCGTCGTGCGCGCGGGGTCGCCCGGCACGCGTCACCCCGCCGCCGGCGACATCGTCGCCAAGGCGCGTGGCGATCACCTCTACAACGACGGCGAGATGGGCTTCGCCGGTCGCGGCAACTTCCCGCGCGGTACCAACCACGTCCTGAGCGTCTACGTCCCCGCCGGCGACCGTGCGCGCTGAACGAGCCTGGCCACGGGCCGCGGTCGGCGTTGACGAGCACGCGACGGAGACGAGGCCGCCGTCGCGCTCGACGCGTCGTCAGCCGTTCACTGCGGCGTGACCAGCAGCGCGCCCGCCGCGACCACGTGACGGGCGAGCTCGCTGACGGGCGAGGCGCGCGAGCGATCGAGCACCGCACCCACCGACCCGAAGCTCCAGGCGAGCCACGCCCCGACGGCCAGCGTCGACGTCGGCGACAGCTGCGCCGCTTGCACCAGAAACAGGACGCTGGCGCAGAGCACCGCGCCGAACTGCACGCCGGCGTACAGCCCGCGTCGCGGCCCCACCGGCGCGCCAAATTTCGCCCGCGGTCCGTCGACGGCGGCGACGGGGGGCATGCCGGCGGGCAGCCACTCGGGCGGACCCAGCAGCGCGCGCACGACGTCGCCCACGCTGCGCGCGGCGGCGACCTTCGCCCGCAGCTCGCCCCACGGGCTCCACGCCAGCCGCAGCGGGTTCCACGTCGTCGCCGGCTTCACAGTGCCGAACACCGGCGGGTACGCGTCGTCTTCGGCGACGAACGTGCCAAACAGCCGATCCCACACAATGAACACGCCGGCGTGGTTGCGGTCGAGGTAACGCCCGTTGCAGCCGTGGTGCACGCGGTGGTGCGACGGCGTGTTCAGCACCCACTCGAGCGGCCCGAGCCGCCCGACCAGCTGGGTGTGGATCCAGAACTGACCAAGGGTATTCAACGACGCGAGGATCGCGAACGATTCAAGGTCGAGACCGACCAGCGCCAGCGGCAGATAGAACAGCCGGCTGAAGAGCGGCTGCACCGGCCCCTGTCGCAGCGCGACGGCGAGGTTGTAGTCTTCGGAGCTGTGGTGGGGGGCGTGGGTGGCCCACGGCAGCATCATCCGGTGCGCCGCGCGGTGAAACCAATAGTACAAGAAATCGACAGCGACGAAGGCGACGACAAGGACGACGGGATCGCGCGCCGGCAGCGTCCACAGGCGATGCTCGTAGACCGCGAGGTACAGCCCGGTGAGCGCACCGGCGGCGACGACGCCAAAGAGAGTCTGCAGCGTGCCGAGCGCGAGGCACGCGGTCACGTCGGCGCCGCGGTACAGGGTGCGGCGTCGCCAGGCGGCGACGGCGTACTCGAGCGCGATGAGCGCGAAGAACAGCGGGATGGCGAGGACGATCAGATTCATCGCAAGGGGGCCCCGTGCTGCGATCGGGGGTGCCCTGCGAGCGTACTCGACGGTACGGGTCCGGGCGACCGACCGGCTTTCAGCGCACGCGCTGCGGGCTCAGGTGCACGAGGATGCCGAGGCAGTCGTCGGCGATGTAGACGCTGCGATCGTCGGCGAGGGCGAGCGCGGTGAAGCACGTGGCGTCTCGGTCGGGGAACGCCGTCCGGTCGCCGTTGCCGAAGATGTTCACCACGCGGTCGTCACCGCCAGCGTCGCCGTCGCCATCGACGTTGGCCACCAGCCGCACGGCGCGCGTCGCCGCGATGAACAGGTTGCCGTACGAGCCGACGGCCAGTTGCCGCGGGGCGTTCACCGAGCACACACGGGCCGGCGCACCGGCCCCCGCCGTCGACGGCGATCCGTCGCCGATCACGGGGGAGACCCCGCCGCCGACGTCTCGCCGCACGACGCGGTGGTTCTTCGTGTCGCTGACGTACAGCGCTCCGGGCACCGGTGGCCGGGCGAGGTAGCTCGGACCGTCGAGCAGCTGGCCGTCGCCCCGGACGCCGCAGCGCCCGCCGAGCGGCGTCGCCGCCGCGACCCCGGCGGCGCCGAGGCGGACGCCGCAGTGGGCCGCCTCGTGGGCCACGATGAAGCCGTCGCCGTCGACGATGACGTCGGTGGGGGCCACGCCGCCGGTGCCCAGCCGGGCCGCGGTCCAGCCGGTCGCCGCGTCGACGGCGCTGTCGTCGTCGGCGTCCACGTCGACCAGCCGCAGGGCGTTGGAGCCGCGCTCGGTGCTCACGAGCCGGCCGCGCGCCACGCCGAGCAACGCGCCGCGCGCGTCGGCGAGCAGCGTCACCGCCGCCACCGGTCCGCCGCGCGAGGTCGCTGGCGACGGTGGCCAGGAGCCCGTCGGCGGTCAGTCTGCGGACGCAGCCGTTGCCCGTGGCGGCGATCAGCACGGCGCCGTCGGAAGCGACGACCACCGCCGCCGGCGACAGGAACTGGGTGCTCCGGGCGACGATGTCGCCGGTCAGCGGGTCGCCGAGCAACAGCGACCGACTGCACGACCGCGTGGGACCAGCGTTTCCGGGGGCGACGTCCTGCCCGGCGCTCCGGGTGATGGTGCCGTCGAAGTCGACGCGCCGCACGCGGTTGTGGCCGGTGTTGGCGATGAAGAGCCGGCCCAGCCGGTCGACGGCGACCGCGCGCGGCCCGTTCAGCTGCGCGCCGAGGGCCGGACCCTGGGCGCCCGTGGGTCCCGCCGCGCCGTTGCCGGCGCCGGTGCGGATCGTGCCGTCCAGCTCGGCCTGGCGGATGCGGTGGTTGTCGGTGTTGGCGACCCACAAGCGCCCCGCGTCGTCCACGGCGACCGCGCGCGGCCCGTTCCGCTGCGCGAGCGCAGCGGGCTGACCGTCGCCCGAAGACCCCGTCGACGCCCGACCGGCGACGACGGTGACGGTGTCGTCGAGGTCGATGCGCACCACCCGGTGTCGTCCTGCCTCGGCGACGAGCACCCGCCCGCGCGCGTCGACGGCTACGCCGGTGGGCTCGCCTACGGCCACGGCGAGGCGGGTGCGGGGCTCGACGGCCCCTTCGAGGACCACCGAGACCCGCCACTCGCTGCGGGCGCAGGGGTCGCAGCCCACGGACGAGTTGTCGTTGTCGCCGTCGCAGGCCTCGCCGGCGTCGACGACGCCGGCGCCGCGGGCGGCGGGGGCGCAGGTCGTGCGGCAGGCGCCGGGCTCGTCGGCGTTGAGCGCGCCTTCGTCGCAGCCTTCGCCCGCGTCCACGACGCCGTCCCCGCAGCGCGCGCGGCCGCAGGTGGCGCGGCATGAGTCGGCGTCGGTGTCGCTGTTGGCGGAGCCGTCGTCGCAGTCCTCGCCAGCGTTGATGACATTGTCGCCGCACGACGGGGCGCGGCAGCCGAGCCGGCAGGCGTCGGGCAGGGCGTCGCTGTTGCGCGCGCCGTCGTCGCAGTCCTCGCCATCGTCGAGGACGTCATCGCCGCAGCCGGCGCGCTCGCACGCGGTGCGGCAGGCGCCCGGGGTGAGGTCGTCGTTGGCCGCGGCGTCGTCGCAGGCCTCGGCGTCATTGGATACGCCGTTGCCGTAGCGGGCGGTCGTGCAATCGGTGCGGCAGGCCTCGGGCTGCGTGTCGCTGTGGGCGTCACCGTCGTCGCGCTGCTCGCCCTGATGGACGACAGCGTCGCCGCAGGTCGCCGCGCGGCAGTCGCTGCGGCAGGCACCGCTGCGTGCGTCGCTGTTGTCGGGGTCGTCGTCGCAGTCTTTGTCGCCGGCGCGCACGCCGTCGCCGCACGGGCGGCCGAAGGACGCTTCGGGTTCGCGCAAGCCGAGCAGCGCCGCGCAACGGAGGCCCGCGGGCAGGAATCGTCGTCGTGGCAGCCGATGGAAGCGTCGACTGGCACCCGGGCGTCGAAGCAGGCCCCGGCGAGCATGACGAGACCAACCACGAACACCCACCGCTGGAACCGAGGCCTCGCGCTGTTCGAGCCAGACGCTGACGGCACGGTGGGGCTCGATGAGCTCGAAGATGCGGGGGAGGGGCACGGGCTCGTTGGCGTGGGCGAGGTCGTCCTGGGTCGCCTGCAGCGGGATCTGCTCGGCGCGAATCCTGTCAACGACGTCGGCCAGGACCAGTCCCGCTGGCCAGCGCGCCGGCCGCGCCAGCAGCGCGATGTTCACCATCGCGCCGTCGCCGCGCCGAACTGTCACGCGCTGCTGGATGGCCTCGGCGGCGCCCGGCTTCGCCACGCCCGGGACGTTCTTCAGTCAGGGTACGGACAGCGAATCAACCCGGCAGTCTGCCCTCTGCCCTCTGCCGTCGCCAGCCGCCGGCGCGTTCTGGCCGGTCGGATCGAAGCCGTGGACGACCTCCGCGCATCCGGGGATGCTGCCGCCCGCTCGCACCAAGGACCGCCCGATGACCGCGCAACCCGCGCCGCCGCCTGCGCCTTCGTCACCCTCGGCCGTCGACGCGGGCGCGACGATTGGGGCGTCGTCTCCGTCGACCGCGCAGTCGCCGTGGCGGGCGGTGTTCTCACCGACGGTGCTGGTGGCCGCCCTCGGCTACTTCGTTGACCTGTACGACCTGCTGCTGTTCCGCATCGTGCGCCAGCCGAGCCTCGTCGCCCTCGGCGTCCCCGCCGACAAGACGCTGGAGATCGGCTTCTCGCTGACGAACGCCCAGGACATCGGCCTGCTCGTCGGCGGGTTCCTGTGGGGGGCGCTGGGCGACCGGCGCGGACGCACCGGTGTGCTGTACGCGTCGATCCTGATGTACTCGCTGGCGAACATCGCCAACGCCTTCGTCCCCAATGTCGAGCTGTATCTGGTGTTGCGCTTCGTCGCCGGCGTGGGGCTGGCTGGCGAGCTCGGCGTTGCCATCACGCTGGTGAGCGAGGTGCTGCCGGCGCGCATCCGTGGCTACGGCACGACCATGATCGCCACCATCGGCGTGCTCGGCGCCGTCGCCGCCTCGACGGTGACGACGTTGTTCGACTGGCAGACCGCCTACCTCGTCGGCGGTGGCCTCGGCGTCCTGCTGCTCGCGCTGCGTATCCGCATGGCCGAGAGCGCGCTCTTCCACGCGCCATCGACGTCGAGTGTGGCCCGCGGCAACTTCTTCGCGCTGTTCTCGGTCCCCGAGCGCACCGGGCGCTATGTCGCTGGCGTGCTGCTGGCCGTGCCCACCTGGTACGTGATCGGCATGCTTATCTCGACGGGCGACAAGCTCGCGCCCGCGCTGGGCGTGGTCGGCACGGTCACCACCGCGGATACCATCTTGTGGTGCTACCTCGGCCTGTCGCTGGGCGACCTTTGCAGCGGCGTCGTCAGCCAGGCGTTGTCGTCGCGCAAGAAGGTCATCGCGCTGTACTACGCCTTCGCCACCGCGATGGTCGTCGTCTTCTTCACCGCCACCGACGGGATGTCGGCGAAGACGTTCTTCGGTCTGTGCTTCCTGCTCGGGCTCGGCGTCGGCTACTGGGCGATGGTCATGCAGATGATCGCCGAGCTGTTCGGCACCAACCTGCGCGCCACGGCGACGACGTCGTCGGCCAACGTCGTGCGCGCCACGGTGATCCCGATGGGCATGGCGTTGAAGGCGCTGTCGCCGTCGCTCGGTCTGCCTGGCGCCGTCATGGTGATCGGCGTCGTCGTGCTGGTGCTCGCCCTGGGCGCGCTCTGGTGGTCGAAAGAGACCTTCGGTCGCAGCCTCGCCTTCGACGAGCAGTAGGTTGCACCGCGCAGCCCCGTCACCGGTGACGACGATCGGGCTTCACCGGCATCTCACGCGCGAGGTCTCATCCGTGACACGATCCGCTCCCCGCCCGCTCGTTCTTCTCGCCTTCGCGTCGGTCGTCGTCGGCTGCCCCGCCACCCCGGACGACCCGCCCCGCGACCCGCCGCGCGACCCGCCTCCGCCGCCCTTCGTCGCCGACGCTGAGGGCTGCGACGGCGCTGCCCTGCTGCAGCGGCCCGCGTCCTTCACCGAGCGCGGCCCCTGGCCGGTGGGCACGCAGCGCGTTCGCGTCGGCCGCCTCGACGTCGACGTGTTCTATCCGGCCGCGCGCGGCAGCGACTTCGAGGTCGAGCCGGCGGTCTTCGATATCCGCACGTTCCTGCCGCCGTCGCAGCAGCAGCTCGTGTCCGACGCGCGCAACCCGGCGCAGCGCTGCGACTGCTTCGCCGACCTGCCGCCCGACGTCGACCATGGCCCATACCCCGTCGTCGTGTTCGTGCATGGCACGGCGGCGTTCTCGACGCAGTCGTTGTCGGACCTGACCTTCTGGGCCAGCCGCGGCATGGTCGTCGTCGCCGCCACCCACCCGGGCCTGTACCTCGCCGACAACCTGGCGCTGTTCTGCCCTGACGACGCCAGCGGTCCGCGCGATCTCGACGGTGACATCGACGCGCTGCTGGCCGCGGTGGCCGCCGGTGACGAAGGCCTCGGCTTCGTCGGCGCCGTGCTGTCCGACCGCGTGGCGCTGGTGGGCCACAGCGCCGGCGCCAACGCCGTCGTCGATGCCGGCAACCGCGCCGACGCCAGCCCCGACGTCGACGTCGTCGTGTCGCTGGCGGGAAGCGCGGCGCTGCAGCGTGACGGCGCGTCGTTCCTGGCCATGGCCGGCACCGCCGACGGCGTCGTGCGGGCGTCGGCGTCGACGGTGGCGTACGAGCAGTCGACGACGCCGCGGCGGCTGGTGACGTTGACGGGCGCCGGGCACCTGGCGTTCTCCGATCTGTGCGAGACGAAGAACGCCGACGGCGAGAACCTGCTGACCATCGCGCAGGACGAGCGCATCTGCGGCGCCGACGCCGCCGGCTTGTTGTTCGACTGCAGCCCCGATCTGCAGGACAACAGCCTGTCGAGGGTGATCGTGCGCGCGGCGACGACCTGGGTGTTCGAGCAGGCCCTGTATTGCGCCGCGCCGTCCTCGTCGTTCACCGACGCGTTGGCTGGCTTGTCGGGCGTCGACGCTGTCGACGAGGTCGTCGCAGCCACGCCCTGACTGCGGTAGCCACGCGCCGGCCTCCGCGACGCGGGGTGCCTCTGTCATCGCCCAGCGCGTGTCGTCGACCACGCCCCTCGCCCCTTCGTTTCTTCGTTGTGCCCGCCTCGTCGTCGTGCCCGCGCTGCTCGCCGCCGCGGCGGTGTACGACGGCCAGCCCGACGTCGCGCCGGCCGCCCTCGCCCGCGTCAGCGACGCCGTGGTGGTCGTCGGCGTCATCGGCGCGGCGTCGTGGCTGCAAGACGACGCGCTGGCCAACTGCATCGCGGTGGACGTTGTGGACGTCGTCGCCGGGGCGCCGCTGGCGTCGACGACGCTGGTGGTCCGCGGCGGCCGGATGGGCGCCCGACGCGAGGTCGTGGCCGAAGTGGCCACGCTGTGGGTGGGCACTCGAGTTGTCGTCTTTCTCGGCCACGATGATCACGGCGACGCGTTCGTCATGGGCGGCTCGCTGGGCGTCTGGCCGTTTTCGACCGTGGCCGCGGCGCGGGCGCTGTTCGAGGACGAGCGGGCGTGCGTCCCGCCGCCCGTCGGGCGCGCGTCGAGCGCGCGTCGAGCGTGCAGCCGCGCTGCGACATCGACGGCGCGCGCTGGGGCGCAAACGCCGTGGCGGCGCCGTTCGTCTTCGACCCCGCGATCTTCGTCGACTTCGGCAGCAGCGAGCAGACGATGGCGGCGCTGACGTTCGCGTTGCACATCGGAAACGACGAGGACGGCGTGAACCTTCGGCTCCGCAACAGGGGCCTCGTCGACGAGGGGACGTCGGAGCCGGAGATCCTCGTCTACCGGGGGCGCCGGACGTCCAGCACGACCAACGCGCAGACAACGGCGCGCCACGACGGCGACGCGATTGCGTCGTGCGCACCCAGATGTTTGCGGCGAACATCTACGGGACCATCGAGTGGTCACTCGACCCGGGGGCGGCACCCGACGGGGTCATCGACCTGCGGCAGGACGCGTCCCACGAGCTCGGTCATTGCCTGGGCCTTGGCCGCTCCGACGTCGACGCGGCGGTCATGGCGCTGACGATCGGCACCGGCGCCGGCGACGAGCGGCGGCACCTCGACGACGACGACAAGGCCGGCTTGCAGGCGCTGTACGGCCCCGGCCCGTCCGAGGGCGAGGACGAGGGTGAAGGCGGAAGAGCAGGTGAAGAAGAGGGCGAAGGCGAAGGCGAAGGAGAAGGCGAAGGAAGAGGAAGAGGAAGAGGAGAGGGTGAAGGCGACGCCGTAGACGCGGGCTGTGCGTCGGCGGGGTCGGCCCTGCCGTGGCTCCCCGTGCTCGCAGGGGACCTCGGGCGCCGTACCCGTCGCGCCGACCGCTGACCGGGGCCCGTCCACCCGACGTCGTCGACGGCAGCCGCGTCACTCGTCGTAGCCGCGGCGGCGGCGGCGGTCGATCTTGATCGCCACCTGTCGGCGTCGTCGCTCCTTCAGGGCCTCGCTTGGCGCGCGGCCGGGCAGGGCGGCCTGCTCGGTGTGGTGCTCGTGCAGCGCGCCCGGTTCGGCGCCAAGCTCGAAGACCGCGACCTCGCGCTGACCGCGGTCGCCGAGGCGCAGCGGCATCACCGCCGCGCCAATCCCCGCACCGACGTACACGGCGCCTTCACCCCGTCGCG
>VGSZ01000022.1 GCA_016874845.1 Deltaproteobacteria bacterium
ACGACCCGCGCCGAGTGGTACGTGTCGTTCGAGGCCGACCTCGCGCGCTTCGCCGTGCAGTCCGAGACGCTGCCCGAGCTGCCCGCAAGCGCCCTGCCGGTGCGCGACGTCGTGGCCCACCCCGGCTTCGACATCGAGTCCCTCGGCCAGGGCGTGAGCGGCGTCGAAAGCGACATCGCGCTGGTCTTCCTGTCGGCGCCGGTGACCGACGTGATCCCCGAGGTCGTGCTGGCGCCCGCCGAGGCCACGCAGCTCGCGGTGGACGCCGCGGTGCGCATCGCCGGGTGGGGCCAGCAGACGGTGACGCAGGGCTTCTTCGACCCGCCGCCGGCGGGCTCGGTGGGCATCAAGGTGTGCGGCTCGTCGACGATCAACGAGCTCGGCGAGACGCTGCTGCAGGTCGGCGGCGACGCCGCGACGACGCGCAAGTGCCACGGCGACTCGGGGGGCCCGACGTACTTCACGCTGTCGGGTGACCAGCCGATCGCCCGCCGCGTGATCGGCGTGACCAGCCGCGCCTACGACGAGCAAGACTGCAACAAGGGCGGCGTCGACACCCGCGTCGACGCCTTCATCGACTTCCTCGACGCAGAGATGCGCGCGCGCTGCGACGACGGCGTCCGCGCGTGGTGCGACGTGCCCGGCGTGCTGTCGGCCGCCCAGGTCGACGCCATCGCCAACCCGGGCGGCGGCGACGACGACGAGAGCGGAGACGGGAACGAGGACGCCGCGCAGGGCTGCGCCGCGGCCACGGGGACGGATACGGTGGCGGCCGCGGGCCTGCTCGCGCTGCTGCGTCGCCGACGCCGACGCTGAACCACTGGATGCAACGCCGCACCACGAAGAAGCCCCTCGCGCGTCGAGGAGCTTTTTCGTGCGGGCGACACCGGGACGCGGCCGCCAGTCAGGCGGCAGCCTGACCGAAGGCCCGCAGCAGGAAAAAGATCACGACGCCAGTGACCGAGACGTACAGCCAGATGGGCAGCAGCACGCGGTTGAGCTTCTTGTGGGGCGCAAAGCGCTTCGTGCCGGCGAACCAGAACGAAAAGAGCGCGCCGGGGACAATGGGCACCGACAGCACGATGTGCGAGATCAAGATAAAGAAATAAATCCCGCGGATCGCGCCCGCACCCATGAACTTCGTATCGCCGTGGGTGTAGTGGTATATAATGTACGAGACGAGGAATACCGCCGACGACGCGAACGCTCCCACCATGCAGAACTGATGCTTTTGGATCTGCTTGTGGCGGACAAAGTAGTAGCCGACGGCCAACAGCAGGGCCGACGTCGCGTTCAGGCTGGCGTTGACGGCGGGCAGGAAGCGCAGGTCGGCGCCGCCGGGCGTGGCGGTGCGCCAGACCAGCAGCCAGAACAGGAACGACAGGGCGACGACGGAGACGACGGCGACGAAGACGGCGAAGCCGCGGTCGCGGCGGTCGAGGGCGAGCGTGCTCATGGGGCTGGGATGCCGCGACGGGGCGACAGGGGCAAGGGCAGCCGCAGATCGCGCGCGGACGGACGCCCGGGCAGCCTCGCGGGTCGCCACGGCTCGCTCGCCTACCGGATGATCGCGAAGACCTGCTGGTTCTGGGCGACGAGCTGGCCCGACGGGGTCCACAGGGCGCGGTGCTCGGTGGCGTAGCCGCCCACGGCGACGTCGCTGCGGGCGTCGTGAAAGAGCGGCTCCTCGGGGTCGACGGCGACGTCGTACAGCTCGAGGGCGTAGGTGACCGTGGCCATCGGTCGCGGCTCGGCGAACGTCGCGAACGCCGCCGGCCAGTAGGCGTCGACGCAGGCGGCGACGACGGCGGCGTCGACGGGGCCGCGGACGTGGGGGCGCACGAAGCCCTGGGTCGTGGCCGCCGACGCGCCGCCGAACGGCATCGCGCCGGTGACACGGAACTCGAAGTGCTCGGTGAACACCGGCGCCAGCGGCGCCTGCAGCGGCACCACCGGCACCTGCCGCCAGTCGGGGATGGTCGGCGCCGGCAGGTGGTTCCACGACGGCGTGCCCGGGCGGTCCTTCGCCAGCAGCACCACCGCCTGGCAGAGCTCTTCAGGGATGTGCGACGGGTGGTCGGCCTGCACCAGGCGCACGCGCACGCCGGTGACGCCCGAGCCGCGCCGCAGCGGCTCGACCACGAGCCTCGCCGGGGCCACGAGCACCGGCCCGAGCAGCTCGGCGGTCACCGAGCGGACGCGCCGGCCGTCGTCGCCGCAGGCCTTCACCGCCGCGCGCACCATCGCGCCGATGACGAGCCCGCCGTAGGCGCCGCGGCCCTGCTGCCAGCCGTCCTCGACGAACCACAACGGTCCGGTCTGCGGGTCGTCCTGCGCGTCGAGGGCGTGGTGGAGGCTGCGCACGCCGTCGTCGGTACCCGCTGGCCCAGGCTTCGACAAGGTCGCCTGCCGCGCCGTGCCGGCGCCCTGCCCCAGCGCCCCCCGCGGCGTCTCGCGCGGCGGCCCGGGACAGCACGAGCCGAGCGCGAGCGGCGCGCTCGATCCGCGCTACGGTCTCAGCCAGTCACGCAGACACCGAGGAGCCACGATGCCCGCCACCACTCTCGAGCAGCTTAAGGGCCAGACCGTCGTCGTCGCCGACACCGGCGACTTCCAGTCGATCCAGAAGTTCCGCCCGCGCGACGCGACGACGAACCCGAGCCTGATCGCCGCGGCGGCCAAGATGCCCGAGTACGCCGCCGTCGTCGACGAGGCGCTCAATTGGGCGAAGTCCGAGGCCGCGGGCAAAAGCGCCGACGAGCAGGTGAAGCTCGCCGTCGACCGCCTCGCCGTCGAATTCGGCATGCGCATCCTGCAGGTCGTGCCCGGCCGCGTGTCCACCGAGGTAGACGCGCGCCTGAGCTACGACCAGCAGGCCAGCGAGGCCAAGGCGCGCCAGCTGATCGCGATGTACGAAAAAGCCGGCATCAAGCGCGAGCGCATCTTGATCAAGCTCGCCGCCACCTGGGAAGGCATCAAGGCCGCTGAAAACCTCGAAAAGGACGGCATCCACTGCAACCTGACGCTGCTGTTCGGGTTCCACCAGGCCGTCGCCTGCGCCGAGGCGGGCGTGCGGCTCATCTCGCCCTTCGTCGGGCGCATCCTCGACTGGTACCTGAAGTCCACCGGCAAGGCGTCGTACCCGGCGGCCGAGGATCCGGGCGTGCTGTCGGTGACCCGCATCTACGACTACTACAAGAAACACGGCTACAAGACCGAGGTCATGGGTGCGTCTTTCCGCAATGTCGGCGAGATCACCGAGCTCGCGGGATGCGATCTTCTGACCATCGCGCCCAAGCTGCTGGCCGAGCTCGACGGCATGACAGCCGAGCTGCCGCGCAAGCTCGATCCCGCGCAGGCCGCCGCCCGCGGCGGCGACAAGATCCACATCGACCGCGCGCTGTTCGACAAGATGCACGGCGAGGACCGGATGGCGTTCGAGAAGCTCAAGGAGGGCATCGACGGCTTCGCCAAGGCCATCACCGAACTCGAGAACGAGCTGAAGCCGCGGCTCTGACTCCTTCCTTCCCGCATCGGTGCCGGCGTCGTCGTCTTTCGCTGCTTCGGCTCCTTGCGGATCGATCCTGGCCCCGCTGTCGGCGTCGTCGCTCGTCGCTGCTTCGGCTCCTTGCGGATCGATCCTGGCCCCGCTGCCGGCGTCGTCGCTCTTCGCGTTCCTGGGTTGCTGACGACGTCGAATGGCTGTCTTCGCCTTGGGCGGGACTCAGGGGATGCGTTGCGCCGCACCCCCTGAGACCCCCCGGCGCCTGGGCGCACTGCGCACAGCGGTCGACGGCCCAAGCGCCGGGCGCAGAGCACCGCCGACGTCGTCAGCCGGGCCGGCGACAGCGGGCCGTCGACCTTCGGGCTTTGACCCGTCGCTCGCCACATCGCTGCTGGCGGTGAGGCCGTCGTCGTCAGCCGGGCCGTCGACCTTCGGGCTTCGACCCGTGGCTCGTCAGAGCGCTGGTGGCCGTGAGGCCGTCGGCGGACGCGCGCCGTCGAGCGGCTCAGGGCACCACGCAGAGCTGCGGCTGGCAGACACCGCCGACGCCCGTGCACACGGCGTCGCCGGTGCACTCAAAGACGCAGGCGTCGCCCAGGGCGGGCGGCGGACGGCACGCCACGCCGCCGGGGCCCGGCTCGCAGAGCAGGCCGACAGCGCACTCGTTGCCCGCCGAGCAGGCGGCGTCTTCGGCGCGGCGCGCGGTGCAGCGCAGGGTGCCGAAGTCGCAGTAGTCGGCGGCGGCGCAGTTCGCGTCGTTGGTGCAGGGCCCGTCGGTGGCGCTCTGCGGGCGGCAGAAGCTGCCGTCGGCCTCGAAGTTGCAGCCAAGGCCGAGCTGGCAGAGGTCGCCGTTGCCGGTGACGTGACACGGCTCGCCGTCGGCGCCGCCGGTGTCGCAGCGGCTCGTCGTCGGGTTGCAGCCGAAGCCCGCGGCGCACCGCGGGAAGTTCTCGAGGCAGGCCTCGCCGAGCCCCGGTTGGCGGACGCAGACGGCGCCGTCGCAGGTGGTGCCCTCGGCGCACTCGAAGGTCGCGGCGCAGTCCGCGCCCTCGGCGGGCGGCGGCTGGCACGTGCCCGTCGCGCAGCTGAGGCCCGGCGCGCAGGGCTGCTCGGACGAGCACGGGTCGTCGACGTCGCCGCCGGCGCCACACACGCGCGCGTCGAGGTCGCGCACGCAGGCGTCCAGCGAGCCGCAGGCCGCCTCGCTGCTGCACGCCTCGGTGCGCGACTGCAGCGCCGCGCACGTCCCGTCGTCGCAGCGCAGGCCGGCGGCGCACTCTTCGGTGGCGGCGCACGCCGCGCCGGCATTGGCGCGCGGGGCGCAGGCGCCGTCGCGGCAGGCGAGGGTCGGGATGCACGCGCTGCTCGCCGTGCACGGCGCGCCCGCCTCGCCCGGCGCGGCGCAGAGGCCATCGACGCACAGCAGGCCGGCGCGGCAGCTGCCCTGGCACCTCTCGCCGACGTCGGGCAGCGCTCCGCAGACCAGGTCGGGCCCGCACACGCCGGTCACCGCGGCGCAGGGGCCGCCCTCGTTGCCCGTCGCGCACTGGCTCCCGAGCGGCGCGGGGTCGGCGAACAGCGTGCCGCAGCCGGCGGTGGGCACCAGCCGGCAGCTCGCCGCCAACGACGACAGCTCGTCGGCGCAGGCGTCGACGAGCGCGGGCACCCAGCGCACCGTGCCAGCGTCGATCCGCGAGACGAGCTCGGGCGACAGCCCCGCGGCGCAGGCGGCGCTGCGCTGGGCCACGCAGTCGTCGCGATCGGCGTAGCCGCGCAGCGCCGGGTCGCAGCCGCAGTCGTCGAGGGCGGCGCAGACGATGCGCGCGACGCCGCCGCAGACGTCCTCGGTGACGAGCGGCTCGCCTTCGCCTTCACCCTCGCCCTCGCCCTCGCCGGCGCCGCCGTCGACGGGCGGCGAGCACGCGGCCGACGCCAGCAGCCACAGGGCGAAGACAGCGAAGGAGGCGCGGCGCGAGGTTGTCACGAGGAGCTCCGAGGTGAGGGCCGGTGCGTCGCTCGCCGTCGGCGCAGCGACCAGGGGATCGACGTTGACCGCGAATCCGCGGCCATACAACGACGGGCGCCCCCTTACGGGGGCGCCCGTCGCGCCCGTCGCGCCCGTCCACGGGCCACGACGCTCAAGGGCCAGCGACGACGTCGCCGCCGTCGACGGGATGCGACGAGCAGGGTCAGCGACGGCGTCGCCGCCGTCGAACCATCCGACGCTCAGCGACAACGGCGCAGGCCGCGGCCGAAGGTCGGCACGATCACCGACAGCAGCACGAACAGCGGGAAGTAGCCCTTCTGCGTCGTGCAGCCGACGGCCACGGCGCCGCACTGGTTGTTCATGCAGGTGAACGACGCGCACTCTTCGTCGAAGTCGCAGATCGTGCCGGCCTCCTTCACGGGCTCGCAGACGGCGCCGTTGCAGAAGAGCCCGCCGTCGCACGGGTTGGCGACGCACGGCTCGCCGCGGCCGGCGATGGCCACGCACAGGTTGTCGTCGCTGCATGCGAAGCCGGGGCCACAGGTGCCCTCGGGCGAGCACGCGCCGCTCGTCGGCGCCGGCGCGCACACCGGCGCGCCGCTGCCGAGGCAGGCGAGGCCGTCGCCGCAGTCGCTGTCGCCCTCGCAGGGCTCGCCCTCGGCGCCGGTCACGCACAGGCCGCGCAGGCAGAAGGCGCCACCGCTGCACTCGGTCGTCGTCGTCTCGCCGCACTCGCCGCCCGGCCCCGGGCGGACGAGGCAGCGGCCGTCGGCGCCACAGGCCAGCGTGTCGTCGACGCAGTCCTCCGACGCCGTGCACGCGCCGCCGGCCGCCGCGCCGGAGACGCACTGGCCGCCGGTGCACACGAGGTTGTGGAGGCAGTGCTCGGTGGTCCTGCAGGCGTCGCCGGCGGCGCCGCGGTCCTGGCAAGTCGTGTTGGCCGTGCCCGTCGACGGACGGCACACCGAGCAGAACGCGGCGCACACGTCGGCGGCGGGGTCGCACGCCTGGCCGTCGGTCACGAGCGCGATGCAGGTGCCCGCCGGGCCGCACGTCGTCGTGCGGTTGTCGTCGGCGCCGGGCAGCGGATCGCACTCGGTCTCGTCTTCGCAGCGAACACCGAGGCCGGCCAGCGGCGCGCAGCGACCGCCGGTCTCTCCTTCGCCTTCACCTTCACCTTCACCTTCACCTTCACCTTCACCTTCACCTTCACCTTCACCTTCACCTTCACCTTCACCTTCGCCCTCGCCTTCGCCCTCGCCTTCGCCCTCGCCTTCGCCCTCGCCTTCGCCTTCGCCTTCGCCGGTGACGCAGCGCAGGTCCTCGCCGCAGTCCAACGACGACTCGCAGGGGTCGCCGATCGCGGGCTCGGGCGCGACCTCGGCGGGGACGCAGGCGAAGTCGACGCAGTCGAGGCCCTCGGCGCAGCTGCGGGCCGACGGGTTGATGAAGTCGACCTGGGGCAGGCAGGCCTCGCCCTCGGCGGCGAGCGACGCGCACGTCAGCCTCTGGGCGGTGATGTCGACGGCCTGGCAGAAGAGGTCGCCTTCGCAGTCCCACTCCTGCTCGCAGTCGTCGCCCGCGGACTGCAGCGGGGTGAACAGGTCCTCGCAGGCGGCCGGGACCTCGGCCTGCCCCTCGAATTCGAAGGCCGCGCAGGCGCGGATGTTGTCGACGTTCATCGCCACCCGGCCGCTGGTGAGCGCGAGCTCGAACTCGACGGCGGTAGGGTTCGCGGTGGTGCGGCACCCTTCGGCGATGGCAGCGGCCTCGTCGTCGGTCAGCGACGAGGGCCGATCGGTGGCGCTGCAGCGCGCGAAGGAGCCGCCGCCACCGAGCTGCAGCGTGAGATAGAGCGACTGGCCGCGCGTGTAGATCGCACAGAGGTCGGCGGCCTCGGCGCTGACGGGCACGGGCTCATCCCCGCCGTCGTCCTCGCCTTCGCCTTCGCCCTCACCGCCGCCGTCGATGGGAGGCGGCGTGAACGGACACGCGGTGGACAGCACGACGAGAGCGGCGAGCAGCAGGGCCGCGAGCAGACGCAACATGACGAACTCCGGGCACAAGGCCGGCAGGGGGCTAGCATGCTCGCCGGCCGCGTGCGCCCCCCGAAGGCTCCCCGGCGGTCTCCCCGGAACGCCCTGAACGCTCCCCGGCGCTGCCCCTGCGCTGCCCCGGAACTCCCCGCGCTCCCCGCGTCGGGCCGCGGGGCGTTGCGTCAGCCCTTCAGCTTCAGCGTGGCGACGTTCGTGCCGATGAACGACACGGTGTGCTGCTCCTTGCTGCCGTCGGCGTGGGTGACCTCGACGACGTGCTCGCCCGACAGGGGCAGCGCGAGCTGCCCCGGCGCCGCCGTCGACGTGCCACCGGCGGCGATCGTGGTGCCCGGCGCCGCCGCCTCGACGACGACGACACCGAACTCGGCCACCGGCGGGCTCGACGGGAAGGCAAGGACGCCCACGGTGACGAGCACCACCGAGCACAGCCCCATCACCGCCGACGCCGCCGCCAGCGCGTACCAGGCAGCGGGCCGGCCCGGACGGGCCGCCGGCGCGGGCGCCGACCCCGGCGCCGGCGTCGGCAGCATCGCTGCGTCGAAGCCGCCCACATCGGGCCTAATCGTCGGGGCGTCGGCGAGGTCGTTGTAATCGGCAGCGAAGCCGGGCCCGGGCGGCGAGCCGGCGACCGGCTCCTCGGCGGTGACGCCGGCGCCGTGGGCCCCGCGGTTCGGCGGCTCCCACGACGACAGCCCCGGACCGGCGGCCGCGAACGGCGGTGGCGCGAACGGCGGCGCCGTCATGGGCGAGGCCGCGAACGGCGGCGGCGCGAACGGCGGCGGCGACGCGGCGGCGCGCGCCTGTGGCCCGCGGGCGATGGCCTCCACCTGCGCGAGCATCGCGCGGGCATGCAGGTCGGGCTCGATGGGCAGCGCGGGCACGATGGAGGCCTCGGCCGACGCCTCGGACGTCGCCGACGAGGTGGCGTTCGTCTTTTCGATCGGCTCGTCGAGGTCGTCGGCGGTGGCCGCCGGCGGCGGGGGCGCGGCGCGCCCCGCCATCGCGGGGGCGGCGACGCGCCCCGCCTTCGCCGCCTCGTGGGCGAGGCGGTCGCGCTCTAATTGCTCCATGTCGAAGCTCGGCACCGTGCGGCCGTCGGCGTCGTCGTCGGCGTCGTCGTCCACCTCGGGCGCCGGCATCGGCGGCTTCAGCAAGGCGTCGGCGCGGGCACCGGGGCGGGCACCGGGGCGGAGCGTGGCGGCGGTGCGCGCCGGTGCCTTCATCGACGACGCCTCGCCGGTGACCGGCGGGCGGACCAGCGACTGCGGCGCCAGCTCGTCCCGCACACGGGCCGAGCGGGGCGCGGCCGCCGGGGCCGCGGCCGCGGGCGGGTCGACCAGGGCCGCGGTGAGCGTCTTGCTGTCGACCTCGTCCTCGATGGCTGGCTTGGCCTTCTCGCCCCAGCTGGCCGGGACCACGATCTGGCCGACGCCCTTGACCACCATCGTGCCTTCGGCGGAGTTCAGCTCGTCGTCGAAGAGATCGTAGAGGAAGCGGCTCAGCCGGACGTTGTTCGACTTCTTCGGGCTCTGCTCGAGCCAGTCCTCGATGGCGAGCTGGAATTCCTGCGCGGTCTTGTAGCGGCGGTCGGGGTTCTTCTCGAGCGCGCGCGACAAGATCTTGATGACCTCGGGGGGAATCGCTGGGTTGATGAGCTGAGGATTCGCCGGCTTATCCTGTACGATTGCCTTCAGGGTCTTTAGGCTCGAATCGCGCTCGAATGCGCGGAGCCCCGTCAGCATTTCATACATCACGAGACCGACGGCGAAGACGTCGGAGCGGTGGTCGATCTTCGTGCCGCGCACCTGCTCGGGGCTCATGTAGGCGTACTTGCCCTTCAGCACGCCGGCGCGCGTCTGGGCCAGCTGCGTGCTCGCCTTGGCGATGCCGAAGTCGACGACCTTCACGCCGCCGGCGAACGACACGAGGATGTTCTGCGGGCTGATGTCGCGGTGGATGATGTTCAGCGCCTTGCCGTCGTAGTCCTTGCGGCTGTGGGCGTAGAACAGGCCGTCGCAGACGCCGGCGATGATCCGGCACACGTGCTCGACGGGCAAGAAACCACCGGCGACCTGCTGCTTCGTGATCAGGTGCTGGACATTGCGCCCGGAGACATACTCCATCGCAATGTAATACGTATTGTCAGCCTTTCCCAGATCATAGATTTGGACGATGTTGGGGTGGCTGAGCTTCGCCGCGATGCGCGCCTCGTCGAGGAACATCGAGACGAATTCGTCATCGGTGGCGAGGTGGCCGAGGATCCGCTTCAGGACGACGACCTTCTCGAAGCCCTCGAGCCCCGACTGCTTGGCGAGGAAGATCTCGGCCATGCCGCCGGTGGCCAGCTTCTTCAGCGGCTCGTAGCGGTCGATGCGCGCCGGGAGTGGCTCTTCGCGTTCCATCGCGGACCTCCAAGGTGACCGAGGCTACGGAGCGGCGACCGTCGTCGTCAAAGCGCGCGCGCCGCTGTCTCTGTCGGCGCGCGCGCGAGCGCTGCCTGCGGCCGGGTGTGCCCGCTGCCGACACGTGGGTAGGATGGCGCCATGGGGCCGCTGTTCATCCGCTCGCGTCGTCACGTACCGCCGGGGCCACGCCGATGAGCCCCGTGGCGCCGCGCGCGCGCGTCGACCTCGGCGACCCCCACCTCGACAGCATCCCGCCGGTGCGCGTGGTCACCGGCGCGTCGGGCAAGGCAAGCGTGACGGCGTCGTTCCGGTTCGCGTGGGCCGGCGTGCTGCGCACTGTGGCCACCCAGCGCAACATGAAGGTCCACGTCGTCGCCGGCCTCATGGTGATGATCGTGGGCATGGCCCTGCCGCTGGACCTGTCGACGCGCGTGGCGCTGCTGTTCGCCGTCAGCATCGTGTTCTTCGCCGAGATCCTGAACACCGCCCTCGAGGCGCTCATCGACCTGTTCGTCACCGACTTCCACCGGCTGGCCATGCTCGCCAAGGACGCGGCCGCCGGCGGCGTGCTCGTCTTCGCCGTCACCACCCTCGTCGTCCTCGCCGAGATCCTGTGGCACGAGTGGCGCGTCGTCGAAGACAACCTCGATGCCGTCGTCCGCTCCTGCCTGTTCGGTATCCCGCTGGCGCTGTCCGAGGCGCTCGGCCTGTTCGTCATCCGCCGCCCGGCGCTGCAGGTGCCCCGGCTCGCCCTCAGCGTGCTGCTGCTCGCCCCGCTGGCCTTGCATACGCGCGACCCGCTCTACGCCGGCGTCGCCCTGCTGCTCGTGGTCGTCGCCTTCGCCGCCCGCGTCTTCTACGTGCCGCGCGGCGAGGCGGCGCCTTGACCGTCGTCGACGACGACGCCGGCGGCCCCCGCCGCGTCACCGTCGATCTCGACGGCGCCTGGTGCTACCGCCGCATCCACGGCCGCGACGACGACGCGTGCGACGACGACGACGCGCTGCTGCTGCAGGCCCTGCCCCGCCTGCTCGACCGCCCGCACCTCGCGCCGCACACGACGCTGTTCGTCGTCGGGCGCGACGCGCGCAGCCCGCGCGTGGCGGCGCTGCTGCGGCAGGCGCTGGCGACGGGCTTCGAGCTGCAGGCGCACTCGCACGACCACGACTACGCGCTGTCGCGGTGGCCGCGGGCGCGCGCGCACGACGACGTCGTCGCCTGCCTCGACGCCATCGAGGCGCTCGGCGCGCCGCGCCCGCGGGGCTTTCGCGCCCCGGGCTACAACCTGTCGACCACGCTCCTTCGCGCCCTCGCCGACGCCGGCGTGCGCTGGTCGTCGAGCGTGCTGCCAAGCCCCGCCTACTTCGCGCTGCGCGCCGCCGTCGTCGCCCGCACGCGCCTTGCGCGCCGCCGCTCGGCCTCGCTCGTCGGCGATGCGCGCGCCTTCCTGCCGCGCCGGCGCGCCGTCTTCGACCACCACATCGACGGTGCCACGCTGCGCGAGCACGCGATCACGACGGCGGCGGGCCTGCCATGGCTCGGCACGACGCTGGCGCTGCTGCCCGACGTCGCCGCCGACGCGCTGACCTGCGTGGCCCTCGCCGGCGCGCGGGGCGAAGACGTTGTCTTCGAACTGCACGCCGCCGACTTCGTCGACGGCGCGCTGCTGCCCCCCGCTCAGCCCGACGCCCGGGTGCCGCTGCGCGACAAGCTGCGCCGCATCGATCGCGCGCTGGCCCGCGTCGTCGCCCACCCCTGACGGCGCCGACTTCATCGTCGCCGCGCCAGCGTCACTGCGACGACTGCGCGACGACGGCTACGCGAAGACCAGCGCGCCGTCGGCGACGAGCCCGCCGACGACGTCGCCGCGGGTGTCCTGCACCGACGGGCAGGCCACCGCGCGCCACGCGTCGTGGGGCAGGCCGAGCCCCAGCCGCTCGTCGAGCCGCGCGAGCACCGCGCCAAGCGCCACCGGCGCGAAGCGGGCGTCGCCGCAGTGGACCTTGAGCGCGACACCGAGGCCCTGGCCGGGCAGCGCGGCGCAGTAGACGCCCTCGGCGCCGACCTTGACGACGACCGCGCCACCACCGTCGGCGATAAAGCGCGTGCAGGCGCGGTCGCGGCCGGCCACCAGCGTCGGGTGGGCGACCATCGCGCGGCGCAGGCGCGCGAGCACGGCGTCGTCGTCGGTGCCAAGCCGCGCCCACGCCCGCGCCATCGCCGCCAGCGGCAGCCAGAACGTGGGGGCGCGGCAACCATCGCCGGCGGTGGCGACCGAGGCCTCGTGCAGGCCGGTGCCGGCGCGCACCTCAGCGAGGACGCGGCGCTGCACGGGGTGTTCGGGGCCTTCGTAGCCGCGCACGTCGGCGCCCAGGTGCCGCGCGAGAGCGAGCATCGCCGCGTGCTTGCCCGAGCAGTTCGAGTGCGCCGACGACGGAGTGATCCCCTCGCGCACGAGGCGCTCGTGCACGCGCGGTGACAGCGGCGGGTGGCCGCCGCAGGCGAGGTCGTCCTCGGTGCAGCCGCAGGCACGCAGCATCTGGCGGGCGAGGCTCGTGTGCTCGTCGTCGGACGAGTGCGAGGCGCAGGCGAGGGCCAGCGCGGAGTCATCGAAGCCGAAGCGGTCGGCGGCGCCGGCGCGCACGCAGGCGGCGGCCTGGAACGGCTTGGCCGCCGAGCGCCACCAGGTGCAGCGCGCGGCGTCGCCGGCGTGGCCGAACAGTCGACCGGCAGCGTCGACAACGGCGACGTCGACGGGGGACGAAGCCTCGACGCGACCGCCGCGGGTGGCCTGGACGACGAAGAGCGACATGCGGGCTCCGGGCGGGCGGCCTACCACCACGCGCTGCCGCGGCGGGCGACCAGGTCGACGACGTCCCTCTGGATGCGGTCGCGCACGACGCCGGCGAGGTCGTTGACGGCCACCGCGTCGCCCTCGTCGCGGACGACGGCGCGGGCGTCGATGGGGGCGCCGATGCGGATGTGCCAGCGGGCCGGCAGCGGCAGCAGGCCGAGGGGGCCGAGCCACGGGAACGTCGGCGTGATCGGCAAGTAGGGCAGGCCGTCGGCGAAGAGCCGGCCAAGGGCCTCGATGCGACCGAGGAGCGGCGCGGTCTCCTCGGCGCCGACCACGGCGACGGGCAACAGCGGGGTGTCGGTACGCAGCGCGAGGCGAACGAAGCCGCCGCGGCCGAAGCGCTGCAGCTGATGTCGTCGTCGCCACGTCTTGGCGAGGCCGAGCATTCCCTCGGGGAACACGAGGCACGCCTCGCCGCGATCCAGCAGCCGCGTGGCGTTGTCCTGGCTGGCGCGCACGCAGCCCACGCGGTTCAGGAACGTGCCGAGGAACGGCGCGGTCATCACGCCGTCCTCGACGAGCGGCCGCACCTGGCGACCGGCGCGCGCCAGCGCAGCGATCAACACGACGGCGTCCCACGGCAAGGCGCCGCCATGGTTGGCGACCAGCAGCGCGCGGCCGCCAGCGGGCAGGTGCTCGGCCCCCTCGAGAGCGACGCGAAACCACTGGTCGAGCAGCGCGTCGAGGCGCGGCGCCAGCGCCTCGAGCAACGCGGGGTCCTTGCCGAAGGCGTCGAACGTCGTCGTCATGGCGGCACCTTCAGGGGGTCTCGGGCGGGGTCGGGCCGCCGGAGGGCACGGCGGGGGCGTGCACGGCGGGGGCGTGCACGTCCGGGCGCTCGTCGCGGCCGGCGCGCACCGGCGGCGCCCGCTCGAGGATCGTGAGCAACGTCGGCAGGTCGTGCTGAGGCACGAAGCCCGTGGCGCGCAGCCTCGCGTCGTCGGCGAGCCAGCCCCAGCGCAGGTAGCCGAAGAAGTGCTGCGGCATCTCGACGAGCTGCGCGCGCCACAGCGTCGCCGCCAGCGACTGCCCGAGGCCGGCGGGCAGGAGCAGCGGCAGGCGCCGCAGGCGCGTCAACACGTGCGACAGCGGCAACACGCCCTGCCCAACGACGTTGAACACCCCGCGCGCCGATGTGCGCCACAGGTGCAGCAGCGCGGCGATGGCATCGTCGGGGTGCAGGAACTGGAGCAGCGGATCGTAGCCGAGCACCGTCGGCACCAGCGGCCGCGACAGCAGTCGCGTCCAGAAGTGATCGCGCGCCGTGGGCAGCAGCGCGCCGAGCCGCGCGACGACCACGGCGACGTCGTCGTGCTCGGCGGCGAAGCGGCGCACCTGCTCGTCGGCGTCGGCGCGATCGCGCAGGGCCCGCGACGGCGGCGGTCGCAGCGGCGCGTCCTCGGTCAGGTAGGCCGGGTTGTCGGGGCGGGCGCCGTAGCACATCGTCGACGACACGCTGAGCACGTGGTCGACGGCGGCGGCGGCGGCGGCGTTCAGCACGTAGTGCGTGCCCACCGTCTCGAGCTCGTGGGCCATCTCGAGGTGGTGCGTCGGCGACGACAGGAACGCCAGGTGGAACAGGCTGGTGACCTGCTCCGCGGCGAGGATGCCGGCGAGCTCGCGGTCGGCGCCGGGCGCGGTGAGGTCGAGGATATGCGCCGACAGCTTCGGGTGGCGCGTCATCAGGTCGGCGGCGACGGTGTCATCGTCGAGCAGCGCCGCCCCCGAGCGGACGTCTACGGCGACGACGCGATCGACGGCGGGGTCACCCTCGAGGCGGCGCAGCAGGTGGCGACCGAGGAACCCGAACGCGCCGGTGACGGCGACTACGGCGCCGCCGCTGCGGCGCGCGCGCTTCGCCCGGGCGGGCCCGGACTTCGGCGAGACTGCCTCGGCGGGGGAGCGGCGGGCGGCGCGCTTGCGGGTGGCCATGGGCGGAGCGTTAGTGCGGCGCGTGTCTTCGTTGAAGGGCCACGCGCGCGGATCCCGCGCGCGGCGCGCGGGTGGGTCGAGGACCCGCGGCGGTCAGGCGCCGAGCGCCGCCGACAGCGCGACGTAACAGCCGGCGCCGACGAGGGCGCTGATGGGGATGGTGAGACCCCACGCCCACAGGATCTTGGTCGTCATGCCCCACCGCACGGCGCTGACGCGCTGGCTGGAGCCGACGCCCATGATCGCCGAGCTGATCACGTGGGTCGTCGACACCGGCGCGCCAAGCTGCGCGGCGGTGATGATCGTGAACGCGGCGCCGGTCTCGGCGGCGAAGCCGTGGATGGGCTTCAGCTCGATGATCTTCGTGCCCATCGTCTTGATGATCCGCACACCGCCCGCCGCGGTGCCCATCGCCATGGCCACCGCACATGACACGATCACCCACGTCGGCGGGTCGAGCACCGTCTTGCCATCGGCGCCGGGGTGCGAGCCCACGTGGGCCCAGCCCGTCGCCGCGCCGTAGGCCACCAGCGCCATCGTGATGATGCCCATCGTCTTCTGCGCGTCGGCCTGCCCGTGCGAGATGGCCATGAAGCCCGCCGACGCGATCTGCAGCCAGCGGAACGCCTTGTTCACGACGATGGGTCGCATGCGACGCACCAGCCACGTGAGCCCGACCATCAGCAGGAAGCCGAAGAAGAAACCGAACAGCGGCGACAGGAACAGGCCCTTGATCGCCTTCAGCAGGTTCTCTTCCTTGATACACGCCGTGCCCGCCTTGGTGACGGCAGCGCCGAGGATGCCGCCGAGCAGCGCGTGCGACGACGACGACGGGATGCCGAACCACCAGGTGAACAGGTTCCAGGCAATGGCGCCCGTCAGGCCCGCGGCCACCATCACCTGGCTGACCGCCGACGCGTCGACCATCTTGGCGATGGTATCGGCGACCTTGAGCCCCAGGAACGCGCCAAAAAAGTTCATCACCGCCGCCATCAAGACCGCGGTGCGCAGCGGCAGCACGCCGGTGGAGACGACCGTGGCGATGGCGTTGGCGGTGTCGTGGAAGCCGTTGATGTAGTCGAAGATCAGGGCGACGACGATGACGATCAGCAGCGTGGCGAAGACGGGCTCCATCGCGTCACCCGTTCTTGATGACGATGGCCGTCAGCGCCTTGCCCGTGTGGTCGCAGGCGTCGAGCGTGGCCTCGAGCCCCTCGAGGAATTCCTTGTGCTGGATCAGGTGGACGGCGTTCTGCTCGGTCTTGAACAAGAGGCCAATCTGCTTGCGGAAGATCTCGTCGCCCTCGTGCTCGAAGCGGCTCATCTGCTGGCAGCGGCGGCGGATCTCGTCGAGGTTCTTCAGCGTGCGCAGCTCGCCCACCGCCGCGCGGGCCTCGTTCGCGGCGGCGGCGACCAGCGCGGCCAGCTCGGGGGCGCCGGCGGGGATGTCCTCCATCGCATGGGTCACGATCTGCATCGCCGTCGCGTGGCAGAGATCGACGACGTCCTCGAGCTGCGTGGCCAGCGCGTAGATGTCGCTGCGGTCGATGGGCGTCACGAACGTGCGGTTCAGGGCGTCGTAGACCTCGTGGATGACGCCGTCGGCCTCGTGCTCGATGTCGCGGATCTGGTCGAGCGCCTTCGTCCGCGCCGTCGCGTCGACGCTGCAGACGTCCTGCATCACCAGGCCGGCCCGCACCGCGACGTCGGCGCCCTTCTCGAGCAGGTCGAAGAAGTGCTCTTCCTTTGGCAACAGCGTCTTCACGAGGCGATCGATGAACGGCATGGGGCGGTGCGTTATCAATGGTCGCCCTCGATGCAATCGGCAGACGACCGCGCGTCGGTGACGTTTCGGTGAACTCCCCCGTGACCGTCGGACGCGCGGCCAGGGCTTGTCCGGGACCAGCGACGAACGAACGAGCCCCGCACGACGGCGGGGCTCAACGACGACGTCGCCGACGACGTCGACGACGTCGTCAACCGTGGGCGGCGCGGCCGGCGGCGATGGACGCGGCCTCCCAGATGGCCTCGTACAGCGTCGGGTGGGCGTGCACGGTGCGCGCGAGCTCCTCGATGGGCAGCTCGGCCGAGATCGCCAGCGCCGGCTCGGCCAGCAGGTCGGTGGCCTGCGGACCGACGATGTGGCAGCCGAGGATCTCGCCGTACTGTGCGTCGACGACGAATTTCACGAAGCCGCGCTTCTTCAGCAGGATGGCGGCCTTGGCGTTCTTCGCGAAGTCGAACTTCGCGACCTTGACGGCGTGGCCGCGCTCTTTCGCCTCGTCCTCGGTGAGGCCGGCCCACGCCAGCGGCGGCTCCGAGTACACGCACGACGGCGTGTGGTCGTAGTTCAACGCCGCCGGCTTCGTCTTGGTCAGGCCCTTCTTCCAGGCGATGTGCTCGACGGCGATCATGCCCTCGGCCGAGGCGACGTGGGCCAGCCACGGCGTGTTGATGCAGTCGCCGATGGCGTACAGACCGGGCTCGGCCGACTCCATCATGCCGTCGACGACGACGAAGCCGGCCTTGTCGGTCTGGGCCTTCGTGGTCTCGAGGCCGATGCCCTGCGTCAGCGGCGGGCGGCCCACGGCGACGAGGATGTACTCGGTGGTCAGCGTCGCCGTCGTGCCGTCCTTGTTCTGGTACTGCGTGACGACCTCGTTGCCCTTGCGCTCGATGGACGTGACCTTGACCTCGGTCTTGATGTCGCAGCCCTGCTTGCTCAGCTCATCAGCGAGCAGCTTGCTGCTGTCGGGGTCGGCGGGGGCGACGATGCGCGGCAGCATCTCGAGCACCGTGACCTTGGTGCCGAGGCGCTGGAACAGCGACGCGAACTCGATGCCGATCACGCCGCCGCCGAGGATGGCGAAGGTGCCGGGGATCTTCTTGACCGCCTCGTGGTTGGCGTCGAGCAGGTGGTCCGACGACACGATGCGCTCGCCGTCGAACTTCGCGAACGGCAGCTCGCGCGGCTTGCTGCCCACGGCGAGCACGACGCTGTCGGTGGACAGCGCCGTCTCCTTGCCGTCAGCGTCGCGGGCGATCACCGTCTTCTTGCCGCCGGCCACCGCCACGCGCCCGAAGCCCTGTATGACGTCGACCTTGCGGTGCTTCATCAGGTGGGCGACGCCGCCGGCGTTGGACGTGACGACCTGACGTTTGTGGCCGAGCACCTTCTCCCACTCGACCTTGACGCCCTCTACGCTGACGCCCATCCGCGACGCCTCTTTCAGCTCGCTGACGATGTCAGCGGTGTGGAGCATGGCCTTGGTCGGGATGCAGCCGCGGTGCAGGCAGGTGCCGCCGAGCTGCTTGTCTTTCTCGACGACGGCGACCTTCAGCCCGAGCGCGCCAGCGCGCGCGGCGGCGATGTAGCCGCCGGGACCGGAGCCAATGACGACGACGTCGTAGTGCGGGTTCGACACGGATGACCTCGGAAGGGGAAGCGGGGTTGGGGGCGTGCTACGCAGCCGCCGCCGGCTCGTCAAGTCGACGGTGTCGACGTCAGCCGAGAGCGCCGGCGCGTGCTTGCGCGTCGGCGTCGTTTTCGTCGAACCTCGCTGGCGATGTCGGCTGCGCCCACGCCGTTTGGTCCATTCTCGCTGCTCGAGCCGCTGGCGGCCGGCGGCATGGGCGAGGTGTGGCTGGCCCAGCCCCTGGGCGTTCCCGGGGTCAGCGACCTGTGCGTCGTCAAGCGCGTCAAGAGCACGCTGGCCGACGACGACGACGTGCTGAAGCGCTTCCTCGACGAGGGGCGGCTCGCGATCCTGCTCGCCCACCCGCATGTCTGTCGCACCGTCGACGTCGGCCGCGCCGACGGCAGCGACTACCTCGCCGCCGAGGTCGTCGAGGGCGTCGATGTCCGCCGGCTGCAGCAGCGGGCGCACGACCAGGGGCGGGCGCTCGACCACGATGTCGTGCTGCAGATCGTTGCCGACGCTCTCGACGGCCTCGCCTACGCCCACGCAGCCACGCACCCGCTCTCGCAGGCGCCGCTGTCGATCGTCCATCGCGACGTCAGCCCCCACAACCTGATGCTCGCCGCCGACGGGCACACGCGGGTCATCGACTTCGGCCTGGCGCTGTCGAGCGTGCGGCAGGCGCAGACCGAGCTCGGCATCGTGCTCGGCAAGATCGCGTACATGTCGCCCGAGCAGGCCTGCGGCGACCGCGTGGGGCCGGCCTGCGACGTCTTTGCGGCCGGCGTCGTGCTGTACGAGCTGCTGTCTGGCGAGCGCTTCTACGGCGCGCTGCGAGCGCAGGAGATCCCGGGCATCGCCGGCAGCGGCGCTCACGTCCCCGCCCGGCTCGACGCCCTGCCCGACGAGCTGCGGCGCATCGTCGCGGCGCTCATCCACCCCGACGCCCGGCAGCGCCCGTCGGCGACGCTGGCCCGCGACGCCGTGCTGACGGTGCTGTGGCGCCACGGTCAGCAGGACGCCGCCCGCGCCCGGGCCAGCGCCCTCGTGCGCGCGCTGGCTGGCCCTGAGCTCGAGCGGTTCGCCCGCGCCCGCGAGGCCAGCCACCGGGTTGCCGCGCACCGGGCCGACACCACGCCGTCGATGACGATGTCGCTCGCGGTGCAGGAGGCCCGCGCTGTCGAGGCGCTGCTCGCCACCCGCGCCCGCGCGCTGCCGTTTATGCCGGCGGTGGCCCCCACCGTGGTGCTCCCCGCCGTCGAGCACGACCCGACCGAGCAGGTGCGCCGGGCCCCCGCGGCCTCCGCCCTGCCGGCGCCCCCCGGCGCGCCGCCTGCGTCCGGCGCGCTGCGGCGGCGCTCGGCCGGGCTGTTCGCCATCGTCGTCGCTGGGACCCTCGGCCTCATCGCCTTGCTCGCCGTCGTCGTCGCGCGCCCCGGCGCCCCCGCGCCCGCGACGACCGCGACGCCCGCGACGCCCGCGACGACCGCGACGACCGCGACGACCGCAGCGACGACCGCGGCGGCGACCGCGGCGGCGACCGCGGCGGCGACCGCGACGACCGCGACGAACACAGCCGCGTCGACGCCGGCGCCGCCTGCGGCGCCGGCAGACACGCCCAGCGCCGAGGAGCTGCTGCGCGCCCGCATGCGGTCTCTGCGCGGCTGCACCGCCGCCTGCAGGAAGGAATTCGCGGCCGACGTGCCCGCGAAGCGCATCCGCAGCTGGACGGCGGCGACGCGGGCGATCGTCACGACACGGGTGGCGGCGTGCGAGAATAAGTGTCGCCGATGACCAGCTCGACGCCCGCTCCCATCACGAGGTCCACCAGCCGCGGGCGCGCCGTCAGCCTGCTTGCGTGGTGGGCGCTGGCCGGCGCGCTGGTCGGCGCGCTGGTCGGGGCGTCGCCCGTGCACGCCCGCGGCGTCGCCGTGCTGCCGCTCGCCGGCGGCGCGGCACCCGCGACGCGCACGGCGTGGGCGACCGCCGTGCGCGACGCCGTGGCCCGCGTCGACGGCTTCGCGGCGGCGCCGGCGGCGACGGTCACCGAGGCGCTGGTCACCGCCGAGGCGCTCGGTACAGCCTGCGCGGTGACCGAGGTCGCGTGCATCGTGCGCGTTGGCGCGCTGGCGACCACCGAGCTCGCCGTCGGCGGGCGGGTCGAAGCCGCGAGCGCCGGCGTCACGCTGACGCTCGACGTCGTCGACGTGAGTCGCGCCCGCGCGCTGCGGCGCGTGGTCTTCACCGCCGCCGCCGGGCCCACCGCCGCTGACGCGCGACTGCTCGCCGTGCGGCTGCTGGCGCCGGAGCGCGAGCGCGGCTTTGTCGCCGTCCGCGCGCCGTCTGGATCGGTGGTCTCGGTGGACGGCGCCGTCGTCGGCACGATCCCGTTGGCTGCGCCGGTGGCCCTGCTGCCCGGGCGGCACACGGTGATCGTCGATCACATCGAGTACGACGCCTTCGAGCAGACAATCGACGTCGCGATGGGCGAGACGGCGTTCGTCGCCGTCGACCACGGCGCCGCATCGCGCTCGCCCGCTTCGACCGTCGCCACGGCGGGCGCCGCCGACGCCGCGACGACTGCGGCGCCCCGGGGCCTGCGGGTGCGCCTGTATCGTCTGACCATCGATCCGACGTTCCCGCGATCCACCGAGCACCGCTTCGCGAAGCACCTGCGCTCGACGCTGAGCCGCGTCGACGGCGTCGTGGTGGTCGGCGACACCGGCGGCGCCGCCGCGGGCGAAGCAGGCGACGACGAGGGCGACGACGCCGCGGGCGAGCGACGGGTCGCGACGCTCGCTGGCGACCACAGCGCCTTCGTCGACGCCGACGGCTCGTCGCTCGGCGCCGACGTAAACCTGCTGGTCCACGTCGTGCGCCTCGGCAGCGTCGTCATCGTCGACGCCAGCAGCCTGCGCAGCCACACGGGGCGGGGGCGGAACTTCAAGGCGACGCTGGACGCGGGCGACCTCGACGCCGCGCTGCGCCGGGTGACGCCGGCGCTGCTGCGGTCGCTGCTGCGCGACGAGCCCATCGGCCCCATCGTCGACGACGAGCGGGTCGACGGTCTGCCGGCGTGGGCGCTGTGGTCGACGGTGGCCGCCGGCGGCGCCAGCGCCGTCGCGGGCGGCACCGCCGGCGCCCTGTGGCTCGGCGCCCGTCGGCTCGACCCGGCGCTGGGCGTCGTCTGCGTCGCCGCGCTGGCCACGTCGGCGGCGCTGGCCGTCGCCGCCGGGCTGGAGGCGCCGTACGTCCGATGAGCGACAAGGCGGGCAGCGTCGCCCTCGTGGGCGGCAGCGGTCTCGTCGGCACGGCGCTGGCCGCCCATCTGGGGGCGTCGTCGCGCCGGGTGCTGGTGGTGGACCGCGCGGCGCCCCGCGCCGCGCGGGCCACGCCGTCGTCGGCGACGGCGACGAAGACGGCGTCGTTCGTGCGCGTCGACCTTACCGACGACGGCGCCGAGGACGCGCTCCTTGCGGCCTGGTCGACCCACGCCGTCGACGTCGTTGTGCACCTCGCCGCGCGCGTCGACCCGCCCGGCGACGACGACGACCGAACACGGATGCGGCGGCTGCACGAGCACGGCACGCGCGCCGCCGTGCGCGCCGCGCGCCGCGCCGGGGTCCGTCGCTTCGTGCTCGTGTCGTCGACGGTGGTCTACGGCGCGTGGCCCGACAACCCGGTGCCGCTGGCCGTCGACGCACCGGTACGGCCGTGCGCGTTCCCCTACGCGATGGACAAGGCGCTGCAGGAGCGCGTGGCCCGCGCCGCCTGGCGCGAGGACGGCGACGGCGACGACGACGACGGTCTCGCCATCGTGCGACCGGGGATCGTGTACGCGCCGCAGGCGCGCTCGTACCTGACCGAGATCCTGCGCCGCGTCCGCCTGCCGCTGCCGTCGCTGCTGCGCCGGTCGGGCCTGCCCCGCGGCGCGCTGCCGGCCCTGAACGGGCACCGACCGCCACTGCAGTTCGTCCACGTCGACGACGTCGCCGCCGTCCTCGCCGCCGTCGTCGACCACGAGGGCGCCGGCGTCTTCCACGCCGCGTCGGCCGACTGGCTCGCCTACGAGGACGTCGCCCGCGCCGCCGGGCTCGCCGTGGTTGACGTCGACGCCCGCCTGACCGGCGCGGTGCTCGACCGGCTGGTGCCGTGGCTGCCCCCGTCGCTGCGCGCGCCATCGTCGCTGTTTCCGTACCTCATGCATCCGTTCGTCGTGTCCATGACCACGACGGCGGCGCGGCTCGGCGTCCGGCCGCGCTGGTCATCGCGGGAGGCGCTGCAGGCGATGCTCGACGGCCCTGGCGCGGACCGGTGATCACGCCGCTGCCGCTGCCGGCGTCTTCGTCGCCGGTAAGTCGTCGTCGCTGGCCCACGTCACCGACTCGGCGCGCACCGCCTTGACGCGCTTGACGACGACGAAGAACAGCGGCCCGCAGACGACGACGCAGCCGGCGAGGGTCAGCCACGCGGCATGGACACCGAGCGCAGGCGCGAGCAGGAGCGGACCGCCGCACGCGACGGCGCCGAGCCCCAGGAACACCGCGGTGGCGCCGAGCTCGCCGCCAAGCACCGGCAGCCCGCGCTGGCCGAGGCGCACGGCGACGGCGACGACGCCCACCAGTGCGCCGAGCACCGAGCCGGCGATGAAGCCCTGAAAGCCGCCGAGCGTGAAGCCCACCAGCGTCGACAGGATGGTGACGCCGACCTTGATGCCGTTGGTGAGCGCGAGCCCGCGGCCGTCGCCGTCAGCGACCATCGCACGCGACGACGCCTCCTGCAGGAAGGCGAACCACATCGGCACGAGCAGCACCTGCGCCATGGGGCCGGCGGCGTGGAACTCGGGGTTCTTGTAGGCGAGCAGGAAGAACGCCGGCGCCGTGGTGGCTGCCCCGAGGAACAAGAGCATCGCCGCCGGCAGGTACGCGCTGCGCGACGACGCGAGGCGCCGCCGCAGCTCGTCGGGCGAGGCGCGGAACGCCGCCGCGAGCACCGGGGTCAGCACCATCGACGTCACCTGGTTGGCGATCTCGCGCGGCACGCTCGTGACGATGCTGGCGACGTTGTAGATGCCAAACAGCGCGAAGCCCTGCAGCCAGGGCAGGCTGATGCCGTCCCAGCGCATGGCCAAAAACGACAGCAGCGTCGACAAGAAGATCCACTGGCCGAACGAGAAGATCTCGCCAAGCGCGGCCTTGTCCCAGCGCAGCCGCGGACGCTTGCCGCCCAGCGACGTGTGCGACAGCAGGAAGCGCACGAACCCCGAGCCCACCGCCGAGGCGGCGAGCGCCCAGACGCTGCCGGTCTGCATCGCCAGCGGGATCGAGATGCACAGACCGGCGGCCTGCGAGACGAGGTCGACGACGAGGACGCGCTTGATCTCCATGCGCCGCTGCAGCGTGTAGAGCTGGATGGACTCGGCGCTGAGGAACAGGATCATCAACGACGAAAACGGCAGCAGCCACGACAGCCGCGGCTCGCCGTAGACGTGGGCGGCGACGGGCCCGCACAGCGCGCCAAGCACGAACAGCGCGAGCCCGCGCACCACCGACAGCGTCCACGCCGTGTCGACGAAGTCGTCGTCGTCGCGCGCCGAGCGCACCACGCTGGCGCCGATGCCGACGTCGGACACCAGCCACAGGCCCGTCGTCACGACGACAAGGAAGCCGTTCACGCCGAACTCGGACGGCGACAGGTACCACGCCGTCACGATCTGGCTGATCAGCCGCATCAGCTGCGACACGAACTGCGTGACGACGCTGAGCACCGTCCCGTGGATGGCCTTGCCGGCTGCCGTGCTCATCGCGCTCCCTGCCCGCGCCCCCGCGGCGCGACGGCGACACCGTCGCCCTACCCGCTTGTACTGCGGCGGCGCCCGCCGGTCCCGCCCCTGCGCGCCCGTGCCGTCCGCCACCACCGGGCGCCGACCGGCGCCGGGCAACTCAGGCGCGCACGACGTGGGCCGCCGTCCTCGCGAACACCACTGCCACCGCGGCGCCTTCGGCGAGGCCGAGCGCGTCGCGCGTCGAGCGCGTCACCAGCGCCGTCAGCACGAAGCCCGCGTCGACGACCACGCGGATCGCGGCGCCCTCGTCGACGAGCTCGACGACCCGCCCCGCCAGACGGACCTGGCCGCTCGCGCCGCTTGCGCCCGCCACGGGTTCGAGCGCGACGTCCTCGGCACGCAGCAGCACGAAGACTTCGCCGTCGCCGTCGCCCGCCGGCGCGCGCGCCTGCACCCGCGCGTCGCCGACCTGCACCGTGGCGATCCGCTCGTGCACCGCCACGATCCGCCCGCGCACGATGGTGTCGACGCCGACGACACGGGCCACCGCGACGTCCTGCGGCCGCGCGAAGACGTCACCGACCGGCCCCCGCTGCAGCATGCGGCCCTCGGCCATCACCACGACGTCGTCGCCCAGACAGAGCGCCTCGACGCGATCGTGGGTCACAACGACGGCGGGCGTGCCGAGCGCCTGCAGCGCCGCGCGCAGCTGCCGCCGCACCGTCGCCCGCATCGCAGCGTCGAGCGCGCTCAAGGGCTCGTCAAGCAGCAACAGGCGCGGCCGCGGCGCCACCGCCCGCGCCAACGCCACACGCTGCTGCTGCCCGCCCGACAGCTCCGCCGGACGGCGCGAACCGAGCCCCTGCAGCTGCAGCAGCGCCAGCACCTCTGCGCGTCGCGAACGCCGCGCGGCTGCGTCGAGCGCAAACAGGCCGAACTCCACGTGCTCGTCGACGCTGAGGTGGGGAAACAGCGCGTGGTCCTGGGGCACGAAGCCGATGCGCCGCGCCTGCGGCGGTCGCGCCACCCGCCGCGCCCCGTCGAACCAGACATCATCGCCAAAGCGGATGACGCCCTCATCGGGGTGCTCCAGCCCGGCCAGACAGCGCAGCGTTGTCGTCTTGCCGCAGCCCGACGGACCGAACAGCACGAGCACGCGCCCCGCGGCGCAGACGTCGGCGACGTCGGCCCGCACCGTCGTCGCCCCGCGCTTCATCGCAAACGTCGCCCGCAGCGTCATCGAACCTCAGGTGAGCAGCGCGTCGCGGCGGCCGCCGCGACCGGCGAGCACCAACACGACGAACGAAAAGACCAGCAGCGCGGCGGCCGTCCGGTGGGCGCTGCCGTAGTCGAGAGCGCCGACGTCGTCGTAGATGGCGATGGACAGCGTGCGGGTCACGCCCGGCACGTTGCCGCCGAGCATCATGACGACGCCGAACTCGCCCACCGCGTGAGCGAAGGTGAGCACGACGCCGGCGCGCAGGCCCGGCGCCGACAGCGGCAGCACCACCCGCACGAAGGTCCGCAGGCGCGACGCCCCGGCGCACCACGCCGCCTCGACGACTCGGCGGTCGACGGCGGCAAAGGCGGCGGCGAACGGGCGCACCGAGAACGGCAGGTTGAACAGCAGCGACCCGACGAGCAGCCCGCCGAAGGTGAACGGCAGCCGCGGCCCCCCGACGGCGGTCAGCGGCGCGCCGACGACGCCGTCGGGCCCGAGCGCCGCGAGCACGTAGAAGCCGAGCACGGTGGGCGGCAAGACGATGGGAAGCGCGACCACGGCGTCCACCACCGGTCGCGCCCGCGACGTGGTCGTCGCCGACCACCAGGCGAGCGGCAGCGAGACGACGAACAGGATCGCGGCGGTCAGCGTCGCGAGCTTCAGCGTGACCAGCACGGCGGCAGTGTCCACGTCGACGACGCTAACAGGCCGCGGGGCCGGCGACCGCAGACCGGTGTCCTTTCGGCCTGCGTTTCTGGGACCGGGGCGGCGGCGCGGGCCCGGCGGCGGCGTCAGGGCGCCAGCGCCGCGGGCGCCACGCCGCCCGGTGACGATGGTGAGGATGACAAGGACGATGACGATGTCGACGATGACGCGCCCGGCAGCTCGAAGCCGGCGGCCTGCAGGATGGCGCGGGCCTGGGCGCCTTGCAGGAACGCGGCGAACGCCAGCGCCGCCGCGGGCTCCTTCGTCGTCGCCACGACGCAGCCGCCCTGCACGAGCGGCGGGTGGGCGGTGGCGGGCACCTCGACCCAGACGCCCTTGCCGGCGAGCGCGGGCGAGCGCACGAAGGCGAGGGCGACGAAGCCCACGTCGGCGGCGCCGCTGTCGACGAAGTGCACGGCCTGGGCGACGTTCTCGCCGAGCACGAACTTCGGGCGGGCGACGTCGTAGAGCCCCATCGACCGCAGCGCGGCCTCGGCAGCGCGGCCGTAGGGGGCGTGGCGGGGGTTGGCCAGCGCGACGCGCGCGACCTGCGGGTCGGCGACGACGGCGGGCCCGCCAGCGGCGCTGACCGGGGCGCCGGCGCGGCTGTACAGGACGAGGCGCCCGGTGCCGTAGACGAAGCGGTCGCGGGCGTGGCCGCCGGCCACGAGGCGGTCGACGTAGGCGACGTCGGCGGACAGGAACACGTCGAACGGCGCCCCCCGCGCCACCTGGGCGAAGAACGCGCCGGACGAGCCGTGGACGACGTCCACGTGGACGCCGGGGTGGGCGGCCGAGAACGCGTCGACCAGCGCCGGCATCGCGAACTGCAGGTCGGCGGCGGCGGCGACGACGACGCTCGATTGCGGCGGTGCGCATGCGACGGCGAGCACCAGCGCGAGGGCGGGCGACATGGGCCCGGTATGACACCCGGCCGAGGGGGGCCGCAACGTCGACGAACGACCGATGGATCCGGGGGGCCCTCGAAAGGAAACGCGCGGCGGCGGCGTGTAGACTCGGGGCGATGCCGACTCGGGCCGTGGGGTGGTGTTCGCTGGTGCTGCTCGCGGCGGCGACGCTGGCACAGGCGGGCTGCCCGGCGCCGGCGACGCTGAACCTCGGGATCACCGACGAGGAGCACACGCAGGCGTACTTCCCGATTACCGGCGACGTCCCTCACGCGCTCGGCGCGCCGACGATCACCGGGCCGATGAGCTGCGGCAGCTGCCACGGCGGCACGGCGTCGTTCTCGGTCGCCAAGTGCATCGAGTGCCACCAGAACGACGCCAGCCCGCCGTCGCAGGTGCACGCGGGGATCGCCGGCTATCTGCCCCTGAACACCGCCTGCCTGTCCTGCCACCCCGACGGCACGCGCGGCTCCGAGCAGGGCACGGCCGAGCACTCTCTGAACGAGTTCCCCATCGATCGTGACGACGCCCACGGCGGCGCCGCCTTCGACGCGCGCATCCCCGCCGGCAAGACGTCGTGCACCGCCTGCCACGCGTCGGTGACCGATCGAAGCCTCGTGCTGTGCGCCGAGTGCCACGCCGATGATCCGACGCCCCTCGCCGACTCGCACGCCGCGGTGGCTCGCTCGTTCGAGGCGGCGAACACGTCGTGCAAGGAGTGCCACGCCGAGACGCCGCTGCACCCCGAGATGGACCCGCAGCAGCACTCGGGCTTCGACGTCGACCATGACGAGACGATGCCGGCGCTGTGCACCAACTGTCACCAGCTGCGCCGCGACCTGCCAAAAGAGTGGGCGATCGACTTCGGCGCCTTCAACTGCAACGGCTGCCACACCCACCCGAGCGACTGCTCTCCCGCGAACATCGCCCCGTGCCTCATCCCGCTCTCGCCCTGACCGCGCTGTGCGCGACGTTGCTCCTTGCGAGCGCCGCCGGCGCCGTGGAGGTCGACGGCGCCGTGACCTACGTCGCCGGCCCCGAGGCGTACGTGAACATCGGCCGCGCGCAGGGGCTCGCCGCCGGCACGCGGCTGCAGCTGCTGCGCAAGAACCGCAAGGTGGGCGCCTGCGACGTCGTGGCGGTGTCCGATAAGCGCGCGAGCTGCCGCGGCGTGGGCAGCCCGCCGCCCGCCCGCGGCGACCACTTCGTCGTCGCCCTCGAAGCGCCCGTCGACCCGGCGGTCGCCGCCGACGACGACCTCGCTGCCGACCTCGCCGAGCTCGACAGCGACGAAGGGCGCGCGCGTCCACGACCGCGCAAGCGCGACGCCGCCGCGCTCGAGGCGCTCGCCCGCGCCCGCGACGTCGTGCAGAGCGCGCCGCTGCCGCTCTTGCCGTCGAAGAAGCCGGCGACGGGCACCACGACGCTCGCCGGCCGCGGGCGCGCGGTGCTGCGGCAGCAGTCGTGGTTGTCATCGTCGACGCCGACAGGGGCGTTCGCGCGCACGTCGCTGGACGTCGCCGGCCGCGGCACGCTGTCGGTGCAGGGCCTGCCGCGGGCGTTCGGCGCGGCGGCTTTGCGCGTGTCGGGGGACCTGTTGGCGCCCTATGACCAGCGCATGCGCCGCGGCGAGCTCGTCGAGCTGTACGTGCACGGCGCGTCGGTGGGCGTCGACCGCGGCGTCGTGCGCGGCGAGATCGGGCGCTTCTACGCGCGGCGCGCGCCGGGGTTGTCGCTGCTCGACGGCGCCCAGCTCGGCGTCAGCCTGTGGAACGACCGGATCGAGCTCGGCGTCTATGGCGGGCTCGTGCCCGACCTGATCACGACGGCACCGGCGCTGGCGCGGCTGGTGTCGGGCGTCTACGCCAGCCTCGACGTCATCCCGATGGCGTCGTTCATGGTGCTGCCGCGGCTGCGCGTCGGCGTGGCGTCCGACCCCGCGTTCGAGACGCCGCGGGTCGAGGTCGAGGGCACCAACGACGTCTTCTTCGGCAACGTCGCGCGGCTCGGGGCCTCGGTGCGCGCCGGCCTCGGCGACGGCCGCGGCTTCACGCCGTCTTTGGACGCCGCGCGCGTCGACGGCGACCTGCGCCTGTCGTCGTGGGCGCGGGCGCAGGCCGGCTATCGCTTCCTCGCGCCGCTGGCCATCGACCGCGACCGCTCGCCGCTGGTCCCCGTCGTCGGCGGCGCGCACAACGGCGACGTCGGGCTGTACGTGTCGCCGTGGGACACGCTGACCATCGGCGCCACCGGCGGCGTCGGCCGCGACATCCTCGACGACAGCGTGCGCAGCTACGTCGGCCCCGAGGTCGGCCTGCCCCGCGCGCTTGGCGACCTCGGCGGCCTGACGTTCTCGTACCAGGAGGAGCTCGGCGAGTGGCCCGGCCGCTCGGGCGCCGTCGGCGCGGTGCTGCAGCCCCTGCCGTGGCTGCGCGTGACGTCGCGGCTGTCTTCGAGCTCGACGCGCAGGGCGACTCGTACCGCGAGCTCGGGCTGACGACGTTCTCTGACCTGCCGGTGACGTCGTGGCTGACGCTGAACGGCCGGCTCTACCTGCAGCAGGCGCTGCCGCCCTTCGACAAGAGCGCGCGGTCGGTGCCCACCATCGTCAACGCCGACGTCGCCGGCGTCGCCCGGTTCTGAAGGTCACCCGACGCCGATGCCCCGCCTGTCCCTGCCCCGCCCGAGCCGAGCCCGCCTGTCCCCGGGCCGGGTCGTGGTCGTCGCTGCGTGCGTGGTGTTGGTCGCGCTGTTCGTCGGCACGGGCCGACCGGCGCAGGCGCAGGTGTTCTCGCCGGGAGCGCTGTCGAACGGGCACGCGGCCATCGACGGGCTGACGGGCTGCACGAAGTGCCACGTCGAGGGTGCCAAGCACGACAACGCGCGCTGCCTCGACTGTCACAAGGAGATCGGGCGCCGGCTCGACGCCAACCGCGGCTACCACAACGCCGTGCGCGCGCAGCAATGCTACCAGTGCCACCGCGAGCACCGGGGCGCGACGACGCCGCTCATCCAGTGGCAGCCGTCGAAGGCGGGGTTCAACCACACGCAGACCGGCTGGCCCTTGACCGGCAAGCACAAGGGCAACGACTGCAAGAAGTGCCACGAGCCGCGGCTGATCGTCGACGACGACGCGAAGAAGCTGATGGGCGGCGGGCGCGAGACGATGCTCGGGCTGGAGCGGGCGTGCGTGCGCTGTCACTTCGACGAGCACCGCGGGCAGGAAGGCAACGACTGCGCCCGCTGCCACGCCACCGACAACTTCAAGAGCGCCGGCGGGTTCAACCACAACGACAAGGCGTTCGCGAAGTTCGCGCTCGTGGGCAAGCACAAGGCCGTCGAGTGCAAGGAGTGCCACCGCAGCGTCGTCGATCCCCGGCCGTCGACGACGGTGTTTCCGCCGGCGAAGAGCGCCAGCTACCTGCAGTTCAAGGACGTCGCCCACGGCACGTGCCTCGACTGCCACGACGACTTCCACGGCGGCGCGTTCGGCAACGACTGCCAGCGGTGCCACACGCCCGAGGGTTGGCAGATCATCAACCAGACGGCGCAGGACACGGGCTTCCACGACAAGCACGCGTTCAAGCTTCGCGGCGCGCACACATCGGTGCAGTGCCGTCAGTGCCACGGCCCGTTCGGCAGCACGCCGGCGGTGTTCAAGGGGCTGAAGTTCAAGCACTGCGCGGACTGCCACACCGACGCCCACCTCGGCCAGCTCGCGCCGCAGGGTGGCGTCGTCAAGTGCGAGAGCTGCCACGACGTCGGCGGGTTCCTGCCGGTGAACTTCGACCTCGCGCGCCACGACCAGACCCGCTACCCGCTGAAGGACGCGCACCGCACTGTCGCGTGCAACCTGTGCCACGACCAGCACGGCAAGCTTGCCGACCGGGTGCCGAAGGCGGTGCGCGACGACATGGCGCGGCGCGGCCGGCGGGTGCTCGTCAGCAACGCGCGCCTGCAGATGCCCGACGTCGTCGGCAAGGACGCCAGCGGCAACGCGCCGCCCGAGGGCGGGCGCTGCGAGGCGTGCCACACGGACGAGAGCCCCCACGGGCAGCAATTCTCGTTGACGGAGCAGGGCCTGCGGGCGCGGCGCTGCATCGACTGCCACTCGACGTCGTCGTTTCGCGACAACAAGTTCAACCACGACGACAGCCGCTTCGCGCTGACTGGCAAGCACAAGGCCGCGAAGTGCAACGAATGTCACGTGCCGATGACGTCGTCGACGGCGGCGACGCTGAAGGCCCGACGCGGGGCGCGCCACTACCGCCCCCTCGATCCGGCCTGCGTCACCTGCCACGACGACGTCCACGTCGGCCAGCTGCAGAAGCCCGGCGCCGCCACCACCGACTGCACCGCCTGCCACGCGACGACGGGCTTCAAGCCGGTAGACTTCGACCACGACAAGCAGTCGGCGTTCCGGCTCGAGGGCGCCCACAAGCGGGCGCAGTGCGCGCAGTGCCACGTCGGCGTCGACGTCGAGGGGCGCACCGTCGCTCGCTACAAGCCGGTGCCCACCGCCTGCGACCGCTGCCACGAGGACGAGCACAAGGGCCAGTTCGACGCCTTCAGCCCGCTGCTCGCCGCCGGACCGGGCGTGCCCGTGGTGACCACGGCCGCGACGACGACGACAGCGACGATGACCGATGCCGTGCACGAGGATGGCGCGACGGCGGCGACGACCGACGAGCCGGGCGACGGGCGGACGCAGCAGCGCTGCGACGGCTGCCACGGCGTCGAGACGTGGTTCCCGGCGAGGTTCGCCCACGAGCGCACGGGGTTTCCGCTCGACGGTCGCCACACGATGACCCGCTGCGCCGACTGCCACGGCGGTGACCTGCACCAGCCGCAGCCGAAGAGCTGCGCGAGCTGTCACCAGGACCCGCACCTGCAGGAGTTCGGCCTGCAGTGCGCGTCGTGCCACAACACCGAGCGCTTCGAGGCGCCGCTGTTCGTCGTCGACAGCCACCGGCGGACGAACTTCCCGCTGACCGGGCGGCACGCGGCGCTGCCCTGCGATGAGTGCCACGTCGAGAAGCGGGATCGGCAGTTCACGCGGGCAGCCATCGACTGCGTGCAGTGCCACGCCGCCGACGCGCGCCGCGCGACGACGCAGACGGTGAACCACCAGCGGCCGCCGTTCTCGCTGGCCTGCGGGTCGTGCCACACACCGGCGACATTCGTCGGCGCGAAGTACCGGCAGCACGACACCTGCTTCCCGATCACGCGCGGCGCTCACAGCAACATCCGCTGCGCCGACTGCCACGCGGCGCTCAACGGCTTTGTCGTCACCGGCAACTGCAGCAACGCGCCGGCCCGCTGCGCCGAGTGCCACGAGCACAACATCGCCGCCGAGGCGCGCCGCCACGCCCGCGTGCCGGGCTACGAGCACAAGTCGCAAAAGTGCGCCCAGTGCCACCGCAACGACGCCGGCGAGTGAATGGCCGACGGAACACCCGCGGTGACGTCGGCTGACACCAGCCTCCGGGACGCAGGACGGCAGCCGAGCAGAAGATTGTCGTCGGCCGACGGCGCGCGCTGGCCCTTTCCCGCCTTGCAGAGGTGCACCCTGTCGAACTCCAGAGCCCCGTTGCCCCTGCTGGTCGTGACCGCGCTCCTTGCCAACGCCACGGCCTGTCCGGGCGCCACCGAGGATCCACCGCCCGGCGGTGAGGGCTAGGGCGAGGGCGAGGGCGAGGGCGCAGGCGAGGGCGAGCAGAGCCCGGTCGTCGGCGGCCAGGGGCCGCAGGGCCCCTGTGACTCCCTGCCCGCAGACCTGCGCGTACGCCCAGGGGCTGGGCGGCGTCCATGAACAGAATGTCGTGTGTCGGCAGCGGACTGACTGCATTCAGCAGCTCGATCATTGCCCCGGCAATTTCCGCGACGGCAGCGACGCCACGTGTCGGCTCCGCGAGCCGGCGGACGAGGCACGCCAGCAGGCGTACGCGAGCTGCACGACGCGGTCAGCGTGCGAGTCTGGCTTCTGCCTGTCGACGCGGGCGAGCTTCGCGGGCTGCAGCGGCAGCTGGAGCTGCAACGTGAAGCTGCCGGAGCCGCCGCCGCAGAACCCGTACCCGAACGAGGTGTGCACGCAATCGCAGGCGCTCGGCTTCGCCTGCGAACCCCTGCGCGAGTGACGGCAGCCAACCGGCTGGCCCGCTGACGAGTCGACCACTCCCCTAGGACCGGACGGCGTCGTCAAGGACGCTCGAACAGACCGCGTTCTTTTCGGTGGACGTCATCGTCGCCGATGCGCGTTGCAGGGCGACCACGAGCGCGTCGCGGCCGCTCGCGTGCAGCGCGCTCTTCAGATCGGTCGCTGTCGTCGTCAGGTGCCGCACGGTGGCGTTGCGCCAGCCCGGCCCGGACGCTGCCGGTGGTCACGGCCCCCGGGCCAGCGGCCGGTTCCAGGGCAGCAGGTCGCCCTGCATCTGGAACGCCAGCGCGACCATCGGGACGGCCTGGCTGACGTCGGCGCCGGTGCGGTAGCGGTGGGACACCCACCAATTGGTCACGACGAGGATCGTCGGCCGGTCGAAGAGCGCCCCCTCGTCGTCCCAGAAGGTGTACGCGACGAGCGGACCCACGCGCGCCTGTGGGCCGTTCACGATGTCGGCCAGCGCATTGCCCGGCTGCAGGTGCTCCTGCCCGTAGAACGCGTGGGCGACGTTGAAGCGGATCCCGGCGGTCAAGCCGAAGTCGGTGACGAACAGCAGGTCGGCGTCGTCGTTCATGTACCAGCCGCGATTGGGCACGAGGAGGTCCCAGAGCTGCTCGTAGTACGTGACGTCGCCATCGCGCAGCTGCATCTCGGCCCGGACGAAGCGGAGCTGGTTGCGCGCGACGACGGGGCCGACGCGGAACTGCAGGTCGGCGCCGAGGTTGATCTGCCCGCCCATCGTTGGATAGGGCGCGAGCCGGTCGCCGGCGGGAAGGTCGCCGAGGCGGGAGACGACGCTGTCGGAATACTCGGAGCGCGCCGACGGAAAGCTCTGCAGCAGGTTGAACGTGCCGAAGAACGCAGTGAGCTCGGCGTTGCCCCACAGCGTCAGGAAGCTGGCGGGCTGCAGCTCGGCGCCGAGGGCCAGACGCGAGAACGCCGGCGACAGGCTTGGAAACAGTGCGATCGAGGCGAAGTTGTTGTGGAAGAACGGCGACGAGCTCTCGAACAGCCGTCGACGGAGCGCGACGCGGTTGTCGCTGAACAGGCCGAGCGGGTTGTAGCGGAGCGCGACGGTCGACCGATAGAAAAGCCGCCACTCCGGCGGGATTCGCACCGCCAACGGCGCCCCCGGCGCGAAGCCTCCCTGGGCAGTGGGCGGTGTCTCGAGGAACGCAAGCACCGCGCGCACCTGGGCGGCGTCGGCGCTGTCCGGCGGCAGCAGCTCGAGGGCGCGGACATAGGCCGCGCGCGCGCGCTCACCGTGGCCGGCCCGCGATTGGGCCTGTCCAAGCAACCGCCAGGCGTCGCCCCGCGCGGGGGCCTGCGTGAGCGCGGCTTCGAGCAGCGGGATTGCCTCTTGCGGTTCGCCGCTGCCGAGCGCACGGCGGGCGGCGGCCAGCAGGTCGTCGACGAGAGCGGGTGCGGGTGCGGGTGGGGGTGCGGGCGCGGATGCGGATGCGGGTGCTGCGGATGCTGCGGGTGCGGGTGCCGCTTCGTCGCCGACGGAGCCCGCCTTGGGGGCCGACGTCGCCGGCGCCTCGGGCGTCGGGGCTGCCTCGACCGCGGGCGCTGCCGGCACCACCGAATTGGGCGTCTTCTCGGCGGCGGCCGGCGCGTGGGAGACGAGCAGGGCAAGCGAAAGAAATCGAAGGGGCATTCAGGGACTCCGTGTCGGGTGAGCACAGTCCCACGGCTTCGCCGAGCCTGACAACCAGCGCGTGCCGCTGGCGTACCCCGCGACGCCGTCAGGGGCCCTACGGTCCGGCGTCGCCCAGGTCGACGTCGGCCCACAGGTTGCCCAATTCGAGCTCGATCGCGTCGAAGGGCTGCGCGCGGGTCTTGTCGTCGCCGGCGTGGGTCGAGGCCAGCCGCCAGCCATCGCCGTCGAGGGCGAAGACCTCGAGGGTGCGCAGGATCGGATTCACCAGCCAGACGTGGCCGACGCGGGCGCGGGCGTACAGGCGCAGCTTCTGGATGCGATCGACCCGCTCCGTCGACGGCGACAGCACCTCGGCCACCCAGTCGGGGGCGAGCGTGAAGTACGGCAGGGCGGTGGTCACCAC
>VGSZ01000023.1 GCA_016874845.1 Deltaproteobacteria bacterium
GCGGGTCAGCTGCGCGTAGGCGGCCAGCCGCACCAGCGCCCCCTCGAGCGCGCGCACGCTGGTGGTCACGCTGGCGGCGACGAAGTCGAGGACGTCGTAGGGCAGCGCGCAGCCGAGGTCGACGGCCTTCTTCAGCAGGATCGCCTTGCGCGTGTCGGCGTCGGGCGGCCGCATGTCGGTGACGAGCCCCCACTGCAGCCGCGTCTTCAGGCGATCCTCGAGCCCGGCGATCTCGTGCGGGTACCGGTCGCTCGTGACGACGATCTGCTTGTGCGCCTCGTACAGCGCGTTGAACGTGTGGAAGAACTCGTCCTGCGACTGCGCCTTGCCCGCCAGAAACTGGATGTCGTCGATCAGCAGCACGTCGACGTCGTCGCGGAACTTGCGGCGGAAGGCGTCGAAGCGCTTGCCGTGGCTGTCGGCGATGAACTCGTTCACCCACTGCTCGGCCGACAACAGCGCCACCCGCAGCCCGGGGTGACGCCCGAGGGTCTCGTGGCCGATGGCGTGCAGCAGGTGCGTCTTGCCAAGGCCCGTGGGCCCGAACAGGAACAGCGGCGAGTAGCGCGCCCCCGGACGCTCGGCCACCTGCCACGCCGCCGAGTAGGCCATCTGGTTGGCCGGCCCGGTGACGAAGGTGTCGAACGAGTAGCGCGGGTCGAGGCGACACCCCGGCCGGGGCCCCGAGCGCCGCGTCGGCAACGGCACCACGCGGACGTCGTCGGCGGCGACGCCGTCGCCAGTCCCTGCCAACCGACGGTCGGTCGGCGCTGCGTCGGCGCCCGGCGCGGCGCGGCCCGCCGCCGCGCCCACGTCGACCGCTGCGGCCACGCCGTCGTCGCCGTCACGCAAGACGGCCACCGGGACGCTGCCCGCAGGGCGCGGCTGGACCACGACGCGCAGGTCGCGCACATCGCGGCCAAGGGCCGCCGCCCCCACCCGCGTCAGCGCCTCGCCGTAGTTGTCGCGCACCCAGTCGGCGAGGAACGGCGTCGTCGCCCACAGCGTCAGCACGAACAGCGGCCCGTCGCCCTCGTCGGTGACCGACAGCCCCGCCGGCAGCAGCGGCTCGATGAAGCCGCGGTAGGCGAAGAGGCTCATCTGCTCCCGCAGCGTCGTCGTCATCACGCGCAGCAGCTCGGCAGCGCCTGGCTCCGCGGTCGGGGATGAAGACGGCGGCGAAGGCGATCGCATGGCAGGGCGTCCTACCGGGGGTCCTGCCGGGCGCGGCGACGACACCGGAGACGAAGCAGGCGGGGCGCGGCGCGGGGGCGTCATCGTCGGCTCGGCCTCGTGGCGCCCGCGCTGCGGGTGCCCGGTTGCTTCGACGGCTTCGGCGCACAGGGCGCAGGGGGCGTCGTCGAAAAGGGGGACGCGATCGGTACCAGAGGAAAAATCAGGCTGACAAGCCGCGCACGGGACGACGGCGGATCCAGCGGCGGCGACCGCGCGAAGGCCCCGTCGTTGCGCGCTTTTCGTCGGCAACGCCGGCGCAGCAGGAGCGGAAACCCCACGCAGCGAGCGACCCCCTTGACCCCGGTCTGGCAGGACCGCGCGCGCGATCCGTTCGATGCAATCACCGCGTTGGTGGTGGTCACGACGCCCCCTGGTCGCTGCGGTCACCCCGAAGAAGCCGGATCTCGCGGGATCCACGGATCTCAATCGCGCTGCGAAGCCGGCGGCGGCTGGTCGTCACTGATCGAATGCATCGTCGCGATCAGTGCGCGACGGGCCTCGTGGAGCGCGCGGTCGTCGGACGCCCCCGCCGGGCCGCCTGTGGCCGCGACGGGCGGGCCAGCGCCCGTCAGCGACCGGCCTGCTGCTTCAGGCGAGCCAGCTCGTCGTCGAGATGCTTCGCCGCCTGCTCCTTCGCCTGCGCGGCGGCGGCGAGCCCCTGCCGCTGCTGCTGGGCGGCGTCGAGCGCGGCCTGCTGGGCGGCGCCAGCGGCGCCCGCGGCGCTGAGCCGGGCGCGGAGCGCGTCGAGGCGCGGCTTCAAGAGCAGCGCCGCCACCCCGGCCACGCCAGCGACGACCACGGCGCCGATGGCCCACAGCCACAGCGACGCGATCAGCTGGAACAGCGCGATGAGCCCTATGGCGCCGAGGGTGGCGACGACGACGGCGAGCACGAGCCTCTTCTTCGTCGCGCGCGACCGGGCCGCCGCGCGGGCAGCCCTCTGCTCGTCGGAGAGCGTCAGGCCTTCGAGCGCGTCGCGCCCCGCCGACAACGCCGCCTTCGTCGTCAGCTCCTGCGCCAGCCTCTGCATCGCCTTCTGCGTCGCGCCGCCGCCGTCATCGTTCGCCATGACGACGTCGTAGCACGCTGACGGCACCGGCGCCGCCGCTGACGTCGTCGGCGTGCCGGCCGGTCTCGCGGGTCGCTCACCGCGACGACCACCGGTCGAGCCAGCCCCCGACCTGCTCGAGCTTTCCGGCAAGCAGGAGGCTGGCGGCCGTCCAGTGATCCTCCTCGACGCGGTCCCCCCTTCGCGCGGAGGTCACTGGCATCGGTGCCGCCGCCCTTCGTCGCCTGCACGACGGGATGACCGACCGTGTGCGGCGACGACTGCGACGGGTACTGGGCGAGGCGTTCGTCACGATCAGGTCCGCGGGCGACGGTCGCCACGGGGCTCGCGCTAAGGTCCGCGCTGTTGATCGCCCGCATCGCCCGCTCCGCCGCCCATCGCCCCTGTCTCGCCACCCCTCGCCATCACGCTGGCCCTGCCCGAGGGCCAGACCGACAAGGCCCTGAACTTCGTGTCGGTGTTGAGCCTGCCGCTGCTCCTCGGCACCGGCATCGATCACGGCGTCCACCTCTACGAGCGCATCCGGCACGACGGCGCGCTCGCACCCGCGCTCGTCCACTCCGGCAAGGCCCTGATCCTAAGCGCGATGACGGCGACGATCGGCTTCGGCGCGCTGATGCTGTCGGTGCACCGTGGCATCTTCGGCCTCGGGCTCGTGACCGCGCTGGGCATCCTGCTCTGCCTGCTCACCACCCTCGTCCTTCTGCCGGCGCTCGTCGCCATCGTGCAGCCGGAGCTGCTCGCGCCGCTGCCGACGTCGACGCCGCCTGTACCCGCCGCCGCCGCCGCCGCCACCACCACGACAACCGGCAGGGGCACGGAGGCCTGACATGCGCGTCGCCCGCACGCGGACTGGGCTGCTCGGCACGTTCGTCATCGTCGGCTGCGCCCACGCGCCCGCCGTGGACCCGCGCGCGCAAGACCGCGCCCGGCTGGAAGCTCTTGGCACCACGCCGCTGCCCGCGGACTTCGCCGCCGAGGCCCGCCTCGTGCTTTCACCACGGCTGGTGGCCGCCGAGGTGCAACAGTCCCTCGACGAGGCCGCGGGCGCCCTCGAGGCCTTCCGCTTCGCGCTGCCGCTGCTTGGCGAAGTGACGTTGCAGCCCGACCCCGTGGTCCGCGGCGTGCGGGCCGAGCCCGAGCCGCGCTGCGTCGGCCGCGTCGCGCTGCTCGTCGAGCTCGACGGGGCGCTGGCGCCGGTGACGACGTCGGGCGTGCGCCCCACCACCTCGCCCGGCAGGTCGAGCGCCGCGACGGACGTCACCCGATCGGCGCATCGACGGGCTGCCGAACCTCGGTCCGTGCCGGGGCGCCGATGGCGGACGTCGCGACAGACAAGGCATGCTGACCCACGGAAACGACGAGGGGGTTGCTGATGGACCGACGCACTTTCCTGGGGCTGACCGCCGGCGTGGTATCGGCCCCGCTGTGGACGGGCTGCGCCGACGGCGGCGACGGCGATCCCGCCGGCGACGGGCCGCCCGCGGCCCCGCCCCCGGTCGACGCCGACGCCCTCGACGGCGGGCGGCGCGCAGTGCTCGACCTCGAGGCGATCCCCGTCGACGAGGTTGGGTTCCCGCTGGGCGTGCAGGCCGGGGGGATGCGCGGCCGGGCGCTCACCGTGTGGACGCGCGTGAGGACGACGACGGCGACGCTGCGCCTGCGCGTGTGGCGCGACGTCGCCGCCGACGCCGTGCCGGCCGCGCAGCCCGGCGAGATCGTGCTGGTCGAGGACAGGGTCGTCCTGCCCGGCGACGAGGGGACGGTGAAGGTCGTCCTCGACGGCCTCGCCCCGTCGACGTGGTACCGCTACGCGTTCTTCGTCGATGGGGACGTCGGCCGGTCGGTGGTGGGGCGCGTACGCACCGCGTGGGCCGAGGACTGGGAGTGGCCAGTGACGCTGGGCGCCACGACGTGCACGAGCCCGGCGTTCGCGCCGTTCTCTGCGCTGCAGCGGCTGGCCGAGCTCGAGCTGGACGCGTTCGTGCACACCGGCGACATGGTCTACGCCGACGGCTCGCGCACCGCCGACGAGTACCGCGGGCACTGGGAGCGTGCGCTGGCCGACCCTGGGTTCCGCGCGCTGCTTGCGCGGCAGGGCGGCTACTTCGCCTGGGACGACCACGAGTTCGACAACAACGTGAACCCCGAGCAGATGCCGGCGACGCAGCTGCAGACGGCGGCCGGCGAGTTCTTCGCAAACACGCCGATGACGCCGAACGCCGACGGCGGTCTGTGGCAGTCGTTCGTGTGGGGCCGCACGCTCGAGCTGATCGTGCTCGACTGCCGCACCGAGCGGCGCCCGTCGACGCGCACGTCGGACCGGCCCGTGTACATCGGCGACGCGCAGATGGCGTGGCTGAAGGACCGCCTGAAGAACAGCCCGTGCCGCTTCAAGGTCGTCGTCAACTCGGTGCCCATGACGAGGATGCCCTTGCTGTGGCCGCCGCCGGACCGCTGGCAGGGATACGCGGCGCAGCGGGCCGAGGTGGTGACCTTCCTGCAGGATGAGGGCATCGAGGATGTGTGGTTCCTTTCGGGCGACTTCCACGTCGGCTTCGTCGGCCGCGTCGAGCCTACGGGGCCGCTGCGTCGCGCGTGGGAGGTCGCCGTCGGTCCCGGCGGCAACCTGGGCAACCCGCTGGCGTTCCTCGCTGCGCAGGACGCCACGCGCGAGCAGGTCTTTCCCGCCGCACAGTTCCTGTACGGACGCGGCGAGGTGGCGGCGACCACGGTGACGTTCGACCCGCTGCGGGGCGAGGTGCGCGTGCGCTTCGTCGACGTAGACGGCGGGACGCTGTTCGATCAGGTGATCGATCATTCGACCTGATCCCGCGGCGGCCCTGCCGGTCACGCCGGACCCGGGGCATGATTGAACCATGAAGCTTCTGGGGTCTCTCGTCGTCGCCCTGCTCTCCGTCCTGTGGCGGGCCGTCGTGGTGACGCCTTCCGGCGCACCAAGGCGCTCCATGACTGGGTCGTGAGCCGCCTGCGCTACGACAACGGCTCCGTCACCGGCGCGCGCAAGCCGCAGGACGCCGAGAGCGTCTTTCGCAACCGCATGGGTGTCTGCGAGGGCTACGCCCACCTGCTCGTCGAGCTGGGCAAGTTTGCCGGTGTGCCCGTCGAGTACGGCGTCGGCGAGGTGCGCGAGCCCGATGGCCGGCAGGCTCCTGTCGGGCACGCATGGAACGCCGCCCGCATCCGGGATCGCTGGTACTCGATCGACGCCACGTGGGACGACCCGACCGTCGATGGCGGCGGCGACGCCGACAACGACCGGACCGACTACCTGTTCACGCCGCCGTCCGTTGCCATCTTCGACCACCTGCCCGATGAGGCTCGCTGGCAGTTCCTGAAGGAGCCCTTCGATCGCGGCGCCTTCCTGCGGCAGCGCATGACGCGGCCCGGATTGGCGAAGCTTGAGCTCGAGCTCGTCAGCCCCGAGCGGCCGGTGGTCGATGTCGCGACCGACTCCATCGATGTCGTCCTGAAGAACCCGCGCCGCCTGCACCTCATGGTGAAGGTCCGCCCGATGGGCGCCGCCGATCACACCGACTGTCCCTCAAGTGACGACGGGACCCTGCGGGCCCGCTGCCCGCTGCGCGCCGGGCCCCATGACATCCGCGTGTATGCCGGCGCGGCGAAGTACGGGGTCTACCGGCACATCGCCCAACTCGCGGTGCATCGCCGGTAGCGCTCCCCGCCCGCCAAGGCAGCGCTCGCCCGGTCGGACGCCGGCAGCCTTGGTTTCGGCGGTGACGGTGGTCCGGCCGAAGCGGCCCGGGTACTGAATCCCAGCGACGTCGCCTACGACAACGACGGCAATCTCGTGATCGCCGATCCGTCGCCGGTGTCGGCGGCGGGGGACGGCCGAGCGGCGACGGCGGGCTGGCGACCGGAGCCGGGCGACCGGCGGGCTCACCCGAAGAACGGCAGCGGCGTCGCCGGCAGACCGGGCAGCGCGAACCTTCCGGTCAGCGCCGCGTCGATGTGCAGCTTGTCGTGCAGCGCCTGGTGGATGAGCGCGGGCGTCAGCACCAGCGCCGCCGCGTCGTCGGGGGGCGCGCTGACGACGGCGCCGTCGCGGACGCGGACCCGCCGCGCCGTCATGCCGCGACCGTTCCCGACGACGGTGGCGCCCACGACGCGGTTGCCGCCCAGAGTCGCCTGCGCCGCGCCCAGCGCGAGCACCATCATCGCCGTGACCGGCCAGTGATCCTTGCCGCGGGTCGCGCCGGTGTCGTTGTAGAACGTGCGCCCGAAGTCGGAGCCGACGAGGACGACGACGCAGCGCGACGACAACGCCGGCGTGGTCTCGACCTGCCGCGCGACGAAGTCGACGCCCTCGAGCAGCCGACGCAGCGCGAAGCGGTGCCCGTCGTCGAGGGCGTCGTGGTCGTCGTGGGTGTCGAAGCCGCCGACGTCGAGGTGGGCGGCGACGCAGGCGCCTTGCGCCATCGCGCCGAGCACGGCGGCGGCGGCGGGCACCAGCGAGCCGCGGGGGCCGGCCACCGCCTCGGCCTCGACCATGGCCGGCGCGAGGGCGTCGAACGCCGCCGTCGTCGCCGCGTCGCGGGCGGCGGCCAAGTCGTCGAGGAAGGCGCGCAGCCGCGGCGACGTCGTGCCGGCGCGCAGGCGGGCGTCGCGCGCTTCTCGGTAGGCGCGCAGGTTCGCGTGGGTCGCGTTGGTGTGGAACTGCTGCGCCGTCGCCGGGCTCGCCGGCCGCGTCGAGTTGGGCAACGTCGCCCCGAGCAGCGTGCTCGGGCTGCCGGCGCGCGACGTCGGCACGAGGCCCGCGGTCTCGGCGTAGCCGCCGGTGGTGATGAACGCGAGGGGCGGCGGCGCCGTGAGCTCGTCGACGGCGGTGCGGGCGACGAGGCTGGCCAGCGTCGGGTGCCCCTCGCGGTCGCTGCCGGTGAAGGCGACGCGCGGGCCGAAGTCGTGGCTGACGGTCTGGTTGTCGACGCCGCGAAAGATCGTGATCGCGTCGCGGAACCGCGCGAAGAAGTCTTCGCCGCCGAACGCGTAGCGCTCGTCGACGACGGCGCCCTCGCCGGGCAGGCGCAGCGGCGCGTACGTCAGGTTGCCGGCGCGCAGCAGCTGCGCCTCGGTCCACGGTGTGACGTCGGCGCGGCCGCCCACGGGGTCGAGCAGGAACGTCGGGTCCCAGGCGCCCGCGGCCTCCATCGACAGGAACAGCGGCGGCGGGGTTGCCTGCTGGGTGCGGCCGGGGCGGCCGAGCAGCAGCGTGGCGGTGACGGCGGCGGTGGAGCCGACGAAGCGACGACGTGTGAGAGGCATGGGGTCACTCCACGACGAAGAGGGGATCGGACAGGAGCGCGGCGACCACGACCATCCACGCCCGCAGCGCGCCGGAGGGATCGTTGGTCAGCGCGTTGAGCTCGTCGGTGGCGGTCACGCGACAGGCGGGCGGCAGCGCGCCGCCGCCGGCGATGGCGTCTTGCCGCGCGCCCTCGTACACCGACCACAGCGCCATCACCTCGGCGTCGCCAGGGCCGCCGTCTTCGCCGAGGAGCCGCAGCCGCAGGCGTGCGAGCTCGGCCTGCACCGCTGCTGCATCGCTTGCTGTCACGTCGAGGGTCGGGGCCAGCAGCTTGCGGTCGGCGACGGTCTTGCGCGCGGCGTCCTTGGCGACCACGCGGCACGCCACCTGGTTGGCGGCGCGCTCGACGATGCGCATCATCACCGGGTTCGGCTGGCGGAAGCGCGTCGTCAGCGACTCCCAGTTCACGCCGCCGAACAGGATCCGGTACTCGTCGAAGGCGCGCAGCAGGTCGACGTCGCCGCCGGTCGCCGTGACCACCTCATCGGTGACCGCCCGCAGGTGCGCGCTCCACTGTTCGGGGGTGACGAGCACGCCGCGCCCGACCCCCGCCAGGGTCAGGGCGCGCGCGGTGAGGTCGTCAAGCTCGACGTCTGGTCCGCCGCGGAAGAACGGGCCGGTCAGGATGTCTCTGGCCAGCGCCTTCAGGTTGCGGCCGTGCACGGTGTCGAAGCGCTGGGCGAGGGCCGTCAGGTAGGCGTTCTGGATCGCGAAGGCGAGGCGCTGCTCGGCGTAGTCGGCGGCGATCGGGTCGACGGGCGCGCGCAGCACGCGCGCCCCGGTGAGCCCCTCGAACAGCGGCAGCACCATCGCGTACGGGAAGCGCGCGTCTTGCACGATCCGCGCGGCAAGCCACGTGATCGGATCGCCGACGTGGTCGCGACTATCAGCCGGCGCGCCGACGATGGCGCCAGAGCAGAAGTCGTCGTCGTCGGTGCAGAAGCGTTGCCCACGAAACGACGCCTCGAACATCTCTTGCGGTGGCGGGCGCACGCGCGCCGGGCGGTACTCGCCGTTGTTGCCGAAGCTGTAGAAGAGCCGAGCCACCGGATCCATCACCGCGTGGCACGACGTGCAGGCCACCGCCGACGTCGTCGCCGTGTCGAGATCGGCGTCGGGCGGCAGCCCCACCGTCGAGAAGTCGGCGAGCTTCATCACGTCGATGCCGAGCATGCGCTCGTAGACGACGCGCGCCGACCGGCGCCGCTCGCGGTTCGAGTTCGTGTTGACGAAGCGCTACATCACCGCGTGCGGCGTCAGCAGGCCGGCATGGGGGAAGCGGTCGCCGACGCCGGGCTGCGCGACGAGCTCGTTGGCCGGCGTGTCGCGCAGGCGCAGCGGGTGGAACTCGGCGCGGTCGTTGGCGGCGGTGTTCACGTCGTCGAAGGTCCACTCGGGCGCCTGCGGGTTGAAGCCGTAGAGGATCGCGGTGTACGGGTTCGCCATCGTGAAGTCGCCGGTGGCGAGCGTGTCGACGGGCAAGCCCTCGCTCCAGACGTGGCGCACGAGCTCGAGGGGCTCGCGGGCGAGGCTGTCGGCGGCGTTGTTGCCGGCGGTCGGCTGGACACAGCTGCCGGGGTACGGCGAGCCGGCCTCGCCGCAGCAGACGTCGGTGGCCGGGTCGCACTGCTGCCCTCCGGTGCCCTCGGGCTGGAAGTAGAAGCGACGCGGACCGAACTGGGCGGCGAGCCGCACGAGCAGCTGATTCACGCCGCTGGTGGTGCGCGTGACCTCGCGCGTGAAGCGGTCCGTCCACAGCCAGTCGTTGTAGATCGCGACGACGCGGTTGGCCGCCGCCGGCGTGTCGAGCAGCGCGACGAGGGCCGCGTCGAGCTCTTCGTCGGTGGCCAGCGGCAGCGCCTCATCTGCCGGGCTCAACGGCTGCGACGCCAGCGCCAGCCGCGCCCGCGCCAGCGTCGACCGCCGCGACAGCAGCGACAGATCGGCCAGCGCGGCCTCGAGCGGCGCGACGGCCCCCTCGCCGCACACGTCGTCCTCACGCCGCAGCCGCTCGACAAAGGTGGCGAGCACCTGCTCTTCGGGCGAGTCGGGCGCGATCACGACACCGCCCGAATGCCCGACCTGGCCCGTCGGCAACGCCAGCAGCAGCGACAACCCCGGCGTCACGTCCTGCCGGGCGAGGCTGCGCAGCACGTCGACGTTGTGGGCGGCGAAGTCGACGTCGCCGGGGAACCGCAGCACGTGGCGGTTCGCGGTGGGCGGCGTCACCGCCAGGCCGTACTCGTTGTGGCAGCCGATGCAGCGCGAGAACACCGGACCCCAGACGTCGGCGACGAACGCTTCCTCCAGGCTGAGGCACGGCGAGAACGTCACCGTCAACGGCCCGAGGCGCGTCGTCGCCACGCCGTCGTCGACGTCGGCGGTCACCGTGACCGTCGTCGGCCGCAGCGCCGACAGGCGGGCCACCAGTCGTCCGTCGCCAGCGGTCGTCTCCGGCGCGGTCAGCGCGAGGGCCCCCGTCGTCGACGACGTCGCCGTCAGCTGTACCGCGCGGCCGGTGACCGGCGCGCCGGCGCGGTCGACCACCACCACCGTGACGCTGACGACCGCGAGGCCATCGGCGGGCGCCACCACGCGATCGGCGGTCAGGCCGGAGGAGTCGACGTCGACGTCGCCGTTGCCCTCGCCCTCGCCCTCGGCGGTCGCGTCAGCGCCGCCGTCGACGACGAGGGGCGGGCAGGCGCCGAGCAGCGCCAGCGTCGTGAGCAGGGCGACGCGCCGCTGCAGCAGGAGCACCTTCGAGCTCATCGCGTCTTCGCTTGCGTCTGGCAGGACCTTGGTCTCACAGCGGACGGGAGCGCGGATCGGGCGATCGTCGTACCGCCCGCCGGGCCGGGCGGTGGCGGCGGCTCTCGCCGGCGGCGACGCAAATACAGTACAACGGTCGGCCGTGACCGTCGACGCGCGCACCGACGAGGAACTGATGCTCGCCTACAAGGGCGGGCAGCCGCAGGCCTATCGCGTGCTCGTGCAGCGGCACCACGCGCCGCTGTACCGGTTCTTCCTGCGCGGGCTGAAGAGCCCCGAGGCCGCCGCCGACGCCACGCAGGAGATCTTCCTGCGCGTCGTGAAGAACGCCCCGTCGTGGGAGCCGAAGGCGAAGTTCACGACGTGGCTGTACACGATGGCCCGGAACTTCTGCATCGACGAGGTGCGCAAGGCGAAGTTCCGCAAGACCGACTCATTGAACGAGCGGCTCGACCAGGACGGCGACGGCGGCGAAGAGCGGCTCGACCGGGTCGCCTCGCCGGACCCGCAGCCGGATCGTCTCGTCGCCAACGCCCGGCTGCGGCGCGTGCTCGACGCCGCCATCGCCGACCTCCCCGACGAGCAGCGCGAGGTGTTCCTGCTGCGCGAGCAGAGCGGGCTGCAGTTCAAGGACATCGCCGAGGCCACCGGGGTCGGCGAGAACACCGTGAAGTCGCGCATGCGCTACGCGCTGGGCGCGTTGCAGAAGCGGCTGGCCGCCGCCGGCTTCGGCCGCGCCGACGATGCCCCCGCCCCGGCCCGGGCTCCAGCGGCGGCCCCGGCGGGAGCGCCGGCGCGGGCGGCGGATCGCGCCCCCGCAGATCGCCCCGAGCGCCACCCCGAGCGGCCTCCGGACGCGGTCGCTGCCGAGCGGACGTCGCGGCCGTAGACCGCCGTGCTGGGCCGCCCGTTTGCAACCCCACCGCTCCGTCCCCGAAACCTCCGAGAGCCCCGCTCCCCGACCACCCTTCCCATGACCGAGCCCCTCTCTCCCGACGACGCGCTGGTGCTGGCCTACGTGGACGGCACCCTCGGCGAAGCCGCGCGCGCCGCGTTTGCGGCGCGGCTGGGCGCCGAGCCGGCGCTGCGCGCCGAGGTCGAGGGGCTCGTGGCCCTGCGCGCGCTGCTCGCCGACGACGCGCGCTTCGGCCAGGACAGCGGCGTCGACGCGCCGCCGGCCCACCTGGTGGACGCCATCGTGCGCGCCGAGGTCGCCGCACGCCCTGACGCGATCCGCGCCGCCGTGCTGCGCGCCGCCGACGACGCCGCCGGCCGCGGCGGGTGGCGGGCCCGGCTGTCGTCATGGCTCGTCGGCGGCAGCCTCGTGGGGGCCGGCGCGCTGGCCCTGCTCGTGGTCGTGCAGCGCGCCGAAGCGCCCTCGGCGGCGCCGCAGGCCGTGGCGGGCAGCGCCGCGCCCGCGGTGGCCGGCGAAGCGGCGCCCCCGACGGCGGTCCCCATGGCGCCGCCGCCACCGGCCGCCGCCGCGCTGCCCGCGGCGCTCACCAAGGGCGCCGCCGTCGGCGAGGGCGCGACGCTGTCGGCCGGAGACGCGCGCGGCCTCGCGGCGGCGACCAGCGCCGCGCCGCGCAAGCCGGCGGCGCCCGGCGACGCCGTCGCCAGCGTCCCTGACGCCGAGCGCGAGGCGGCGCGCGGCGGCGCGGCGGTGGGGCAAGAGCTCCTCTTCGCCGAGCAGAAGGCCAGCGCCGACCGCCGCGACGACGACCACGACAGCGCCGACGAGGCGGCGCCCCGCGCGCCGTCGTTGCCGGCCGCGCCGGTGGCGATGGCTCCCGGCGCGCCCGTCCCCGCGACTGCCGCGCCTCCGCCGGCGTCGGCGGGGCCGGCTCCGTCGATCCCACGCTCGCGCGAGGAGTTCCTCGAGCGCCGGGCGAAGGCCAAGGAGGAGCCGGCGCCGAAGGCCGCGCGCGCGACCGCCGACGACTATGCGCGCGCGCGGGCGGTGCAGACCGCCAACGAGATCTACGCCGCCGCCGAGCACGAGCTCGCCCTGGGGCGCGCCGGCACCGCCCTCGATCTGGCCCAGCGCGCCGAGGCCGCCGACGGGGCGCGGGCGCTCGGCCCCCTGCCCGCGGCGCTGCAGGTCCGCGCCTACGGCATGCTGCGCCGCACCGCCGACGCCGCCCGCGTCGCGAGCCGGCTGCTGCAGACGGCGCCCGCCGAGCCCGTTGTCGTCGAGGCGCTGCTGGTCGGCGCCGACGCGGCCGTCGCCGTCGGCGACCGCGGTCTGGCCCGGCGCCTGCTGACCCACGCGCTGGCCCCGGCCAACCGCGACGCGGGGCGGCGGACGAAGGCGCAGGCGCGGCTGACGGCGCTGTCGTCCGCCGCGGGCGCGGCCCCGACCGACGCCGCGGCCGAAGCAGCGAAGCGCTGACGCGACCCCGATCGGCGCGGCTTCGCCGTGCGCGATCGTGCTGCTAATGAGGCGCCCATGAGCGTGATCGTCGGCCAGGACCGCGTCGTCGCCGCGCTGACGAAGGCTGTGCAGTCGCGGCGTCTGGCCCATGGACTTCTGTTCCTTGGCCCCGACAGCGTCGGCCGCGAGGCGACCGCGCGGGCGCTGGCCCGGGGGCTGCTGTGCGATCGGCGCGGCGCCAGCGCCGTCGTTCCCTTCGGCTGCGGGGTGTGTCGCGGGTGTCGACGGGTCGAGGGCGGCTCGCACCCCGACGTGCACATCGTGATGTCCGATGCGGAGGCGGTGGCGCGTGGGCTGGCCCAGCCCGAGGGCAAGAAGAAGCCGTCGGTCGAGATCCGCATCGACGCCATCCGCGAGATCTGCCGCCAGCTGCCGCAGCGCCCGTACGAGGGCCGCACCCGCATCGTGATCGTCCTCGACGCGCACCGCATGAACGAGCACGCGCAGAACGCGCTGCTGAAGGGCCTCGAGGAGCCCGGCGAGGCCGAGAACATGCTCGTGTTGGTGGCCCCCGGCGCGCGGGCCGTGCTGCCCACCATCGCCAGCCGCTGCCAGCGGCTGGCGTTCTCGCCGCTGACCGCCGACGCCGTGCGCACCATCCTGCGCCACAAGGGCGTCGCCGACGCCGACGCGCGCGCCGCCCGCCCCGGCGTCCACAGCGTCGCCGCCGCGCTCGCCGACGAGGAGGGCGACGACGACGCCGTGTCGCGGCTCGTCATCGGCATCACGCTGCGCCAGACCAACGACGCGCTGGGCGACCGCCTGCAGCTCGCCGCCGATCTCAGCCGCGACCGCGCCACCGTGCTGGCGCTCCTCGGCCAGGCCGAGCTGCGCCTCGGCGCCGCCCTGCGCGCGCGCATCGTTCTGGGCGACGCCACCGCCGGCCTCGGCGCCGACGCTCATGGCCTCGACGAGGTGAGCGCTCTCGAGGGCATCGCCGCCGCCCGCGCCGACCTCGCCGGCAACGGCATCGTCCAGCTCGTCGTCGAGCGCCTGCTGCTCGGCGCGCCGCCGTCGATCCTCGCCGGGAGACGACGGTGAGCCTCGATCCGCGCGCCCTTGTCGTCGCTGCCGCGCCCGCCGTAGCCCTCGTCGTGGGGCTCGTCGCCCAGCCGCAGCCGCAGAGCGTCGTCGCCGCGCAGCAGGCCTTCGATCGCTCGGCGCTCGGCGCCGCGGTGTCGACGACCCCGTCGGTGCCTCAGCGCGCCCTCGACGTGAAGCTCGGCGGCGCGCTGTCGCTGCGCGGCGTCGACCTGCCGACGCCGGCGCTGTCGCGCGGCGCTCGCCTGTCGATGAAGCTGCACTTCGCCGTCGACGCCCCCGTCGCCGATGACTGGCAGGTGTTCGTCCACGTCGACGCTGACGAGGGTGGCTTTCGGATGAATGGCGACCACTGGCCGCTGCGCGGCAACTACCGCACCGCGCTGTGGCAGAAGGGCGAGCACGTCGTCGACGCCTTCGACGTCGTCGTGCCCTCCGCCGCCCCCGCCGGCGGCTACACGGTGTGGGTGGGCCTGTACCACGGCGACGAGCGCCTGCCGTTCTCGGGCGGCGACCGCGCGCTGCACGACGGCGAGAACCGCATCAAGGTCGGCGCCGTGGTCGTCGAGTGACGACGACCTTCGGGACGACGTCCGGGATGACGCCCGAAACGGCGCTCGGAGGGACGCCCCACCCACCGCGCGTCGTCGCCTTCGACCTCGGCGGCGTCCTCGTCGACGTAGACAAGACGCACCTCATGGCGCTCGGCCCCACCGACGCCGTCGATGCCGCGTTCTTTGGCCCCGCCCACGACGCCGCCACCGTGGGCGCGCTCGACGCCCGCGGCTTCGCCGCCGCCATGGGCCGCGCGCTGCGTAACCGGGGCGTCGACGTCGACGACGCTGTCGTACGCGACGAATGGGCGCGCGTGGTGGCGTGGCGATCGGGGGGCGCGGCGCTGCTGTCGGCGTGCGCGGGCGTGGTGACGACCCACGTGTGGTCGAACACCGACCCCATCCACTGGAGCGTGCTCGGGCCGGCCATCGACGGTGTAGTGCACCACGCAGCGTCGTCGTTTCGTCTGCGCGCGGCCAAGCCCGACCCGCGCTTCTACGCGGCGGCGCTGGCGGGCCATGCGCCCGGCGACGTCCTGTTCGTCGATGACCGCGCCAACAACGTCGCTGCGGCGCGGGCGCTCGGCATCGACGCCGTCGTCGTCACCAGCGTCCAGGGCGCCCGGGAGTTGCTGTCGGCGCGCGGCATTGCCGTCGCGGATCGCTGACGCCAGCGAGGTGTTTGCGCGCTCGGCGGCGGGCGCAGGATGCGGCGATGCGACGGAGCCCGTCTTTCTCGTGCTCGCGTGGCCCCCTGACCGCGCTGGCGCCGCGCGTGCGAGCGGCGCTCATGGCGACGCTGTCGCTGTTCACCGCGACCACGGCGCAGGCAACGACGGGGCCGCGCCTCGGCGTGCTCGTGGTGTTCGACCAGCTGCCGGCGTGGGAGCTCGAGGCTGCCGCGCCCTTCGTCGGCGACGGCGGCTTCGGCGGGCTCGACGGCGCGGACCTCGACCTGTGGTTCGACCACACCGGCACCGAGACCGACCCGGGGTACGCGACGCTAGCGACGGGCGCGTGGCCGACGGTGCACGGGATCGCGACGAACCCCTGGGGGCGGGCGGCCAGAAGCAATACGCCGTCGATGACGTCGCCTGCCCGGTGCTCGCGCCCACCGCCGCTGACCTGGGTGCCCGCGCGAGCCACGGCCGTGGCCCGGCGCGGCTGCCGGTGCCGACGCTGGCCGACGCCCTGAAGGCCGACAGCGGTGGCCACGCCCGCGTCGTCCCGTTGAGCCACAAGGACCGCTCGGCGATCCTCACCGCCGGCCGAGCCGGCGCGCGCGCCGTCTGGTGGTCGGGCACGCCTACTACGGCGCCGACAGCCTCGAGGCCCACGACATGCGGCGACGCGCCGACGTCGCCCTGCGACGGTTCCGCGCCGCCCTCGAGCAGCGCGTCGGCCGGCAGTCCGTCGTCCTCGCCGTCACCGCCGACCACAGCGGCCCTCCGCTGCCGCAGGGCATGCGCGCCCACGGGCTCGACGAGCCATCGATTCAGGTCGAGACCATCGTGGCCGCCGCCGAGCGCGTCGCCGCTGCCGTCCTCGCGACGCCGACGACGGCCACCGACAAAGGCAAAGGCAAGGGCGAGGGCAAGAACGAGGCCTCGGCCGGGGACGCGTCGTCGTCGAACAAGCCGCGCGTGCAGGGGCTCTGCCCACCGCAGCTGTTCGTCGCCGCGGCGGTACGGGGCATCCCCGGCGTCGCCCGCGTCTACGACCTGCGGCAGCCGGCCGACCGCGACGACGCCTGCGGCCCGCTGATGCGCGCGTCGGCGCCGCCGGGCCGCGCAGCGCGGCTGGTTGCGCGTCAGGCGCCGCGGGTGGTGTTCCTCGACACCGGCGGCCGCGACCTCGGCTCCGACCACGGCGCGCCGTACGCGCACGACCGGCGTGTGCCGCTCTTGTTGCGTGGTCCGGGGATCGCGCGGGGGCGGTTCGCTGCGCGCGCCGACGCCCGCGACGTTGCAGCGACGCTGGCCTTCGTGCTCGGGGTGTCACCGCCCGACGCGTCCATGAGCAAGGTCGTCGGGGCGGTCGATCCGCGCTGACCAGCCTCGCGCCGCTGCTTCGCCTTTGCTGCCGGTGACCGCGCTCATGAGGCCGGTGACGTGGTGGCGGCAGGCACCTACTCGACGTTCTGGGCCTGCTCGCGCAGGCGCTCGATCTCGGCCTTCAGGTCGACGACGGTGTGGGCCGTCTCGCCGTCCTGGCACTTGCTCGCCGTCGTGTTCGCCTCACGCATCAGCTCCTGACACAGAAAGTCGACCTTGCGCCCCGGCGAGGACGACGACAGCAGGGTGTCGAGGTGTGCGAGGTGCAGGCGCAGGCGGGCGAGCTCCTCCGCGACGTCGACGCGCTCGGCGAGGACGGCGACCTCGGCTGCCAGCCGCGCCGGCTCGAGGTGCTCATCCAGCAGCTGCTGCAGGCGCTCCTGCAGCTTCGACCGCTTCTCGTCGACGGCCGTCGCCGTTCGGTGGGCGATATCTTCGACCAGCCCGCCGCAACGCTCGCGGCGCGACACGAGCTCACGCCACAGGCCCTCGCCCTCGAGCGCGCGCGCCGCCTGCAACGCGTCGAGCGCCGTCGTCAGCAGGGCGAGCGTCGTCGACGACAAGTGCTCCGTCGGTGGCGGTGATGCCTCGGTCACGACCCCCGGCACGCGCAGCACGTCGGCGGCGGCCACGCGCGCGTCGATGCTCGGGTGCTGCGCGGCCATCTGCTGGGCGGCGTCGACGATGGCGGCGACGCGCCCCATGTCCACCACCGCCCCCCCGGTCAGCGGCGCCGCGAGCTCGACGGTGACGTCCACGCGGCCACGCTCCAGCCGCGAGCGCACCAGCGCCAGCAGCGCCGGCTCGTCAGCGGACAGCGCCCGGGGCAACCGCAGCTTGACGTCGAGCCCCTTGTGGTTGACCGACCTGGCCTCGACGACGACACCCCACCCCTGCACGGCCCCGGCGGCCCGGCCGAAGCCGGTCATCGAGCGCAAGCCAGGCGTCGTGGCTGCCCTGCCCGTCGCGACGTGTTCGACGTTGCTCACGGCAGGCTCCCGGTGACGGCCAGCGCCGGCGCGGCCCCCGACACGCTCATCGTCGTCGTCGGCACCACCCGCACCGGCCACCGGGTGCGGACCCGGCCCCTGGCGTCGAAGTACAGGAGCCACGACGACGCCCCGAGCGCCGTGCCGAGCGCGGCGCCAACGACGACGTCCTCGGCGTGGTGCCGCCCGTCGGACAGTCGCGACGCCGCGGTGAAACCCGCGCCAGCGGCCAGCGTACCGACGGCGAGCGTGGCCAGCGGCGGCGCCCAGGCCGGAGCCCGGGCCAATGCGTCGTCGGACCAGATCCAGCGCGAGCCGATGGCCAGCGTCGAGAAGGTCAGCACCGCGAACGACGCCGACGTGTGCCCCGACGGGAAGCTCCTCATGCCGTCGAGGACGTCGGCGCGCGAGACGACGAAGCCGTCGTCGACGCCGCGGCAGTCGAGGCCGTCGGCCGCAGCGACGTTGCCGCCGCACGCGGCGCGCAGCCAGCGCTCGCGAAAGTCCGGCCGCAGGCGGCCGAAAGACAGCTTGAGCGCCTCGGTGAGGACGGCGGTACCCAGCAGCGCCTCGGCGCCGCCGACGACGAGCGCGTGGGTCCGCGGGGCGTCGCCGCCGGCCATCAAGTCGACGAGCGCGGTGCCGGCGAGCACCGTCACCCCGCCGGCGACCACCGCCGCCGTCGGCACCTTCTCGCGCACCAGGGGGCGGCCAATCACGCCGTCCAGACGCGGGTCGAACAGCACCGCGAGGTCGGGCTTGTCCAGGTCGAAGCGCGGCCCGAGCAGGGCGGGCGCCGGGGTGAGCTCGGCGAGAGAGCTCGCCGCAAAGAGCCCGCCGGCCACGGCGAGGGCCGCGTAGTCGACGGCGTACCACGCGAGGTAGTCGGCCGGCGACGACAACGACGACGAGGCCGGTGGCGCCAGCGACGGCGACGCCTGGGGGCGCACGAGCACGCCGCGCTGCTCCGGCGTCGGCGGCGGGAACCCCGGCGTCGGCGCCGGCGACGGCACGACGGGAGCCACGATGTCGCCGGCGGGCGCAGCGTCGGGTGGCGCCTCGGATGGCGCCTCGGGTGGCGCCTCGGGCGTGGTCGTGGTCGGAGAAACAGTGGCGGGCGCGCCCGGGCCGGGCTGCTGGGTGGTGTCGACGAACCCGTCGCCATCGGCGTCGGCGTCAGCGGGCGCCGGGAGCGCCACGGGGTCCGCCGGCGTCTGGGCGGCGGTCCACAAAGCGGTGATCAGGAAGAAAGCGTGGATCACGGGCACTCCGCCGACGTCTCGCTGCTACCACGACGCGGCCGCGCGACGCCTGCGGGCGCGCCGCCGACGGCGGTCCCGACCCACCGCTCCCGCAGCGCATCCCCCGCGAGCTGCAGCGTCGCCGCGGTGAAGAACAAGAGCGCCGCCGGCGCCAGCGCCGTCGGGGGATCGACGGCGACGACGTCGAGGGCGCCAGTGAGCATGTTGCCCCACGACGCCAGCGGCGGCGGCACGCCGAGGCCGAGGAACGACAGCGCGCCCTCGGCGACCAGGTTCTCGGCGGCCTCGAGCGTCGCCTGCACCAGCACCGTCGGGGCGCACAGCGGCAGCACGTGCACGACAACGATGCGCCGCTCGGTGGCACCGAGCGCCCGCGCCGCGGCGACGTGGTCGAGGGCGAGCACCTGCCGCACCTGGGCCCGCACGAGCCGCGCCGTCGTCATCCAGCTGAGCACCGACAGCAGCACGACGACGCGGGTCAGCGCCCACGACGCCGACGGCGCTTGACCGACGTCGACGGCGGCGAAGAGGAGCACCAGCGGCAGCGCCGGCAGCGCGACCAGCGCGTCGACCAGTCGCATCAGCGCCGCGTCGACGACCCCGCCGGCCCGCGCGGCGACGACGCCCACGACGACGCCCAACACCGTCGCGACGGCGGCGGCGGCGACGGCGACGGCGACGCTGGTGCGCGCGCCCAGCAGCAGGCGCACGAAGAGGTCGCGGCCGAGGGCGTCGGTGCCAAGCAGGTGCGCGCCGCCGGCGTCGGCGAAGCGCCGCGCCGGATCGACGGCATCGCCCGAGACGCCGAGGACGACGGCGGCGACGTCCGCCAGCAGCGCGCCGAGCACGACCAGCAGCAGCAACGCCACGGCGACGACGGCCACGGGATCGCGACGGCTCATGGGCGACCCCCGTCCGGGCGCCCTGCCTCGTCGCCGCGCAATCGAGGGTCGAGCAGCCAGACGACGACATCGGCGCCGAGGGAGCCCGCGACGACGAGCGCCGCGTGGGCCAACAGCACGACGACAGCGACCCAGGCGTCGGCCTGCACGAGGCTGTCGTACTGCAGCCGCCCCATGCCGGGCCACGCAAACAGCGTCTCGGTGAGCAGCGCCCCGCCGACGAGCGACGGCAGCGACAGCCCGACGAGGGTCACGAGCGGGATCGCGGCGTGGGGCAGCACGTGGCGCGCGAACACCTGCGCCGGCGTCAGCCCGCGGGCGCGCGCGGCGATGACGAAGTCGGCGTCCTGCACCGCCGTCACGGCGGCGTGCACCGGGCGCACGAAGCGGCCCGTCCAGACGGCGGCGAGCACGACGGTGGGCAGCAGCGTGTGACGCAGCCGGTCGACGAGAGTGGCGAGGGCGCCCTGCTCGTGGATGCCCGGCGAGAACAGGCCGCCGGTGGGCAGCAGGCGCAAACCGACGGCCACGACGGCGAGCAGCGCCAGGGCGACGACGTAGGTGGGCGCGCTGCCCAGCGCCGCGGCGACGGACCGCACGACGAGGTCGATGCGCCCGCCGCGCCGCGCCGCCCACGCGCCCAGCAGCAGCGCCGCGACGAGGGCGAAGGACAGCGCCGGCACGGTCAGCCACAGCGTGTTGCCGACGCGGCCCATCGACACGAGCGCGCCGGCCACGGCGACGTCGACGCGCGCGGCAAGCGTGGCGCCGTCGGGCATGCAGGTGGCGTCGCAGCCGTCGCCGGCGGCGCCGTTGCCGTCGTCGCAGCCCTCGCCAGGGTCGTGCTGACCGTCGCCACAGACGGGATCCTCGGGGCCAAGGAGCAGGGCGGCGACGGGCACGCGGTGGCTCCACGACCAGCCGAGTGCGTCGCGGTCGCCCATGAGGAAGCACAGCGCGCCGCACCGGAAGCGGGTGGCAGAGGGAGCGCCGTCGGCGAAATAGACGTCGCCGTCGTCGGCAGCGACGCGCTGGCCGGAGAAGCGCGGGATCGACACGCGGGCGATGGGGCCGAGCGGGCGCACGGCGACGGCGGCGGCGCGGCGGGTCGCGTCGTCGTCGACGGCGCTCGTCCCCTGGGCCTCGACGGGGAGGGCGACGGGGGCGACGGGGGCGGCGGCGGGGGCGACGTAGACGGGCATCGCCCACAAGCCCTCTTGCCCAGCGAAGCGGTCGTCGACGCCGGTGACGCGGGCGAACACGCGGGTCGCGCCGGCCAGATGCAGCTCGGCCCGCCAGCGATCGCCGACGGCGTGCAGCGGGGGGATGGGGTCGAGGCGGGTGCCAGGCGGCGGCGGCGGTGCGGGCAGCTCGAGGACGAACACCGGGGCGCGGCGCGGCTCGGGGTAGGGACCGAGGCGCCCCGCGACGGCGGGGGCCATGACGTCGGGTGGGGGCGTCACCGGGACGCGCTCGCCCACGAGCCAGTGCGCCCAGCGCACCACGACCGGCTGGTCGAGGCCGCGCAGCGCGCGCTGTCGATCCAGCTCAGCGGCGCTGACGGTGGGATCGGCGGCGACGACGGCGTCGGTGGGGTCGCCGGGCAGCGCATCGAGCAGGGCGAACAGCGCCAACGACAACGCGAGCAGCAGCGCCGCGCCCTGCAGCAGGCGGGAGAGCACCAGTCGCAGCAGCGCGCGCACGGGCACTTCTAACGCGACGCAAGAGCCAACGCGACGACAGGCCGGCGAGCGCGACGGCGAACGCTTCGGCGGGCGGCTTGAAGCGGCGTCGCCTTCCCGTTCAGCCGCAAGACCCGTCCAGTCGCAAGAGAGGGCGACCAGGCTCGGATGGCCGCTACGGCGGCGGCGGCGCTGTCGTGATCCGCGCAAGTGGACGCCGACGCTGTCGGCTGGCCGGCGACCGCGAAGGCGGCGTCAGACGCCGCCCAGGACGCGCCGCACCACGAGCTCGGTGGTCTGCACCGTGGGCCGCGGGTGCACCGGGGCCGGCCCGAGCCCCACCATCTGGTTGGAGACGCCGACGAAGATCGCCACCCCATTCAGCACGAACGCAGAGGCGATCCCGAGCGGAGTGCCGGCCACGGACTGCGCGCTCCGCGGGCTCGTCCGCACGAAGCGGTCGACCGCCGCGCCGTCGACCGCCGCGGCCGCCGAACCCGAGGACGACACGGACGTCGGCCAGTCGCCGGTGGCGGCAGCGGTGCGCTGGCTGGTCAAAGACGTGGTGGTGCGGATTGCGGTCATGGCGAGGCTCCCACTGTGGGGATGTATCGGGCCGACGCGCCCCGCGGTTGCGCAGGCGATCCCCCGGCGACGCCGCCCCCGGCGCGCGATGCTCGCAAAAGCAACCGCCCCCCAGGAGAAGGGGGGCGGTGAGGAGGACGTCGGCGCCTTGCGGGCGCAGACGCCGGGCCGGAGCAGCGCCTACTTCGCGTCGAACACGACGATGGCGACCGCAGTCACGGCCAGGTTCACGAGACCGATGGGGATCAAGTACGACCACGAGAACCGCATCAGCTGGTCGTAGCGCAGGCGCGGGATGGTGGCGCGCACCCAGACAAACATGAAGAAGAAGAACAGGATGCCCGCGAAGGTCCACCAGATGCCGGGCAGGAAGCCGAACGGCCCGCCCCAGCCGCCGAAGAAGCAGGCGGTGGCGACGACGGAGACGGTGATCATCGCCATGTACTCGGCGATCATGAACAGCGCGTAGCGGAAGCCCGAGTACTCGGTGTGAAAGCCGCCGGTCAGCTCGGTGTCGGCCTCGACGAGGTCGAAGGGAGGCCGGTTGGTCTCGGCGAACATCGCGATGAAGTACAGGCCGAAGGCGACGGGCTGCAGCAGCACCAGCGGGATCTTGTGGTTCATCTGCCACTCGACGATGCCCTTCAGGCTCATCTCGCCGGTGATCATGACGACGCCCACCAGGCTCATGCCCAGCACGATCTCGTAGCTGACCAGCTGCGCCGCGCCGCGCAGCGCGCCGAGCAGCGCGTACTTGTTGTTGCTCGACCAGCCAGCCAGCACCACGCCGTAGACGTGCAGCGAGCCCACGCCCAGCAGGTACAGCACGCCGACGTTCAGGTCGCTGATGTAGAGCGTCAGCGTGCCCCAGCCGGGGATCGCGACGTCGGGACCAAACGGCAGCACCGCCATCGCCATCATCGCCGCAAACAGCGCCAGCGCCGGCGCCAGCTTGTTCAGCGGCTTGTCGACGCCGACGGGGATGATGTCCTCCTTGAAGAAGGTCTTGATGCCGTCGGCCAGCGGCTGGAACAGCCCGAGCGGACCCACGCGGTTCGGACCCTTGCGCACCTGGATGAGCGCGATGAACCGCCGCTCGAACCACGTGCCGAGCGCCATGCCCGACATCCCGCCGACGATGACGACGAGACAGAGCACCAGCAGGTAGACGATGTTCGACAGCGGCCAGCCGAACAGCGCCGTCTCGTTGAAGAAGGTGACCAGGCTAGACAACGGTCAGCTCCGTCCGCGTCTTGTTGCGGTTCAAGGGGATCCTCGCGAAGGCGTGCTTTGTCGACAGCACCGCGCGCAGACCCTTCAGGTCGTGCGGCGTCACCCGCCCGAGCTCGGCGGCCAACAGAGCCAGCGCGTACCAGTCGGCCTTGGCCCGCTCGTCGGGGCCCGCGCCGGGCACCGACGGCGGGATGCCCGCGGCGTCGAAGCCCTGGTGCCGCCCGTCGAGGGTGGTGAACGCGCCGCCCTGCTCGTACACGTGCGCCAGCGGCAGCACGACGTCGACGACGTCGGGCACCGCGCCCGCCTTCGTCGACGCGTCCTTCGGCAAGCTGGCCGTCAGCCACACCGCGCGCGCCTTGCCGAGGCCGTCGACGGGGAAGCCCGCGCAGTGCGGCACGTCACCGACGACGATCACGGTGTCGAGCGCGCCGGCGCCGGCGCGCCCGAGCACGCCGGCGGCGCTCGCCGCGTCGAGCGCCGCCTTGTCGCCGAGGAGCTCGCGGGCGCCGCGGGCGTTGGTGTAGCGGTCGACGGCGCCGCTGAAGCCGGCGCAGGCGCCCTTGTCGTCGACAACACCAAGCGCCGCCTGCAGGCGCTTGACCAGCGCGGCGTTGCCGGGCTCGTGGGCGAAGGCCGGCCCCATCACCAGCGACGACGGCCGCACGGTCAGCTGCGCCGCCGCCTTCTTCGCCGCGTCGCTGCCTCCCTTGCCCTCGAGGGCGTCGCACAGGTCGGCGACGGCGCGGGCGAGGTCGGCCCCCGACGCCTTCAGCCACGCCGCGCTGTCGCGGGCGAGGCCGTTTTCGGCGGCGATGACGACGAGCTTGCCGCCGCCGCCCGTGGCGATGCCGTCGCGCGTGAACGGAACCAGCGCGCGGCGGACCGCGATCGCGAGCATCGGGATCTCGGACCAAGGGTCGCAGCCGACGACGACGACCGACTTCGACGACGACAATCCGGCCAGCGTGCCCTGCGGCGACGTCGCGGCGATGCGCGGCCAGACGCTGACGGCGTCACCGAGGCCGCCCTCGGCGAGCACGCCGTAGGCCTCGTTGGTGAGCGCGGGCGTGGCGACGACGCCGGTGTTGTGATTGCGCACCAGCGCGGCGGCGGCGCGCAGGCCCTCGAACCACGTGACGGCGACGAGCTTGCCGCCCTTGCGCACCAGCGGCTGGGCCAGACGCTCGCTGCGCTCGGCGGGCAGCGTGCCCCAGCGGGTCGCGTCCGCGATCCACGCGTCGTTGACGTCGACGTTCTCGCGTGGGCGCAGGCGCAGCACGCGGCCATCGCGGGTGTCGATCCACACGTTGCTGCCGGTGGGGTCGTCGGCGGCGATGCCAGCCTGCGACTTCAGGTCCCAGGGGCGCGAGCGGAAGCGGTAGTGGCGGCTCGTGAGCGCGCCGACGGGGCAGATGTCGACGACGTTGCCCTGGAAGGGCGACGTGTACTGCTCGCCGGACGCGAGCCCGATCTCGCCGTGGCTGCCGCGATCGATGACGGCGAGGGCGCGGTCGCCCGGCACCTCGTCGTGGAAGCGCACGCAGCGGTAGCAGAGGATGCAGCGCTCGCGGTCGAGGACGATGTTCTCGGACAGCTCGAACGCCTTGTCCTTGTGGCGCTTCTCTTCCTCGAATTTCGAGGTGCCGACGCCGTGGGCGAAGGTGTTGTCCTGCAGCGGGCACTCGCCACCCTTGTCGCAGACCGGGCAGTCGAGGGGGTGGTTGGCGAGCAGCAGCGCGATGGTGGCGTTCTGGCCGCCCGTCGCCATGTCGCTCTTCGTCTTGACGACCATGCCCTCGGCCACCGGCGTCGTGCACGCCGTCTGCAGGCGGGGCATCTTCTCGATCTCGACGAGGCACATGCGGCAGGCGCCGACCGGCTTCAGCTTGTCGTGGTAGCAGAAGACCGGGATCTCGTTCTTCACCGCGCGGGCCGCCTCGACGAGCAGCGTGCCCTTCTTCGCCGTCACCTTTTGGCCGTCGATGGTCAGCGTGACGGTGTCCGACGGCGGCGCGGCCTGCGCGGCCGAGGCCGACGAAGCGGCAGGGGAGTCCTTTTTCTCAGAAGCGGTCGTCGTCATGGCGAGACGTTGGGCAAAGCCCGCGGGGACTTGCAAGGGCTTTCGCCGTTTTCCGACGGGTCGCGCGGGCTCGAGTCGACGGTGGCTTCGGGGCCGGCGCCGACGGACGGAGAGACCGGCGCCGACGGACGGCGTGGCGGTCGGGGTCGGCGGGGCGGCTCCCGTATCGCCGATGCCGGCGCGCGGGCGTCAGGCCGGCGGCACGTCGGCGCCGGCGACCACCGGATCGAGCGCGGGCACGCGCTCATCGACGAGCAGCTTGTCGACGCCGTTCTCGCGGCGCCGGCGCACGAACAGGTCGGGCCGCGCGGCGCGGGTCAACAGGAGCGCGTCCTTGCGCCGCGCCTTGTCGATCAGGGCGTGGTTCCCTGACGACAGCACCGGCGGGATGCCCTGCCCTTCGTAGACGACGGGCCGCGTGTACTGGCGGTGCTCGAGCAGGCGGTCGTCGCCGTGGCTCTCGTGCACGGCGCTGCAGGCGTTGCCGAGTACGCCGGGCAGCAGGCGGGTGACGGCGTCGACGACGACGAGGGCGGGCAGCTCGCCGCCGGTGAGCACGAAGTCGCCCAGCGAGACGACGTCCACGGCGACGCCGTAGTCGGCGACGAGGGCGCGGTGGTCGAAGCCCTCGTAGCGGCCGCAGACGAGGACGAGGTGGTCGACGCCGGCGGCGAAGGCGCGGGCGCGGTGCTGGTCGAAGACCTCGCCGCGGGCGTCGAAGAAGACGACGCGGGCGCGGCGCGGATCGACGGTGGGGGCCCGCGCCAGCGCGTGGCGCACGGCGGGCGCGACGACGTCGACGCGCAGCACCATGCCGGCGCCGCCCCCGGCGGGGGACTCGTCGACGGTGCGGTGCTTGTTGGTCGAGAAGCCCCGCAGCTGCACGCAGTCGACGTCGAGGGTGACGGCGCCCTGGTCGTCGGGGCGCCCGGCGCGCCCGAGGATGGAGGCCTGCACGACGGGCAGGATCATCTCGGGGAACAGGGTGACGAACGTCGCGCGCATGGGACCCGGGGACGATCGACGACGGAGTCGTCGACGTCAACGCGGCGGGGGCGCGGTCACTTCGCCAGCGCGCCGATGTCGTCGTTGCCCATGCCCTGGGCGATCAGCTGGTCCATGCGCGCGGCCAGCCCATCGAGGACGGCGAGGGCGGCGCCGGTGCCGTCCTGGGCGGCGGTCTGCTGCATCAGGCGGAGATCCTTGCGGGCGACCTCGAGGGCGAACGACGTCGAGAACTCGCGCCGCGCCATCTTTGGCCCGCGGAACTGGATGATCCCCTGCGGCTGGAATTTGGCGAACACGCCGAGGGCGGCCTCGCGCGGCAGGCCGCTGGCCTCGGCCATGCGCAGGATGTCAGCGAGGGCGCCGCCCATGGTCAGGATCATGGCGTTGCCGCACAGCTTGTAGAACGCCGGCAGCACGGGGTCTTCGCCGACGTTCCAGACCTCGCCGGTCATCGTCTGCAGCGCGGGCAGCGCCTGCTCGAGGAGGTCGGCGCGGCCGCCCACGAGCATCAGGCCGGTGCCGTTCTTTGCGTTTGTGGGCGACATGAAGATCGGGGCGTGGACGAAGCGCACGCCCTGCCCGAGGAGCCGCGCGGTGCGCTCGCCGGTGGTCTTCGGCAGCGTCGTCGTGTGGTCGGCCACCAGCGCGCCCGGTCCGAGGTGGTCGACGACCGCGGCGAGCACAGAGTCGACGGCGGCGTCGTCGGTGAGCGCCAGGTGTACGCGGGTGGCGCCGCGCACCGCCTCGGCGACGGTGTCGGCGACGCAGACGCGGGCGCCGCCGAGCGACTCGGCCTTGCTCCGCGTGCGGTTCCAGACGACGACTTCATGGCCCCTGCCGACAAGGTTGTGGACGAAGCCCGCGCCGATCAGGCCGGTGCCGAGGACTGCGACGTGCGCCATGACGTTCTCCGCGCGAGGGGTGCGCGCGGGTCATCGCGCAACCGCCCGTCGCCGTCGAGCCCGGCCCGCTCAGCCGTCGGCGGGCGCGTCGCTGTCGGCGTCGCTGTCGGCGTCGGCGCTCGCCCGGTCGGCGGCGGCACTGGCGCCCGCCCGGTGGGCAGCCCGCGCGGCGCGCGCGTCGAGGCGCCCGTCGACGCGGTCCCAGAACGCCCGCCGGCCGTCGTCGTCGCGGCGGCGCCCTTGCGGATCGTGGCCCGGGACATCGTCGACCCAGCCGGGCTGACGCGACGGCGGCGCGGGAGATGCAGCCTGCGCCGCGGCGCGCGCGAGGAGGCCGCGGTAGCGCAGCCCGCCGGGCTCCCGCAGCGCGAAGGCGAAGGCGTCGAGCAGCTCGGCCCCGTCGCGCTCGTCGACGCCGGCGAAGGCGGCGACGGCGGCGGCGGTCGCGGCCCAGTCGCCGTGGGCGACGTGCAGCGCGGCGATGGCGCGCCCGCGCTCGGCGGCGGTGTCGGGCGGGTCGACGACGGCGTCGTAGCGGCGCGGGTCGCGCGGCAGGTCGTCGGCGGCGAGCCGGTGCTCGTCGCTGGTCGAAGGCGGCGCGGCGCACGGGCGCAGCTCGAGCACCGGGCCAGGCTGCCCGATGTCGTCGACGAACCCGAAGACGCGGTCCTCGCGGCCCCGCAGCGCGAGCTCCTTGGCGAACGCTGCCCGGCGCTCGTCGCCCGACAGGAGGACCATGCGGGCGTAGGTCGTCGCCGTCAGCGGCAGCGTCAGCGGCGCGCGCTCGAGGAACCCGCGCACCAGCGCGTCGAGGACGTCGTGGCGCTGGTCGGCTTGGACGTCGGCGACGACGTTGGCCGGGTGCGCCGGCCAGGCGGTGTACTCGTCGGGCTCGCGCCAGCGCACGAGGATGACCGGGAGCTGCCGCTCGTGGGCCAGCACGCACAAGGCGACGACGCGGTCGACCAGCGCCGTCGAGCGCGGCGCGACGACGACGACGCCGCCCACCGGCGTGGTGGGCAGCGTCGCACCGGCGGGACGCAGCGGGTGCAGCCGCAACAGCAGGTCGGGGCGACCGGGCATCGCCCGGGGGATGCGACGGTCGAGCTCGACGTGGTCGTCGGGGTCGGCGGCGAAGACGTAGACGGGAGGGATGCGAAAGGGAGCGTGGCGCAGCGACATGGGCGTGAGCATGGGCGCGGACTGCGACAGGTTCCGTCGCAGCCGGCACGCGGCCGTCGTGGCCCACCGGCCACCGCGTACGTGCGGTTCGTGATGATCGATCGGTATCACTCGGGCGGAGTGTCGACGTTGTGGTCGTCGTAGTCGACGCCGGCGTCCTTCAGCCGCTTCGCCTGCGCCGCCGTCAGCACGCCGAGCGTCACGCAGGCCCCCATGCCCAGCGACTTCACGACCTGCGCCATCGCCACGACCACGTCGAGGTCGCGGTCCTTTGGCGGCGCCACGCCGCGCCCATGCAGTACCGCGACGCCCCGCCCGTCTTCGTCGCCGGCGCCTGCTGCGGCACCTCCTCGACGGGCAATAGCGCCTCACGCGGCAGCCCGGTGTCGTAGCGCGCGCTCCTGTGTCCGCTGCTGTGGGCCGATCAGCCGAACGAGTAGGCCGACAGGTCGATGCCGACGAGCTTGCCGGCCCAGGCGACGACGCCCTTGTCGTCACCGGCGGCGCCGGCGATCACGTGCAGGGGGATCAGGTGCTCTTCGCGCGGGTGGGCGTCGCGCGCCGACGGCGCCTTCGTCCACGTCGACAAACGCTGGTCGCGCTCGGTGGCGGGGCGGCAGCACGCGTCCTGCAGCCATTGATCGAACGCCGTCGCCGCCGGCGCCGCCCGCGGTCCGAACGTGCGCAGGTTGTGGAACGTCATGCCGCTGCCGACGATGAACACGCCTTCGTCGCGCAGCGGCTGCAGCGCGCGGCCGAGCTGCAGGTGCAGCGCGGGGTCGAGCCCGCGCACCAGCGACAATTGCACCGTGGGAATGTCAGCGTGGGGCCAGGCGAGCTTCATCGGCACGAAGCAGCCGTGATCGAAGCCGCGGGTGGTGTCGGCGGCGGTCTTGAAGCCGGCCCTGCCGAGCAAGTGCTGCACGCGCGCCGCCAATCCCGGGTCACCCGGCGCGGGCCATTGGATTTGATAGCTGGCGGGCGGAAAGCCGGAATAGTCGTAGAGCATCGGCGGGGCCTTCGCCGTCGACACCGTGGGCACCGGCTCCTCCCAGTGGGCCGACACCATCAGCACGGCCAGGGGCGGCTGCGGCGGTACTTCACGCAGGGCCTTCAGGTAGGTGGCCAACGACGACAGCCCAGCGTGGGAGCCGATGCCGACGTCCACGAACGGCCAGGGCCCGCCGCCGTGGGGGAGAAAGACGACCGGCTGGCGCAGCGTACCCATCGGGCGCTCCTCGGGTGTCGGTGGGGCGTAGCACCATCGGCCGCCGTCGGCAGCGCGTGGTCACGTCGTCACGGCGTCGCGCCTTCGCGTGGCCATGTCGTCATGCCGTCATGCCGTCATGAAGGGGCGCCTCAGGCCCCGCAGGCCGCTGTTCCGGCGGCCTCGCGTGGGGCTGTCAGCGCCCGGTCAAAGGCTCCACACCTCGAGCCCCGCCACGCCATCGCGAGGCAGGGCCGACTTGACGTCGACGACGACGCCGCCGCGCTTGACGCCGGCAAGGAGCCGCTCGAAGCCCTGCCGGGCGAACGAGCGGTGCGCGACCGCGAGCACGGCGCCGTCGAGGTCGCGCAAGTCCTCAAGCGGGACGACGTCGATCCCGTACTCATGCTTCGCCTCCTCGGGGTCGGCGTGCGGATCGTGCACGAGCGGGACGACGCCGAAGCTCTTCAGCTCGGTGACGATGTCGGGCACGCGCGAGTTGCGCAGGTCGGGCACGTTCTCCTTGAACGTCAGGCCGAGGATCCCCACGCGGGCCCCGCGCACGACGACGTCGTTGTGCACGAGCAGCTTGACCAGCTTCTGCGCGAGGAAGGCGCCCATGCCGTCGTTGATGCGGCGGCCGGCGAGGATGACCTGCGGGTGGTAGCCGAGGCGCTCGGCCATCGTGGTCAGGTAGTACGGATCGACGCCGATGCAGTGGCCGCCGACGAGGCCGGGCGAGAACTTCAGGAAGTTCCACTTGGTGCCGGCGGCATCCAGCACGTCCTTCGTGCGGATTCCCTTCTTGTCGAAGATCATCGCCAGCTCATTCATCAGGGCGATGTTCAGGTCGCGTTGGGTGTTCTCGATGACCTTCGCCGCCTCGGCCACCTGGATTGACGGGGCGCGGTGGACGCCGGCGTCGACGATGGCGCCGTAGGCTGCGGCGATTCGCTCGAGGGCCTCGGAGTCCTCGCCCGCGACGACCTTCGTGATCTTCTCGAGGGTGTGCTCGCGGTCGCCGGGGTTGATCCGCTCGGGGCTGTAGCCGAGCTTGAAGCCCTGCCCTCGCGTCGTGCCGGCAAATTGCTCGATCACCGGACCGCAGACCTCTTCGGTGACGCCCGGGTACACCGTGCTCTCGAAGACGACGACGACATCGCGACGACGACCGCGGGCGATCGCGCGCCCGACGGTCTCGCTGGCGCGAACCAGGGGCGTAAGGTCCGGTCGGCGCGTCGCGTCCACCGGGGTGGGTACGGCGACGACGAACAGGCTGACCTCGGCGAGGTCGTCGAGCTGGTCGGTGACCACCAGCCCCGCCTCCTGCAGCTCGGTCGCCGTGGTCTCGCCGTTGCGGTCGTGGTGTCGGCGGAGCTCCTCGATGCGACGCGGATTCACGTCGAACCCCAGGGTGCCTTTGATCCGACGCGCGAACGCCAGGGCGACGGGCAAGCCGACGTAGCCGAGACCGATCACCGCGATGCGCTCTTCGGGCTTCACTCGTCCTCCCGTGGCGGGCGCGTTCCGACTCCGGTCTCGTCGACCGGACCGCTGTCGAACGAGCCTGCCGCCCGCGCCTCCCATGGTGCCGGAGCGTGTGCAACCGCCGTCGTCCACGGCGCCGCGGGCCGACGGGCCGGCGTGCGGGCGGGGGACGCGTGGCGCGCTCATCATCGATCACATTCCCACCCGCGCCGTCGCAGGGTCACCGGCCCTCACCTGCGGCGTCGCCGCTGCCCTCTCCCAAATCCGGGAGCGGGCTTGTGTCCACGCGGCGTGAGGTCAGGACGCGGTGCTGCTGGGCTCGAACGTCACGTCGCTCTTCTCCCAGAAGTCCCAGAATTGGGAGGAGGGGCCAGGGGATGAGGGTCCGGGCCGGCGCAGGCGCTGAATCCGGCGAAGATCGCCGAGGCGGCGGGACTGTTGGATCCTGAGGTTGCGCGCTCCCTCGCTCAGCAATGCGACGCACACCAACTTCACCGGCTTCAAGCCCACGGGCAACAACAGCCCGCCGCTCGTCGAGCGGCGGGGTCGTCCTCGGCCACAGGGCTCTGGTAGCGTGCACGCTCCGGCGAGGTGGTCATGGCGAGCAGCGGGGTGCAGCGCGAGATCGCGGGGCGTGGCGCGGCCGTGTTGCTGCTGTGGCGTCAGCGACGTCTGGGGCGTCACGGATGACGCTGCGTGACCGGAGGCGCGGCGGCATGCGCCGCGTCCTCCTCGGCTTCGTCCTCGGCGTGGTGGTCGTCCTGACCGTCGGCGGCTGCGCCCACGGCCAGGGCGCCACCGCCGCGGGGCCGCCCGCAGTGACCGCCGACGAGGTGGCGCGGGCGCTGCCGGCGCGGGTCGTCGACCGCGCCGGCTGGGCGGACGACATCGTGGCCGCCATTCACGCCACGGGCAAGACGCCGACTCGGGAGCGCGTCTGCGCCGTCGTCGCCGTGATCGCCCAGGAGTCCGGCTTCGTCGCCGACCCGCCGGTGCGCGACCTGCCCAGGCTCGTGCGGCGGGCCCTCGACGACAAGCTCGCCCCGCTCGGCGCGCTCGCGCCGGCGGCGCGCGAGGCCCTGCTGGCGCTGCGCCCGCCCGGCGCGCCCGAGGCGGCACCGACCTTCGGCGAGCGCATCGCGCGGCTGAAGACCGAGCGCGACCTCGACCGTCTGTTTCGCGACGTCAAGGCGGCGCTGACCCGGAGCCACCCCGGCAGCGTCGCCATCGCCGGGGCGCTGGCGGTGCTCGCCGGC
>VGSZ01000024.1 GCA_016874845.1 Deltaproteobacteria bacterium
AGGGCGAGGGCGAGGGCGAGGGCGAGGGCGAGGGCGAGGGCGAGGGCGACCCGCGGGACGCCGTCGTCGTCAACGAGGTGGGCTGCGCCGACGGCGACTTCGTCGAGCTCATGAACACCGGTGGCATGGCGGTCGTCGTCGATGGCCTCGTCGTTGCTGACGAGCAGGGCGAGCACGGCACGGCCACGAGGCTGTCGGGGTCGATCGCGGCCGGCGGGCGGCTCGTGCTGACGCCGGCGTTCGGCGTCGGCTGCGATGACGACGTCATGCTGCTCGTCGAGCGCGACGGCCGCGCGGTGGTGCGCGACGTCGTCACGCTGGGCGCGCCGCCGGCCGGGGCGACGTGGGGTCGACTGCCCGATGCCACCGGGGCGTTTGCGCCGACGCAGCCCTCGCCCGGCGCGACCAACCACCCCTTCCGCGACCCGGCGGCGCTCCTCTTCGATCCCCTCGGCGCGCCGCTGCGCATCGACCTGACCCTGTCCGCCGACGCCGTCGCCTCGCTGCGCGACCCGGCGCGCGAATTCGACTACGTCGCCGCGACGCTGCAGGTCACCGGGCCCGGCTTCGTCGATCCGCCGCTCGTCGTCGGCGCCCGCAAGAAGGGCAAGGTCGGCAGCCGCCGCCCGTTCGACGGCGGCAAGATGGGCTGGAAGCTCGACGTCGACCGCGTCGTCCCCGGCCAGCGCTACCGCACGCTCGCCAAGCTCAACCTGAACAACCTCGTGCAGGATCCCTCGACGGTGAACGAGGCGATGGCCTACCGCGTCTACGCCGAAGCCGGCCTGCCGGCCCCCCGCCACGGCTACGCCACCGTCGTCGTCCACACGCCCGAGGGCACGCAGGTCTTTGGCACCTATCTGGTGCTCGAGTCGTTCGACGATGATGTCTTCCTCGACGCGAATTTTCCCCAGGGCACCGCCGCGCTGTTCGAGGGCGGGCTGCTGACCCCCGCCTGCTGCGACTTCGCCGACCTGTTCCCGTTCGAGCTGCCCCTCTTCGAGCGCGACCGCGGCGACCCCGCCGTGGCCGGCCCCGCCCTCGCCGACCTCGCCGATCGCGCCGCCAATTCTTCCGACGCCGACGTGTTCGACGCCGTCGGCGCCGTGCTCGACTGGGATCAGGCGCTCACGCTGATGGCCACCGAGAGCACCATCGGCCACTGGGACGGCTACCAGTCGTCACCCAACAACTACTACCTGCACCACGGCGACGACGGCCTGTGGCGCATGTTCTCCGGCGGCGCCGACCAGACCTTCGAGCCCGACCCTGGCTTCCGCCTCGACCGCGTCTTCTTCGGCAACGGCCTGCTTTTCCAGCGCTGCCGCGCCCACCCCACGTGCCGCGTCCTCTACCGCGACAAGCTCACCGAGGCGGTGGCGCGCGTCGACGCGCTGCTGCGCGGCGACTTCCCTGCCTACGCCCGCGCCCTCGCCGCCCACGCCGTCGCCACGTTTTCGCCCGAGCGGCTGCCGGCGCCGCTGGCCGACGTGCCCGCCCGCACCGAGGAGGCCCTCGCGTACCTCCGGCAGCGCGCGTTGACCCTGCGCGCCGACCTCGCCTGCGACGACCAGCCGCCCGACACGCCGTGCACCGTCGTCGACGAAGACGGCGCCGTCGCGTGGCAGGGCGCCTGCCGCTTCGACTTCGCCGGCGGCCGCTCGCAGCCGTGCGCCGACGGCAGCGCGGCGTGCAACCTCACCTGCCTGCCCTGACGACGCGCCCTCGTCGCCCGGCTCCGTCCCCCGATCCTGGAGCGTGGCGCGCCGTGGGACCCGCTGTCCTCGCATCGCGCCGCGGCCCACATTCCCGGCCTCGGGAGTGGTGCGCCGCCGACGGACACGACGGACGCCGTCTACGCCGCGCGGGCCGGCGTGGTCGGCGTGGTCGGTGACACCGTCGTCGTCGTCGTCGTGACCAGCCGCGGCCGCGGGCGACCGAGGCGCTTCATCGTCGCGACGTGGGAGCCCAGCGCCGCCCTGAACGTCGGGTACTCAAGGTAGGGCGCGCCGTGCCGGCGGGCGACGTCGGCCACGATCGGGGCCAGCGCCGGATAGTGAATGTGGCTGATCTTGTAGAAAAGATGGTGCTCGATCTGGTGGTTCAGGCCGCCCGAAAAGAAGTTCCAGAACCGGCGGCGCGGCGCGAAATTCGCCGTCGTCGCCAGCGGGTGCGCCGTCCACGACCGCGACAGCCGGCCGTCACCGTCGGGCGCCGGAAACAGCGTCCCCTCGACGACATGGGCCAGCTGGAGCACCACCGCCAGCGTGAACCCCGCCGCCGCGATGACGGTGCCGTAGCCCAGGAACACCTGCCACGGCGCGTAACCCGACCTCAAAAGCGGCACGCCCAGGAGCAGCGCGAGGTGCGCCAGCTTCCACGCCAGGCCCCCGACGACGTCCGCCACGCCGTGCCGCTCGCCCGTGCGCGGGTCCGCCGACCGCACCCGCACGAAGTCCTTCTTGAACACCCAGACGACGAAGGTCAGCAGATACAACGGAAACGCATCGATGTGCTGGTATCGATGAATCGTGGACGGCGTCTTTTCGGGGTTGAACACCATGAAGGGCCCGGGCTCGAGGTCGTGGTCGACGCCGGGCACGTTGGTGTACGTGTGGTGCACGAAGTTGTGCGCCTCGGCCCACGTCGTCGCGCTGGCGCCGAGCCGGTCGAAGGTGCGGGCGAGCAGGCGGTTGACCCACTGCTTCTCCAACCACGCGCCGTGGATGGCGTCGTGGCCGACGTTGAAGCCGACGGCGGCCATGACCACGCCGAGCAGCGCCGCGAGCGGCCAGGTGACCAGCGCCGGCAGCGCGCCGCCGGCGGTGACGGCGTAGAGCAGGGCCGCAGCCAGCAGCCAGAAGACTGTCTTGGCCATCATCGCCGCGTTCGCGGTCTTCTTCGTACCGCCGTCGGCGAAGTACGCCTCGGCGCGCGCGCAGCTCGTCTCGCAGGGCGCGGTCGCTGCCGTCGAAGCGGACGCGGGACAGGGGGTTCGCGGTCGCGGGCATCGCGGCCTCCTCGTGAAGAGACCTGTGTGCACGCGCTGCATCACCGGCTCTCCACGGCCACGCCGTCGTCTGGTCAGCGAATGGTCACCGTCGCGCCACGGCGGTGACTCTCGTGACCGCCGACACCGCCGATTTCTTCGCGCCGCCCGCGCCGGGCGTCACGCGACGGCGCGGGCAAGGCGGACGAGCACATCGACGACGTCGCCTTCGATCTTGACGGTGGCGCGGTCGTCGCTGCGGGTGGGCCCCCTGTTCACGATGACGACCGGGATGCCGCGGGCGCAGGCGGCGTCGACGAAGCGGCGGCCCGAGTAGACCTCGAGCGACGTGCCGGCCACGAGCAGCGCGTCGGCGTCGTCCCCCAGCGCGCGCGCGGCGGCGACGACGTCGGCGGCGACGTTCTCGCCGAAGTAGACGACGCGGGGCTTCAGCGCGCCGCCGCAGCGTGCGCAGGCGACGACGACGAAGTCGTCGACCAGACCGTCATGCAGGTCGACGTCGCCGTCGGGGGCGGCCTGCGCGGCGGCGGCGGCGGCGGCGACGACGAGGAAGCCGGGGTTCGCCGCGATCAGGCGCGCCTGCACGTCGTCGCGATCGACGACGTGGCCGCAGGCCAGGCAGCCGACGTCGCGCAGGGCGCCGTGCAGCTCGACGACTCGGCGGCTGCCGGCCTTTGTGTGCAGGCGGTCGACGTTCTGTGTGATCACGCCGGTCAGGCGCCCGCGCGTCTCGAGCGCGGCGAGGGCGCGGTGGGCGTCGTTGTCGACGGCGTCGCGGATGCGCGGCCAGCCGAGGGTGGCGCGGGCCCAGTAGCGGCGGCGGGCGCGCTCGTCGCCGACGAACTGGGCGAAGCGCACCGGGTTGCGCGCCTTCTGCCGGGTCAGCGGGCCGCGGTAGTCGGGGATGCCCGACGCCGTCGACATGCCGGCGCCGGTCAAGGCCACCACGCGCCGCCCCGCAAGCGCCGCCACCGCCGGCCACAGGGCTTCGTCGTCGACGACGAAGCGCGCGCTGCCGGCCGGCTCGACGACGACGGGCTCGACGACGGGCTCGACGACGACGGGTTCGGCGGGCGGCATAGGAGGACTTTGTAGCAAGGGGGGGGAGCGATGGCTTTGCTTCGGCGCGCCGACGTCGCTACAGCCGCGACATGTTTGGATTCGGCAAGAAGACCCCCGACCTCGAAACGCTGCTCGCCGACAAGCACCCGCAGGTGCTGGCCGAGCTGAACCGGCTGTCGTGCCCGCACATCGGCGACCAGATCGTGGATCTGGGCATCGTCGACGCGCTGCGCACCGACCGCGCCGGCAAGGACACGCGCGTCGTCGTCGAGCTGGTGCTGCCGACGCCGGCGCTCAAGGACCGCGAGCAGCTCGAGGCCGACGTCGTGGCTACGGTGCAGGGCGTGCTCGGCGCCGACGTCCCCGTCGTCGTCGAGAGCACCAGCGACGTGAAGCCGGCGGTGCAGGCTGACGGGCAGAAGGGCGCGCTGCCGGGGATCGCCAACGTGATCCTCGTGGCGTCGGGCAAGGGCGGCGTCGGCAAGAGCACGGTGGCCAGCAACCTCGCCGTCGCGCTCGCGCAGCTGGGCTGCAAGGTCGGCCTGCTCGACGCCGACATCTATGGTCCCTCGGCGCCGACGATGTTCGGCATCGCCGACGGCACGCGGCCGGGCACCATCCCGTCGTCCGACCCGCAGCGGCCGCAGATCGCCCCCCTCGACCGCTACGGCGTCAAGCTGATGTCCATCGGCTTCCTGGTCGACACGTCGACGCCGATGGTGTGGCGCGGGCCGATGATCGCCAGCGCGGCGATGCAGCTGTTCAAGGACGTCGGCTGGGGCGAGCTCGACTACCTCGTCGTCGACATGCCGCCGGGCACCGGCGACGTGCAGCTGACCATCTCGCAGCAGGTGATCGTCGCCGGCGCCGTCATCGTGTCGACGCCGCAGGACGTGGCCCTGGCCGACGTCATCCGCGCCAAGGCGATGTTCGACAAGGTGTCGATCCCCTGCCTCGGCGTCGTCGAGAACATGAGCTACTTCCTGTGCGACGGCTGCAACAAGCGGCACGAGATCTTCTTCCACGGCGGCGCCCGCCAGGCGTCCGAGCGGATGCGCGTGCCGTTCCTCGGCGAGGTGCCCCTCGAGGCCGGCGTCGTCGGCGGCGGCGACACCGGCGAGCCCGTCGTGAAGAAGTTCCCGCAGTCGGCATCGGCCCGCGCGTTCCTGAACCTCGCCCGCGAGGTGGCGACGTCGCTGGCGAAGACCGCCCACGACAACCCCGAGGCGCTGGCCCCGCCGTCGATCAGCATCAGCGGCGGCTCGCTGAAGGGCGCCGGCGGCGCCGGGGGCAAGAAGCCGAAGAAGGGCCTGCCCGTCGTCAGCTGAGAGGCGGACGGACAGTCGGCAGCGACCTTGTTGCCCAGTCGTCGTCGCTCGCTCCCGCACGTCGAGGGCGCTCGACTCGCTTGGTGACCGGCGCCGCGCCTCGCCTGGCGTCCCGTCCGCCGCGCCTCAGGGCGTCGTCGAGGGTCGACGCCGGCGACGCAGCGCGTCGGCCGCGACCAGCAAGCCGACGCCGACGGCGGTCGCCGCCGCCACCGGCACGCCGCGCGCCCCCGGCGGCCGCCACGCGAAGACGACGTCGTGGTCCCCGGGAGGCAACACCACGCCGAGGGTCAGCGAGTTCACGGCGACGACGTCGGCGTCGCTGCCGTCGACAGTGCCCCGCCACCCTTGCAGGAACCGCCACGGCACCGACAGCACCGTCGCGCACGGCGACGACGGGTGGGCCTCGATGCGGTCGACGTTGGCGCGGACCGACAGCGGCACCGGCGTCGCGGCCGCGGCGGCGCAGGCGTCGTCGTCGTCGTCGTCATCGCCGTCGTCGTCGTCGTCGTCGACCAGCTCCGGCGGCCGCGGGGGCAGCGGGGCCGCCGTCGTCAGCGCGCCATCCCGCAGGCGCCGCCGGTCGTCGACGAGGGCGGCGCCAGCGGCCAGCGCGCTCACGAGCGCGCCGGCGTCGGTCGACCCGCGGCACGGCGAGGGGCACCGCGCCGTCGGGCGTCGTCGTGGGTGGGTCGTTGGTGAGGGCGCGGTCGAACGGCACGCCGGGGCGGGCGCGCGGCCACAGCAGGCCCAGGCGCGGCCCCGACGCGACGACGCTGCGCAGGCCGTAGCCGGTGTCGCCCAGGGGGTTCGTGTCGTCGCGCAGGCCGAAGCGGGCGTCGACGGCGCCGTCGGTGGGCAGGGGCACGATCAGGTGCCTGATGCCGAGCCACTGCAGCGACCGGTGGTTCGGCAGGTCTTCGAGGGGCAGGTACTTCAGGATCGGGGAGCCCGACGAGTCGGGCGGCCGCACCATCGGCAGGCCCAGCGCGCGCGTGTCGAAGCGCGGCTCGGGTCGGGCCCGGTCGGTGCGCCGGTCGACCCCGATGCGCACGTCGTGCGTCGCCGCCGCAGACCGCAGCGCCGCGAACTCGGGCGGCGCCTCCCACGGCTCGGCCAAAAGCGGCGCCGGCGTCTGCGCCAGGAGCTCGACGACGCCGAGCCCGCCGACGACGCCGGCGACGCGCGCGCCGCGGGCGACGGCGAGCTGGTGCAGCCCCAGCGCGACCAGCGGCAGACCGCAGACGAGCGCCGGCCGCCACAGCCGCTCGGGAAACCGCCACGACGACAACGGCGGCACGTGCTGCCACGCCCACGCCGACCACGTCGACCAGCGGCCGAGGCTCAGCGCCACGAGCACGACGGCGACGACGGCAAGGACCCACAGCGCGCGCCGCTGCCGCAGCGCCGCGCGCAGGCCCACGGCGAACAGGCCGAGCGCGACGACGACCACGGTCAGGCGCGGGTACCAGAACTCGGTGGGGTTCATCCCGCCGGCGTTCACGCGCTCGATCTCGTCGGCGCTCAGGCGGAAGGCGCCGCACACGACCAGAAGCAGCCGCGCCGGCGGCGTCGAGTAGGCGAGCTGCTCCTAGGGCGACAGCAGGAACGGCGCCGCCCGTTTCGACAGCGGAAAGAACGCCCGCGCCTCGAGCAGCAACGGCGTCAGCAGCCCCAGCGCGCCGACGCCGGCCGTGACCACGCCCGCTGCCAGGCGCGCGCCGGCGGCGGGCGGTGCGGCCAGGCGACGACGACGGCGACGAGGGCGGCCAGCGGCACCATCAGCGGGTCGCCGGCGACGAAGATCGTGGCCAGCAGGATCCCGACGAGCGACGCGTGCCCCGCCGTCGGTGCGCGGCACCACGCGTGCGCGGCCCCCACGAGCCACCCCGTGCCGGCGACGCTGGCCAGATCCATCGTGCCGACGGCGTGGAACGACCACATCGGCCCCGACACCACGAACAACCACGCCGGACACAACGACGCCGGCCAGCCGAGCCCGAGCCGGCGCAGCGCCCACAGCCAGCCCACCGCGAACACGCAGCCCTGCACGAGCCAGGCGACGCCCACGGCGAGCTCACCGGGCAGCGGCGCGAACAGCCACGTCGTCGGGAACGCCACCCCCGCCGCCGGCAGCGCCCACACCGGCGCGCCGAGGTGCCCGAGCGGGTGGAGGCCCGCCGCGCCGCCGGGCGTCTGCCACCAATGGCGCCGCTGGGCGAGCTCGATGGTCGTCACGTCGGGCTCAGCCAGCACGGCGTCGCCCGTCAGGAGCCCCGGCAGCTGGATCGACATCGACACGAGCACCACGACGCAGCAGGCGACCACGGCGAGCGCGCCCCGCGGCCACGACGGGGTGACGACCGCCGTGGGCGAGCTCGCGGGCGACGTCGGCGCCGACGTGCTCATCGTCGACTTCGCTCCCGGCCACGCCCACAGGGGCGGGGCGCGGGCGGTTCGCCCCTCGTCGTCGCACGGCTCTGGCGCATCGCTCGCGGCACTCGCAGGGTGCTCAAGACCGCTCGGCGTTCTTCAGCGCCCCGCGAGGTCCTTTTCGCCCTCGTCGACGACGAGCGCGAGCTGGATCGAGCAGGGTGCTGAGAGCAGCAGCGACGAGCATTTTTCAGCACCCTGCGAGCACGCCGGGGTCGCGACCGTCGTCTGCCGTCGAGGACGCGGGCGACGGCGGCGCGCTGGCTCCCACGACGCGAAGCATGCTCTCCTTTGCATGAGTCATCCCGCGCCGTCGCCCACCCGGTCGTCAGAGGTCGTCGATGCCCAACCCGCGCCTGCTCCTCGTCGCCGCTCTCTTCGCCTTCGGGCCGGCCTGCGGGGGCCGGCTGCCCGGAGATCGCGAGGGACCGGACGGCGAAGGCGAAGGAGAGGGCGAAGGAGAGGGCGAAGGAGAGGGCGAAGGAGAGGGCGAAGGAGAGGGCGAAGGAGAGGGCGAGGGCGAAGACCCCCTCGCGTCGTTGACGCTGCCGTCGACGCCGTACGCGTACGACGAGCCGCTGCCGGCGCACTTCCAGTCGGACTTCGTGCGTGGTCTGGACAACACGCCGGTGGACAACGCGATCACCGACGACGGCGCGACGCTGGGGCGCGTGCTGTTCTACGCGACGGCGCTGTCGCGCAACGACACCGTCAGCTGCGCCACGTGCCACCAGGCGGCGGCGGGCTTCAGCGACCCCGACCGCTTCTCGACCGGCTTCGCCGGTGGCGCAGGCCACCGCAACGCGATGTCGCTGGCGGACGCGCGCTTCGTGAACAACGGCGCGTTCTTCTGGGACGAGCGCGCCGCCACTCTCGAGGCGCAGGTGCTGCAACCGATCCAGGACCCCGTCGAGATGGGCCTGACCCTCGCGCAGGCCGAGGACGCCATCGCCGCGCAGCCGTGGGCGGCGACGCTGTTCTCCCGCGCGTTCGGCTCCCCCGACGTCACCGCCGACCGCATCAGCCGCGCGCTGGCCCAGTTTATCCGCGCGGTGGCCGCGGTCCGCTCGCGCTACGACGAGGGCATCGCCACCACCGTGTCGGCGACGTTCCCCCAGGGCAACGTGAACCCGCCCTTCGCGACGTTCTCCGCCGTCGAGAACCGCGGCAAGGACCTGTTCCTGCGGCCCCCCGGCGCCCCCGGCGGCGGGGCCGGCTGCGCCGCCTGCCACCTCGACGCCGGGCCGCCGCCGCCGCCCCCCGGGCCCGGCGCGCCGCCGCCGGTGCGCGCCAACCAGGCCGTCTTCCTGATCCTCGCCGCCGTCCACAACGGCCTCGACGCCACCGCCGGCCGCCTCGGCGACGACATCGACGACGGCCGCGGCGACGTCACCGGGCGGCCCGCCGACTTCGGCCGCTTCAAGTCGCCCTCGCTGCGCAACGTCGCGCTGACCGCGCCCTACATGCACGACGGCCGCCTCGCCACCCTCGACGACGTCATCGACCACTACGACCAGCGGGTGCAGCCCCACCCGAACCTCGATGGGCGGCTGCGCGGCCCGCCGCCGCCCGGCTCGCCGCCCGGCACCATCACCCCCCGCCGCTTGAACCTCTCCGCCGCCGACAAGGCCGCGCTCAAGGCCTTCCTGCTCACGCTCACCGACCGCGCCGTCGTCGATGACGTCCGCTTCGCGGATCCGTTCCGCTGACGCCGGCGACGGGCCAGCGGGCGCCGTGGCGCGAAACGCGCCCCGCGCGGTCGGCGGTGCTATGAACACACGCATGGCCCAGCTGATCGACACGCCCGACCGCGCTCTCCGCCTCGCCCGCACCATCGCCAGCGATATCTCGCTGTACAACGAAGAGAAGATCGTGCGCGGGCTCACCGAGGACAAGCTGTTCACCGAGCTGCGCGACGAGATCGAAGAGGGCCGCGAGCTGTACCGCACCCGCGTCGCCCCCGACCTGTACGAGCGCACCAACTACTTCGACCGCGCCGTCGTCGACATCATCTTGAAGTCCAAGGGCCACGTGAAGTCGAAGATCTGGTGAGCCGCCCCGGCGACCCCGTCGACGTCCCCCGACGCGACGACGACCCGCCCGGCGACGACCCGCTCGACGACGAGTCCTTCGAGGACGACGACGGCGCCGCGTCCACCGGGCCGGTCGCGTCCGCCAGCCACCACCGCCTCGCCGTGCCGTTTGACGCCCGGAGCGACCGCGTCGACGCCGTCGTCGCCCGCCTGCTGCCTTCCTTGTCGCGCTCGCGCGTCGCCGCGCTCGTCGCGCAGGGCCGCGTCACCCTCGACGGGCGCGTGCCCCGGGCCTCGGCGAGGCTGCGCGGCGGCGAGGTCGTCGTCGTCGACGTCCCCGCGGCGGCGCCCGCGGCGCTCGTGCCCGAGGACCTGCCGCTGTCGCTGGTGTTCTCCGACGACGACCTGTGCGTCATCGACAAGCCCGCTGGGCTCGTCGTGCACCCGGCGCCGGGGCACGAGCGCGGCACGCTGGCCCACGCGCTGCTCCATCGGTTTCCCGGGCTGTCGGTGGGCGGGCAGCGGCGGCCGGGCATCGTGCACCGCCTCGACAAGGAAACCTCAGGCCTGATCGTGGTGGCGAAGCACGACGAGGCCCTGCGCGCGCTGGCCCGGCAGTTCCACGACCGCGCCGTCGACAAGCGCTACGTCGCCGTCTGCCTCGGCGTCCCCGGCGACGTCGGCCGCCCCTTCGACGTCGTCACCGGCCACGCCCGCGCCCACGGCGATCGCCGGCGCTTCACGTCGCGGCTGCCCGTGCCCCACGACGACAGCGGCCGCGGGGGCCTGCGGCGGGCCGCGTCGCGCTTCTGCGTGCGCGCCGCCGCCGGCGGCGTCGCCGTCGTCGACGTCACGCTCTTGACCGGCCGCACCCACCAGATCCGTGTGCACCTGGCCGACCGCGGCCACCCGCTGCTGCAGGACACGCTGTACGGCGGCGGCCACGCCGAGCGCCGCCTGAAGCCCGGCCCGGTCAAGGACGCCACCCAGCGGCTGCAACGACAGGCCCTGCACGCCGCGACGCTGGCGTTCTCCCACCCGCGCACCGGCGCGCGGCTCACGTTCCACAGCCCGCTGCCCGCCGACCTCGCCGCCGTCGTCGCCGCCATCGACCCCGCTGCCGTGCCCGCCGCGCCGGCGACGTGACGGCGCCGCCGCGATCCGGCACAAGATCCCGTTGTGCCCCCGCCCCGCCGCTGGCTCGAACGCCTGCTCGACGAGCTGACCGCGTCGTCGCCGACGATCCCGCCGGCGCCCACGTCGTCGTTCTTGTCGTCGACGTCGACGCGGGCGCGGCGCCAGGCGTACGCCTCGCTCGGCCGCCGCGGGCTGGTCTTCGGCACGCCGCTGCTCGCGGCGGGGCAGCGCCCGTCGCGCGACGCCCTCGAGCTCGAGCCGCTGCTGCGCCTGCTGGCCGTCGCCCACGACGTGGTGGGTGACGCGGCGGCTCCCCTGCCGGCGCGGGCGATGACGACGCGCACGGCGCTGCTGGCGGCGGCCGCCGTCGTCTGGGGCTCGCCCGACGGCGACGACGCGCGGCTGCTTGCCCACGGTGGCGACGCTGGCGTGCTCGCGCTGTCGACGACGGCGCGGGCCGAGCGGGCGCTGGCGTCACTCGAGCGCGAGCTCGCACGGCGCCGCTACCTCGGCGGCAACCCCCTCGTCGGGCTGACGCTGCACCGCGCCTTCGTCGCCGCCGACGCGCGCGCGCTCGTGCTGACCGCCGTCGACGTGCTCGACGGCGCCGTCGTTGGCCCGCCGCTCGTGCAGCGCGTGCAGGAGCAGCTGGCCCGCGAGCGGCTGGCGGTCACCGCCGCCATCGCCGGCCTGTCCGAGTGGCGCGAGGTCCTCGACGTCGACGTCGTCCGCCAGGCATCGGCGTGGCAGGTCGAGCACCTCGGCCTGCCGAAGGACCAGACGGCGCGCCTGCTCGAGGTGGTGAAGCGCCCGCCCGACCTCGCGCGCCTGTTGCCGTGGGTGCCCCCCGAAGCGCGCGCGCGGGTGTTCCTGCAGGTGGCGCTGGCCGCCGTCGTCGACGGCCGCGTCGCCGCCGACGAGCTCTCGCACCTGCGGGCGTTGGGCGACACGCTCGGCGTGGCGCGCACGACCCAGGCGCGCATCCGGCGGCGCGTCGCCGACTTCGTGCAGCGCCACGCCACGGCGTTCGACCCGCTCGCCGACGCCGCCGGCTTCGCCGCCGGGAACCCGCCGTGGGCGGTGCGGGTGGCGCGGGTGGTGTTCGACAACGCCGAGACGCTGTGGACCGAGGTGCGCGAGACCGGCGACCTCGGCGTGCTGCTGGCGCGACGGGCGAGCGGCCAGTCGCTCAGCGACGACGAGCAGCGGCGCATGCGCGAGCAGCTGGTGGACCTGGTGAAGGCCGTACCGGCCCTCGCCGTGTTCGCGCTGCCCGGCGGATTCGTCCTGCTGCCCCTGCTGCTCAAGGTGCTGCCGTTCGACCTGCGCACGTCGGCGTTCCGCAGCCGCGACGACTTCCACGCCTTCGCCCGCGGCGACGACGACTCGCTGACCCCCGACGACCGCGTCGCCCGCGCGCAGCGGCTGCTTTCGCCGTCGCCGCGCTGGCGCCCGTGATCGCCGCGGCGCCCCCCGGCTCGCTATCGTCGTCGTCGATGCCGCGGACTGCCCCGTGAAGGAGCGCCCCATGAACGAACGCGCCCCGGCCCCCGGCGCCGGTCTGGTGCTGCGCCGCGCCGACGGCGCCGTCTTCGTCGGCGTGCGCACCAGCAAGGCCCGCTCGTGGCCGGGCACGCTGGCCTTCCCTGGCGGCGCCGTCGACGTCGACGACCACGCGCTGCCGCTGGCCCGGGGCGCCGCCGACGCGCCCGAGCACGCCGCCCGCGCCGCCGCCCTGCGCGAGGCCCTCGAGGAGGCCGGCCTCGTCGTCGTCTGCACCCACGACGGCGCCCGGGCCGCCGCCGACGCGATCGACGCCCTGCACGCCGCCCTCGCCGCCGGCCGCCCGCTGGGCGCGGCGCTCGCGGCCACCGGGCTGGTGCTCGACGACCGCGCCCTCGTGCCGCTGTCGACGTGGACGACGATGGAGGGCAGCTTCGCCGTGCGGCGCTACCTGCTGTCGGTGGACCACGACGACGCGCTCGCGTGGCGCGCGCCCCTCGTCGGCGAGCTGGCCGCGTGCGGCTTTCGCGCCCCCGCCGCGATCGCCGCCGACTGGCAGGCCGGCCGGGCGTTCCTGCTGCCCCCGATCCGCGATCTCGTGCTGCGCCTCGCCGACGTCGAAAGCAGCACGATCGTCGACGATGTCGGCCTCGCCCGGCTGCGCGGGCCGGTCGCCGAGGCCGACCGCTGCCGCCGCGATCTGTCGCCCGGCGTCGTCCTGCTCGACGCCCGCACGCCGACGCTGTGGCCGGCGACCCACACGAACACCCCGGTGCTCGGCGGCGGCGACGTGCTGCTCGTCGACCCCGCCACGCCCTATGACGACGAGCGCGCCCGCTTCGACGCGCTGCTGCGCACGATCCTCGACGGCCGCCGCGTCGCCGGCATCTTCTTGACCCACCACCACCACGATCACACCGGCGACGCCGCCCGCCTGCGGCAGGTCTGGGGCTGCCCGGTGTACGCCCACGCGCTCACCGCGGCGCAGGTCGACGTCGCCGTCGACGCCGTCATCGACGACGGTCACGTCTTGGCCCTGCCGGCGGGCCCCGGCGGCCCGGCGCGCCGCTTCGTCGCCGTGCACACGCCCGGGCACGCCCGCGGCCACCTGTGCCTGTGGGAGCCCGACCTCGCCCTGCTCGTCGCTGGCGACATGGTGGCCGGTACCGGGTCGATCCTCATCGACCCGCCCGAGGGGCACATGAACACCTACCTGTGCTCGCTGCAGCGCCTGCTCGCGCTCGCGCCCCGCGCCCTGATCCCGAGCCACGGCCCGCTGCTCGTCGACGGCGTCGCCCGCCTGCAGCAGCAGCTCGACCACCGCCGCGCCCGGCACGAGGCCGTGGCCCACGCCATCGCCGCCGGCCACGCCACCGTCGATGACGTCCTCGCCGCCGTCTACGGCGTCGACACGCCGCCGGCCATGTGGGCCTTCGCGGCGCGCTCGGTGGTGGCCATCGCGCAGGCCCTGGTCGAAGACGGCCGCGTCGTCGAGGACGACGGCCGCTATGTTTCGCGCTCTTGAGAACGCGCGCGGCGACGTGCGATACCCTCCTGCAACCACGTCGGAGCCCCCCCATGTTCGCCGCGCTCGCCCTCGTCGCCTCGCTGTCCACCCCGTCGACGCTGCCCCCGCCGACCGCCGCCACACAGCCCCGCTCGTCGTGGGCGGCGCGGGCTGCCGTCGTCGACGGGCGCGACCCGCGCGCGCCGGTGCGGCTGGCGCAGAACACGCCGACGCCCGACCCCAACGCCGCCGACCACGTGCAGACCCCCCTCGAGCAGTACTTCAGCTACCAGCTGAGCCCGGCGGCGCTGCCGGCGGTCAAGGAAGGGCAGTTCCTGTCGCTTCTGCTCGGCTACCTGTGCGCGCCGGCGTGCGGCAGCCTGTGGGGCCCGCTCGTGGCCGTGAAGGGCGCCGAGATGAACGGCGACCTCGCCGCGACGTGGCTCATCTCGATGCTCGGCTGGAGCGCCGTCGCCGCCGTCACCGTCGTCGGCATGCCGCTGCTGCTGGCGGTGCCCTATCTGGCGACGACGGCGACGCTGAACGCCATCGACGTGCAGATGAAGAGGAAGGCGGGCCCGCGCGTCCCCGGTTCGCCCGGTCAAAAAAACTCCCCACCCAGCGAGACGCCGCCGCCGTCGCTGGCCTACTGACGGGCGGCGGCCGCTCTCGTCGGACAGGCGGGTCGCGCGGTTGAGGCCGCGGGCGACACGATGCTAAGCACTCGGTCGGTTCTATTTCGGGGTCCGCACGAAAGGATCCCAGTTCCGCAAAGGTTTCAGGAGGCCACGGTGCCCGGCAACATCATCGGCATCGATCTGGGGACGACGAACTCGTGCGCGGCTATCGTCGAGGACGACGGCAACGTGAAGGTCATCCCTTACCGCGGCGGCGAGACGACGATCCCGTCGATCTTCGCGATCGACGACAAAGGCAACGAGCTCGTCGGCTACGAGGCCAAGCGCCAGTGGCTGCTCAACCCCAAGCGCACAGTCTACGGCGCCAAGCGCCTCGTCGGCCGCGACTTCCAGTCGGGCTTCGTCAAGAAGATGGGCGAGTACTTCGCCTACGACATGAAGGCCGGCAACGAAGGCAACGTGATGATCGGCCTCGGGAACCAGGAGTTCAACCTGCAGCAGGTGAGCTCCAAGATCCTGAACACGTGCCGCACCGTCGCCAGCGACTATCTGCGCCGGCCTATCGGCAAGGCCGTCGTCACGGTGCCCGCGTACTTCAACGACAAGCAGCGGCAGGCGGTCAAGGAGGCCGGTGATCTGATCGGCCTCGAGGTCGTGCGCGTCATCAACGAGCCCACCGCGGCGGCGATGGCCTATGGCATCAAGCGCAATCTGAACCAGACCGTCGCCATCTACGACCTCGGCGGCGGCACCTTCGACGTCAGCGTCATCGACATCCGCGGACGGACGTTCGAGGTGAAGGCCACCGGCGGCGACATCTTCCTCGGCGGCATCGATTGGGACAACGCGCTCATCAAGTACGTCATCGACGACTTCCAGGCGAAGCACGGGCTCGACCTGTCGACGGATCCGATCGCGATGCAGCGCATCAAGGACCTGGCCGAGCGCACGAAGATCGACCTGTCGGCGCGCACCGAGGCGCCGTTCTCCATCCCGTTCGTGACGATGACCCCCGAGGGCACGCCCCTCGACATCAACACGGTCATCACGCGCAAGCTGTACGAGGAGATCACCGAGCCGATGGTGAAGCGCACCATCGAGATCGCCGACATGGTGATCAAGGACGCCGGCATCACTGTCGCCCAGCTCGACGAGATCCTGCTCGTCGGTGGCCAGACCCGCTGGCCCGCCGTGCAGCGCGCGGTGCTCGAGTTCTTCGGCAAGCCGCCGAGCAAGAGCGTGCACCCCGACGAGGCCGTCGCCATCGGCGCCGCCCTGTACGCCCACAGCCTCGAGACCGACGCCGTCGACCAGAAGGTGCAGCTGCTCGACGTCATCCCGATGGCGATCGGCATCGAGCGCGCCGACGGACGGATGCAGGAGATCTTCAAGCGCAACGCGCCGGTGCCGAACCAGAAGTCGTTGACCTTCACGACCAGCGAGGACGACCAGGTCGAGCTGATCATGCGCATCTATCAGGGCGACAACCAAGACAAGGCACAGAGCAACGAGCTGCTCGGCGAGTTCACGTTCTCGGGCATCCGTCAGGGGCCGCGCGGCAGCGTCAAGGTCGAGGTCGTCTTCGACTGCAACGTCGAAGGCATCCTGACGATGTCAGCCCACGACAAGAACACCAGCAAGCAGATGAAGACCACCGTCAAGGTGCTCGCCGCCAAGTAAGGCCCTCATCCGCGGCTTCGCCGCTGCCCTCTCCCAATTCTGGCCGAGGGCGCTTTGTCGTTCGGCGCGGCGTCATGAAGCGGCGCCCTGAAGCGGTGATCTGAAGCGGCGCCGCTGCGCTCGAACAGCGCGTCTCCTTCCCCCGCAGTCACTCAGGGCGAAGGGCTCAGCGCGGCGGGGTGGCCACGACGCCGCCGCCCTGGCCGTCCACGCCGGCGCCGGCCTTCCCTTCCACCAGCGCGAGCCCGCGGGCGCGCAGCTCGAGGAACAGCGCCTTCATGAAGTCGCTCTCGGCGTCGTCGTGGGTGGCGAAGTCCGAGACCCAGATGCGCATGACGTAGCGGTGGTACAGCGGCGTGGTGGCGACGAACCACGCCTTGGACGCCGGCTCGGCGAGCAGCGACGCCGTCTTCGCCACCGCCGCCTGCAGCGCGGCCTCGACCTCGGCGGGGGGCGCGTGCAGGGCGACGGGCACCTCGACGTTGCGGCCGGTGAGCTTCTCGGGCCGGTCGAAGTTCTGGACCTTGGCCTTGCTGAGCACTGAATTCGGGAACACCAGCACGTCGCGGGTGAACGTGCGCAGGTGGGTGGCGCGCCAGCCCATGTGCTCGATGCGGCCCTCGATACCGTCGATGTAGATCCAGTCGCCCTCGCGAAACGGTTGCTCGAGGCTGAGCGCGAGCCCGGCGAACAGGTTGCCCAGGGTGTCCTGCAGCGCGAGGCCGAGCACGACGGTGATCACCGTCGACGTCGCCAGCAGCGGCACGACGTTTACGCCGGTGACGGCGGTGACGATCGACAGCGCGGCGACGCTGTAGATGACCACGAGGATCAGGTGGCGGACGACATTGGGGACCAGCACCTTCTTCCGCTCGCCGAGCCAGTAGTGGATGACGGCCATCTCGAGCGCCTCGATGACGATGTAGGCGATGAGCAGCAGCTCGACGATGGTGACGGCCTTGGAGCTGGTCTCGCTCTCGCCGCCGCGCAGCGTGAACAGCACGTGTATGGCGGCGAGGAACACCAGCGCCTGCGCCGGCCAGCGCATCTGCTTCAGCAGCAGGTCGTCGAGCTTGGTCTCGGTGCGCACTACCAGCCGTTGCAGCCCAAGGAACAGCTGGCGGTTCAAGAACTCGAGGACGATGACGACGGCGACGGCCACCGCCACCGCCCCGGTCCACGACAGGGGTAGCGCCAGGTGTTCGGCGAGGAAGGCCTGCAGCGGTTCGTTCATACGGGGCGTCTACTGCGTCGCGGGTCACGGGGGCAGGGCGCGCCGTAGTGGCGGCGGCAGGCTCCCGTACCCTACAACGACCCTGATGCCCTGGGAGTCCGTGATGAAGCACGTGATCGTGAGCCTCGCGTTGCTGGCGACGCCGCTGCCTTCGATGTCGGCGCGGGCGGGGACGCCCGCCGAGGCCGCCCAGAGCGTCGCCGCCGCCGACGAGCTGTTCGTCAAGGGCGAGTACGACGCGGCGCTGACGGCGTACCGCGCCGCCTACAAGCTGCAGGCCGAACCCGAGCTGTTCCTCAAGATGGGGCGCTGCTTCCAGCAGAGGGGCCAGAATGATCTCGCGATCTCGTCGTACGAGCGGTACCTGACCGACGCGCCCAACGGTGCGCGTCGCGCTGCGGCGGAGCAGCTCATCTCCGACCTGAAGGGTGCGGCTCCCGACGAGTTCGCCCTCGAGCTCGGGGGCGGCGAGGAGTCGCCGCCGGCGGGCGAGCTGTTCCCCGAGGAGGCCGCGCCGGCAGGCGAGCCCTTTCCCGAAGAGAGCACCCCGCCCGCCGACGAGGCGAAGCCGGCCCCGCCGTCCCCCGCGCCGCCGGCGACCACGGCGATGCCGCCCCCCGAGCTGCACGACGACCCAGCGCCGCCGCCGGTGACCGTCGATCCCACGGTGCTGATGACCGTCGGCGCCGTCGCCCTCGTCGTCGTCACCGGCGGGGCCCTCGCCGCCGCCCTCGCGCTTCAGCCGCCGGCCCCGCCGCCGCAGGGCGACCTAGGCACCTTCGACCTGAGGTAACGCCTGATGACCCGGCATCCCGCATCCTCGCGCGTCGTGCGCCGCGCCCGCTCCGCGGCGGCGCTCGTCCTCGTCACGCTCGTTGCGGCCTGCGGCGGTGACGCCAACCTGCAGATCGAGGTCGAGCTCGACCCCGGCTGGCTGGTCGACCAGCTGAAGATCGCGTTCGACGTGGACGGCGACGATGCACGCACGGTGCTGGCGCCGCGCTTCCCCGAGCTCATCACCGAGGCCCGCACCACCGTCGGCTTCAACCTGCCGGCCCCCTACATCGACCGCGCGCTCCAGGTCGTCGTTCAGGGCTACCAGGGCGGCGCCGACGACGGCGTCGCCGTCGCCCGCGGCGACGGCAGCGTGCAGACCGTCGCCCGCCAGCTGGCGACCCTGACGGTGAGACTCTCCGAGGTCGAGCGGCCGGTCCTGTGCGGCAACGGCGCCCTCGATGACGACGAGCGCTGTGACGACGCCAACGCTCTCGACGATGACGGCTGCTCGGCAGCCTGCGCCATTGAGCGCGGCTTCGACTGCCCGAGCGGGCCGGGCGCCTGCGTGCCCGCCTGCGGCGACAGCATCGTCGTCGGCGTCGAGACCTGCGACGACGGCAACACACGCAACGGCGACGGCTGCTCGCTCTCCTGCGTCGTCGAGGCCGGCTTCGACTGCGGCGAGGAAGGCACGGGCCCGTGCGTCGCGCGCTGCGGCGACGGCGTCGTCGTCGGCGTCGAGACCTGCGACGACGAGAACGCCGTCGACGGCGACGGCTGCGCGGCCGCCTGCCGGCTCGAGCCGGGCTACTCCTGCGGGCCTGCCGGCACCGGGCCCTGCACGACGACCTGCGGCGATCGCATCGTGGCTGGCGCCGAGGCGTGCGACGACGGCGCCGCCGTCGGCGGCGACGGCTGCTCGGCGGCGTGTGTCGTCGAGGAGGGCTACCGCTGCGCGGGCGCGCCCAGCGTCTGCGCGCCGCTGTGCGGCGACGGCGCGCTCTTCGGTGGCGAGGCGTGCGACGACGGCGACGCGGACGACGGCGACGGCTGTGGCGCCGGCTGCACGATCGAACCCGGCTTCACCTGCGCAGGCGCGCCCAGCGCATGCACCAGCCCGTGCGGCGACGGCGCGCTCGCCGGTGGCGAGGCGTGCGACGACGGTGACCGCGACGGCGGTGACGGCTGTTCGGGGGCGTGCGCCGTCGAGGCGGGCTTTGCCTGCGTGGGCGCGCCCAGCGCCTGCCGCAGCGCGTGCGGCGACGGCATCAAGGCGTCCAACGAGGCGTGCGACGACGGCGACAACCGCAGCGGCGACGGCTGCTCCGCGGGCTGCCTGGTCGAAAACGGCTTCGTCTGCACAGGCAGCGCGCCCAGCGTCTGCGCCGCCCGCTGCGGCGACGGCCTGAAGACGAGCGTCGAGGCGTGCGACGACGGCGACAACCGCAGCGGCGACGGCTGCGCCGCCGCCTGCGCCGTCGAGGCGGGCTTCTCGTGCACCGGCTCGCCCAGCGTGTGCACGACGTCTTGCGGCGACGGCATCCGCGTCGGTGACGAGGCCTGCGACGACGGCGACACCGCCAACAGCGACGGCTGCTCAGCCCGCTGCACCGTCGAGGCCGGCTACGCCTGCGGCGGCTCGCCCAGCGTCTGCGCGACCGCGTGCGGCGACGGCGTCAAGGCTCGCGCCGAGGGCTGCGATGATGGCGACCTCGACGGCGGCGACGGCTGCTCGGCGACGTGTGCCGTCGAGCTGGGGTACTCCTGCTCCCGGTCCCCGAGCCTGTGCACGGCGGGCTGCGGCGACGGCTTGATCGCCGGCGCCGAGAACTGCGACGACGGCAACAACGCCGCCGGCGACGGCTGCACTGCCAGCTGTGTCATCGAGCTGGGCTTCGCCTGCGCGGGCACGCCCAGCGCCTGCGCGGCGATCTGCGGCGACGGCCTGACCGCCAGCAGCGAGCAGTGCGACGACGGCAACGTCGACAGTGGCGACGGCTGCGACGCCGACTGCGCCGAGGAGACCGGCTGGCGGTGCACCGTCGACGACGACGGCATCACCACCTGCGCCAGCACCTGCGGCGACGGCATCCGCGTCGGCGCCGAGGCGTGCGACGACGACAACGTCGTCGAGGGCGACGGCTGTTCGGCGCGCTGCCTCGAGGAGCCCGGCTACACCTGTCAGGGCTCACCGAGCAGCTGCGCGACCGCTTGCGGCGACGGCGTACTGGCCGGCGCTGAGGGCTGCGACGACGACAACGTCGTCGAGGGCGACGGCTGTTCGGCGCGCTGCCTCGAGGAGCCCGGCTACACCTGTCAGGACTCACCGAGCGCGTGCGTGACGGAGTGCGGCGACGGCGTGCAGGCCGGCGCCGAGGCGTGCGACGACGACAATCGGGCTGCTGGCGACGGCTGCTCGGCGAGCTGCGTGCGCGAGCCCGGCTTCGCGTGCGCGGGCACGGCGCCCACGGAGTGCGCCGCGATCTGCGGCGACGGCCTGAAGACGGCGGTCGAGGAGTGTGACGATGCTAACGCCGCCGACCTCGACGCCACAGGCGCCCCCGACGGCTGCTCGTCGTTGTGCCGGGTGCAGCCGGGCTACACCTGCGTTGGCGGCGGCGGCACCGGCGCGACGCCGAGCGTCTGCGCGGCGGTGTGCGGCGACGGGCTGCGCCTCGGCGACGAGGCGTGCGACGACGGCGACGAGCAGGGCGGCGACGGCTGCTCGGCGGTGTGCGCCATCGAGTCCGGCTTCGAGTGCGCGGGGGCGGCGCCGAGCGTCTGCGCGGCGCTGTGCGGCGACGGCCTGAAGACGGCGGTCGAGGCCTGCGACGACGGCGACGGCAACCCGGGCGACGGCGTGCTGGCACCGCAGGGGGGTGACGGCTGCTCGGCGGTGTGCGCCATCGAGCCCGGCTACGCCTGCACCGGCTCGCCGAGCGCGTGCGTGACCCGCTGCGGCGACGGCCTCACCGCGGGCAGCGAGGCCTGCGACGACGGCGCGCAGGCCGCGGGCGACGGCTGCTCGGCGACCTGCACCGTCGAGGTCGGCTTCGCCTGCAGCGGCACGCCGAGCCGCTGCGTGACGCCGTGTGGCGACACCATCGTCGCTGGCACCGAGCAGTGCGACGACGGCAACGCCGCCGACACCGACGGCTGCTCGTCGTTGTGCCGAATCGAGACCGGCTTCACCTGCAGCGGCGCCCCGAGCGCCTGCGTGGCGACGTGTGGTGACGGCCGCGTGGTGCGCGGTGAGACCTGCGACGACGGGGACCGTGACGGCGGCGACGGCTGCTCGGCGGCGTGCGCCACCGAGCCCGGCTACGCCTGCACGGGCGCCACCAGCGCGTGCAGTCCGGTGTGCGGCGACGGCGCCGTGGTCGGCGGCGAGACCTGCGACGACCGTAACGTCGCCGCCGGCGACGGCTGCTCGGCGTCCTGCGCCGAAGAGATCGGCTACGACTGCACCGGCGCGCCGAGCGCTTGCGTGACGACGTGCGGCGATGGCATCCGCGCCGGCGCCGAGGCCTGCGACGACGGCGACGCGCAGGGCGGCGACGGCTGCTCGGCGGCGTGCGCGGTGGAGACCGGCTTCGCCTGCACGGGCGCGCCGAGCGTCTGCGCCGCGACGTGCGGCGACGGGGTCAAGGCGAGCGTCGAAGACTGCGACGACGGCAACGTCGACAACACCGACGCCTGCCTGACCGGCTGCCTGCTGCCCGCGTGCGGCGACGGCCTCGTGCGCGCCGGCGAGGCCTGCGACGACGGCAACACGAATCCCGATCAACAAGGTGAGGTCGCCGATGGCTGCTCGTCCACATGCACCATCGATGCGGGGTTCGGCTGCGGCGGCGAGCCGAGCGTGTGCGCGCTGACGACGAAGTTCTGGACGATAGGCGGCACGAGCCCGAATTTCGCGACCCTGGCGGCGGCACTGACGGCGGGCTGCAACGGGGCGGGCGCCAACTGCACCGTCCTCGACGGCGACGTCTTGTTCGTGCGAGCCGGCGTCTACAACTCGAGCAACCAGACGCTGACGGTGAGCCGGGCGCTCACGCTCGTCGGCGAGGTGACGACGGCAGCCCCGCGCGGACCGACGCTGACCAATGCCCAGCGCGCGACGCTCGTCGTCAACGCGCCGGGCAAGACGGTGCGCGTCCAGGGGCTCACGATCCGCAACACGACCACCAACGCCATGACGCCGTCGAACAACCGCAACGCCGTCGAGGTAGGCGCGGTCAACACCGTGACCAACACGCGCGCCGAATTCACGTCGTGCACCTTTGGTGATCCGTCGGCGTCGACGCCGACGGGGCGCTTTGGCATCGAGCAGTTCGCCAACACGCAGCTCGTCGTGCGGCGTAGCCTGTTCGTGAACAACGCCAACGGCGGCCTCGCGCTCGCGTCGAGCCACGAGCTCGAGAACTCGGTCCTGCGGGCCAACGGCGTCCGCGGCGTGCTCGTCAACAACTCGGCGGGCTTCTTCAACAATCCGGCGGTGACGGCGGTGTTCCGCTTCAACACCGTCACTGGCAACCCCACTGGTCTTGCTTGCCCGTCGTCGCCGGCGCTCTACACGGTGGCGGCCTCGGTGCTCGCCGGAAACAGCACCGATCGCAGCGGCACCGGGTGCTCGTTCCCGTCCGGTGATCGCACGATCATCGGCGTGAACCCCACGAATCCCCAGCTGCTGACCGACGGGCATCTGTCGGCTGGCTCGCCGGCCCGCAACCTCGTGCCAGCGGGCGATTGCCTGCCCGAGGATTTCGACGGCGACCTGCGCCCCATCGGCGCCGGCTGCGATGTCGGCGCTGACGAGCGGCCCTGAACGGCGGCCCTGAACGGCGGCCCTGAACGACGGCCCTGAACGACGGCCCTGAACGACGGCCCTGAACGGCGGCCCTGAACGGCGCCTCACCCGCAGCGTCGCCGCCGCCCTCTTCCATCTCGAGGAGAGGACTCTTGCGCCGCTGGCGCCGGTCCGGCTGACGGCGATGAAGACGCTGATCGTCCGGCGCTTGAGCCGTCGACCGGTGCTGGTGCGCCGCGTGGCGCCGGGGGTTCTCACGGGGGGCGGCGCGACGCATCCCCTGAGTCCCGCCGAAGACGAAAGCTCATCACGCGATCAGGCCAGCAGTCCTCAATCGACGACCGAGACCACGGCGGCAGCGGGACGCAGCCCGGGCAGCGACGACGACCGAAGACGACGACCGAGGCAGACGACCGGAGAAGACGACCGAGGAAGACGACCGAAGAAGACGGCCGGAGAGCGAAAACACAGAAGAGCGACGGTCAGCCGACGATGACGCTGGCCTGCCGGATGACCCGCTGCCCGACGACAAGCCCCGCCGCGCGCACGGCACACGCGGTGCTGCCACCGGTCGCCAGGCGATCCACGATCTGCATGCGGTTGGGGTCGACCGGCGACGGCGTCAGCACGAGGATGATCTCGACGTACAGGTGCTCGGCCAGCGGCCCGAAGACGCCGTCGTGCAGCGCGCGCAGCAGGCCGGCGACGTCGGCCGGCCCGGGGTTCAGCTCGGTGCCGCCGACGACGGCGTCGGCGTACCAGCCGCAGACCTCGTCGAGCCAGTCCTTCAACAGCGCGTCGGCCCACTCGCCGGGGCTGCGCATCTTGAGCACGTCGCCGGTGGTGGTGCAGTGCGACGCCGGCTGCCCGAACAGGACGGAGTTCAGCGGCTCGACGAACACCTCGAGCCGCGGCAACACCTGCGCCAGGGGCGCGGCCGCCGTGATCGCCGCCGCCCTCTTCGCGCACTGCGCCAGCGCCTGGGCCAGCGGGTGCTGGTCGCTGTCGAGCATCGCGGTGACGTCGTCGTCGGGGGCACCGCCGGCCGGCGCAGGCGCGGGATCACGCCCGGAGAAGGGCAGCGGCGGCTCCCCCTTCGGCAGGCGGAAGGGGACGGGGTCGCCCTCGCGCGGGTGCAGGAACGCCGGCAGCGATGGCAGCTCGTCCTCGGTGGGCACCATCTCGGTGATGCGCATGCCGAGCTGGTCGCCCATCGACACCGCGGTGCCGTGCCCGACGATCCGGCCATTCAGTACGATGTCGAGGGGCGGCTCGCTGGACAGCTTGGTCAGCTCGATCATTGAGCCCTGCTCGAGGTTCAGCACTTCCTTCAGCGTGAGCAGCGCTCGTCCGAACTGGACCTGCACCTCGATGGGCATCGACCGCAGGATGACCAGCCGCTTGAGAGGAGAAGGGGTCGAGGAGTCGTCGTCGGTGCTCATGGCTCGGTCATGGTAGACGCCGCGCGCCAGCGTGGCACGTTGTTGGCCGACCGCGCCGGCGCCGCCCGGTCTGCCGCTGGTCGTCCGCTGGTCGGCCGCTGGTTGGCCAGCGGGCTTCAGGCGGCGAGGGCGGCGGCCTCGGCCTGCTGCACGGCGCGCTTGCGCAGCACGAAGATGGTGACGAGGGCGGCGCTGGCGACGCACAGCGAGATGAACTGGCTCGTCGACAGCACTCCGGGGATCACATAGCCGCGCTCGCCGTCGCCGCGGAACATCTCGAGGGTGGTGCGCCAGATCGGGTAGAGGATCCCGTAGGTCAGGAGCACCTGCCCGTGGAACCACTTGCGCGAGCGCACGATGAGCAGGACGAGGAAGATCGACACCTCGCCCACCGAGTCGATGAGCTGGATCGGGATGAGCGGCGCGGTCTGCCCGACGGCGCGCATGGCGGCGACGACGTCGTCGGGGGCCGACTGCAGCAGCGACTGGTACGCGAGAGCGCCCTTGGGGAACTGGATGGCCAGCGGGATCGTCTGGTGGAAGTGGCCGTCGGCGTCGAGGCTGAACGCGCCGTCGCCCCAGCAGCAGCCGGCGGCGACGCAGCCGAGGCGGCCGAAGCCGGCGGCCAGCGGCACGCCGACGACCATCATGTCGGCGAGCTTCAGCATCTCGGCGCCGCGGATCTGGCGCGAGCGCGCGTACCAAAGGTAGGCGACGAAGCCGCCGAGCGCCGCCCCGTAGAACACGAGGCCGCCCTTCCAGACGACGAGCACGGCGGGGATGCTGACGCCAGCGACGGTGTCCCACGGGCGATCGACGAAGTACTGCTTCCAGTTGACGGCGATGAACACGATGCGCGCGCCGATCATGCCGCCGAGCAGCGCCCAGAACGCGAAGTCGAGCACGTCGTCGGCGTACTGGCCCTGCCGCATCGCCTCGCGCCAGGCGACGTACATCGCGCACAGGAAGCCGACGACGATGAGCACGCCGTAGGTGTGCAGGGGCCAGTCGACGCCGGGGATCTTGAAGAGCACGGGATGCACGGAGGGGCTCCGGGGCTGTGCGCGGGCGGGAGCGCCCGAGACTCACTGCGGAACTAGCGACCCGCTTGCGCGCCGTCGACCGGGAATGACAAAACACGACACGAACGCGGTTTGTTCCGTCGAGAGGGCGGTGAGGCCGCGACCATCCCGGAGCCGCGTGAAGCCCCACGACGCCGACGCCCGATCGCCCGCCGACGCCCCCGCCGCGTCGTCGTCGCTGTCGCCGGGCTCCGTCGCCGCCGACGGGATGGAGCCGCCCACGCTCGCACCCGAGGCGCGCTACGCCCTTATCCCTGACGAGGACGACGGCCTCGCCGAGCTGACCCTCGAGCGCCCGACGGCGCGCCTGAACGCCTCCGAGGGCGCCGGCCTCGACATGACCATCACCGCCCGCCGGGCGGCGCCCGCGCCCGCGACGCCGGCACCGTTGGCGCTGCCCACACCGTGGCCGGCTTCGCCACCGCCGGCCTCCGCCGCGGCGCTGGTCGCGGCGCCGTCGGCCGCGGCGCCGGCCTTCGCCGCCGCGCCGGCGGCGGCGGGGGGCGGCCCGACCACCGGCTCGACCGCCGGCCCGCCGAGCTCCCGGGTGCCGTCGTCGCTGCCCTTCGCCTCGCTGCTGCCCGTCCCCCCAGCGTCGCCAGCGCCTTCGTCTTCGCCGGCGACGCCGCCCTTCGCGTTCCCGCTGAACCCGCCGCCGGCGGCGGCGCCCGCAGACTACGATCTCGGTCCGCCGACGCCGTCGACGCTGGTCCCGTGGGCCGGGGACGAGGGCGACAGCGCCGATGCCGCGGCCGTGGCGCGCATCGAGCAGGTCGAGGAGCTCGAAGGCGATGACGCCTTCGAGAACGTGAAGACCACCGAGGTGTCGACGCTGCGCGCCGAGGGGCGTGTCGGCCGCACGCCGTCGTCACCGTCGTCCTCGCCGCTCGGAGCGCCGTCATTCGAGGCGTCGCCGGGCGGCGTCCCGGGCCAGACGGTGTCGCTCGACGACGACGCCACGCGCCCGGTCTCGTCGCTGTATGTCGCGTCGCTGTCGATGGCGGCGGTCCCGCCCGAGCCCGTCGCCTACGACGCCGAGCCGTTCGCCGGCACCGTGCTCGACGAGACCACTGCCGACCTCGAGATCGCGCGCCCCTACGTCGACCCGCCGTTCAGCAGCGACGACAACAGCCGGCTGCCCACCGACGAGGGCGCCACCGTCGAGGGCGCGCCCGTCGACGAGCCGCGCACCGACATGGGGCCCGTGCCGCCGGCGGCGGGTGCGACGCTGGTGGCGGACGACCACACCGTCGTCCAGCTTGAGGACTCGCTGGGCGAGCAGGGCGGCATGGTCTTCTACCGGGCGCGCCTGCTGCGGGAGGGCGCCGACCTCGGCCAGCCGTTCACGGCGGTGTGGGCGCCGCAGGCGCCGCCAGAGCCGCTGTGGTCGCACCTGCCCGACGCGCGGGTGGTGCGGCCCCGCTGCCGCGTGACGCTGGAGCGCGCCGCGGTGCGGGTGTTCGAGCGGCCGCGGGGCAACACGGTCGTCGACTACCTCGCTGACGACGACAAGCTGCTCGGCGCGATGCAGGTGATCGAGCTGGGCCTTGAGCTGGCCGAGCTGCTCGAGAGCATGCACGGCGCGGGCCTCTATCTGTACGACCTCGACCCGAGCCAGATCGTGGTCGAGCGGGGCGGCCGCGTGCGCCTGTACGCCGTCGGCGGCGTCTACTCCGCGGGCCAGCTGCCGCGCGGCCCGCTCGGGCCGTTCTGCGCGCCCGAGGTGCGGCGGCGCATGAGCTACTGCATCGGGGCCGCCGCCGACGTCTACGCCGTCGCCTTGCTGCTCTACGCGCTGCTCGCCAAGCGCGCGCCCCTGGAGGTCGACACCGACCCGGCGTTGCTGGTGTCGCCGCGGGTGTTCCGGCCCGAGTGCCCGCTCGGGATCTGGCCGCTGCTGCGCATCTGCCTCGACGCGCACTCGCTGCGGCGGGTGGGGCACGCGCGCGGGCTGCGGGAGGTGCTCCAGCGCATCAGGGCCCGGCTGCTCGCTGAGCTGAAGGCGAGCGAGGACCAGACGCCGGTGCTCCTCGAGAGCTGGGCCGAGCTGCACACGGGCATCACCAAGGCGCGCCGCGGCAGCAACCAGCAGGACCGCGCGCTGGCGGTCACCGAGGCGACGGCGCGCACGGGCCTGTACGTGATCTCCGACGGCGTCTCGCGCTCGCGCTACGGTGACGGCGCGTTCGCCGCCGAGCAGGTCGAGACGGTGGCGCTGCAGCGCTGGACGGGCCTCGAGAAGGCGGGCCCGCAGGCGTTGGCGTTGGAGCACGCGCAGCGCGCCGACATCCTGAAGCAGATTGCGCGCTCGGCGGGCAAGAAGATCGCGACCGAGATCAACGCGCGCTACGCGCCCATCCCGAACGAGCCGAACCAGGTGATGAGCGCGACGCTGATGGCGGCCTTCATCGTCGACGGCGACGCCACCATCGGCAACCTCGGCGACAGCCGCGCCTACCTGGTGCGCGACGGCGTCATCGAGCAGATCTCCATCGACCACGACCGCATCACCGACGCGCTGCGCCTGGGTCTGACGTTCCGCGAGGCGACGCAGGTGCAGATGGGCACGGCGCTGACGCGGGTCGTCGGCCGAGTCGTCGTCGACAACGACGGTACCTGCCGCGCCGATCCGTTCGAGCCCGAGCTGTTCCGCCTGCGCCTGCTGCCCGGCGACCGGCTGGTGCTGTGCTCCGATGGCGTCGCCGACTTTGTCGCTGGCGCCGGCGTCGCGCAGGCCGAGCAGGACGACAAGATCAGGCAGGCGGTGCTCGAGCACGAAGACCCGGCGCGGGCGGCGTTCGAGCTCGTCGTCCTCGCCAACCGCGTCGGCGGCTACGACAACATCTCGTGCGTCGTCATCGCCGTGCACCCGGCCTGAGCCTATGCAAGACGCCAAGAACGCCTTCCGCGCGGGGATCGTCGTCGTCGCCGGCGTGGCCATCGCCCTGTTCTTCTTTGCCTCGTCGAAGAAGACGACGCTGGATGCACGCAACAGCGCCGCGTACTTCGCCTACCTGACCGACGCGTCGGGGGTGAACGCCAAGTCGTTGATCACCGTGGCCGGCCTGCAGGTCGGCGAGATCGCGAAGATCGAGCTGGTGCCGGTGACGATGGGTGAGCTCGTCGTCGACTACGACGCCCGCGTGCGCGCGCAGTTCGACAAACAGGGCGCCGCCGGCACCGTCTTGCCCCACGATGGGTTCGACCAGTCGCTGCGGCGCCTGTTCGAGCGCGCCGGCGCGACGACCGTCGACGACGCCCTGAAGCTGAAGGGCGAGGTCGTGCGGGTGGCGAAGGTGTCGATGCGGGTCACCGCCGACCTGAAGCTGCCCGTCGACACGTGGGTGCGCAAGGAGAGCCTCGGCGTGCTCGGCGCCAAGGCGCTGTTCCTCGAGTTGGGGCGCTCGTCGACGTTGATCGAAGCCGGCGGGCGCCTCGTCTTCGTGCGCAGCATGACCGGCACCGACGCGCTGTTGTCGCAGGCCGAGGGCATCGTCGCCGACGTGCGCTCGATCACCGGCAAGCTCGACCGCGACATCGGCGGCATCACCGCCGACATCAAGGGCATCACCGGCGAGCTGAATCGCTTCGTGGCCGGCGACGGCAAGACGCCGCCGCTCGACCAGCTGTACCAGATGGCGATGACCGACCTGCGGCGGCTGACGCAGACCATCGACGGCGTCTTGAAGGACGCGCAGAAGCTGGTGCGGAACAACAGCGGCGAGTTCGACGAGATCGCGGCCAACGTCGCCCGCATCACCGGCCACATCGCTGACCTGACGTCGGCGGGGCCTGCGGGAAAGACCGTAGTGCTGAAGGACGAGCGCGGCCAGCCGATCCTCGACAAAGCCGGCCAGCCGGTGCAGGTCGCCGACGAGGGCGACCTTCGGGCGACGATGAAGAGCGTGCGCCGCATTGCCGACGATCTGACCAGCGTCACCGGCCAGCTGAAGACGATGCTCGGCGACAGCGGCGACGACATGAAGGACGGCGTCGTGCAGCTCAAGGGCACGATCACCGAGCTGAACCGCACGCTGACGTCGCTGTCCGAGGTCGCCGGCCGTGTCGAGCGCGGCGAGGGCACCGTCGGTCGACTGCTCACCGACGAGCACATGGCCAACAAAGTCGAGGGAGCGGTGAACGGCGCCGCTGACTTCGTCAGCAGCCTGACCAGCCTCGAGACCCACGTCGACGTCGGCAGCTGGTACAATTTCAATCGCGAGCGCACGACGACGACGCTGTCGCTGAAGCTGCAGCCGAAGCCCGACAAGTTCTACCTGATCGAGATCGTCGATGACGGCGGTAACCTCGAGCGGCTGGTCGAGTCGTCCACCGCCGGCGGCGTCACGCGCAGCTCGATCCGTGAAGAGGACAACCAGGTCCGCATCACCGCGATGTTCGCTAAGCGCTTCTTCGACTTCCTCGTGCTGCGCGCCGGCCTCATCGAGACCACCGGCGGCGTCGGCGCCAACCTGTTCCTGCTCGACAACCGCCTCGAGCTGCGCAGCGACCTGTTCGGCACCCGCGGGCCGCGCGACAGCCTCGTCACCGATCCCCTCGGCAACCTGTACCTGCCGCGCTGGCGCACCGTCGTGAAAGGGCAGCCGCTGCCCCACCTGTACGTCTCCGCCGGCGTCGACGACGTCCTGAACGCCTGGAACTTCGACGCCGGCGCGCTTCGCTCGTACTCGAGCGTCGACGGCTATGGGCTCGATTGGTTTCTCGGCATTGGCCTGACCTTCAAGGATGACGACCTGCGGTCGATCCTGCCGTTCATCCCTGGCGGCTAGCAGGGTGCTGAAAAACGCTTTGCGTTCTTCAGCGCGATGACGAGTGCGAGTTTGATCGAGCAGGCTGCTGAAAAAGCCGGCAGCGCCGGCGAACCCAGGACGACGACGCCCGGCGGGGGCCGGGCGTCGTCAGCGTCACGCGAGGACCGTCACTCGGCGGCCATCGCGAACGGCAGCGGCGACGCCGTGGGCATCGCGGTGACCGGGGCGAGGCGCGCCGGGATGGCAGCCTCGGGGTTCACCTCGACGAGGGTGTCGATGACGGCAGCGGCGAGGGCGTCGTTGTCGACGACGTGCTGGTGGCGGGCGACGTTCTTCTGCAGCTGCGGCGCGCGGGCGGCAAACGCAAGGATGGCCTCGGTGGTCATCTTCTTGACGCCCTGGCCGATGCCCATCTCTTCGAGGCCGATGGCGTTGGCCTCCTGCTCGTACTGCTTGCGGATCGGCTCGGAGAGCACGGGCTTGCCGAGGGCGATGGCCTCGACCATCGTGCTGTGGCCGCCGTTCACGATCACGAACGGCGCCGCCGCCATGTCGTCGAGGAAGCCGGCCTCCGAGAACGCCCGGTACTCGACGCGGCCGGCGCCGGTCTCTTCGACGCCCACCCTGCCCATGCCGTAGACGACGAACCGCAGGCCGCCCTGGTGGCCGGCGGCCGCGAGAGTGCCGGGCAGGTCCTTGTTGGTCGACGACGTCTGGTAGACGAGGATGGGGCCGTCGGTGCGGGTCTTGTGCTTGCGGGCCAGCACCTCGGGGCGCGTGGCGCACGGCACGTAGCAGACCTTGGTGGCGTCGACACCGGCCTTCAGGCCCGGCTGGTAGAACGACGTGATCAGCACCTTGTCGACGACGGGTTGGTTCCAGAACACCGCGGCGAGCACGTTCCGCTTCTCGGCGCGCTCCTCGTCGTCGCGCGGCTCGGGCATCGCGCCGTGCGAGATGACGTGCATGTTGTCGCAGGCGATCACCGGCGTGCGCGACCACCAGCCCATCCACGCGCTCATGAACTCGAAGTCCGAGAGGACGGCGACGGGCTTCTCCTTGCGCAGGCGCCAGAACATCCGCCACGCCTCGACCAGCGCGCTGGGCAGCCGCTTGATGTTGTGCAGCATCGACGCCGGGTAGTCGAGGACGTTGTTCTTGTAGATGAGCGGGATGAAGAAGTGCTCGTTCACCGGGCCCGTGCGCTTGCGCAGGTAGTCGGCGACGCGGCCGCCGCAGAAGACCTCGACGTCATAGCCGTGCGTGCGCAGCGACTCGATGAGCGGCGCCGCCCGCGTCGCGTGGCCCATGCCTTCCGAGGCCAGCGCGAAGAACACCTTCGGGCGGTCGGTCTGGGGGCGGGTGAGGACGTACTTGCCGGGGAGGTAGGAAACCATGGGCCGTCCGGAAGCAGGTTCCGGGCCCGCTCGCGATCGTCGACGACCG
>VGSZ01000025.1 GCA_016874845.1 Deltaproteobacteria bacterium
CCGGCGCGCCCCCGTTGCGACGGCCGGCGCGGAGGTCCGGCGGATAGCTGCCCCAACCACCCCCGCGTATTTCAATGTAATCTTGATCGTAGTTCGACCCTGTCCATTCCCATACATTACCCGCCATGTCTTTGAGCCCCCAGGGCGTGTCACCCGCGGGAAAGCTGCCGACGGGTGCGGTCCTGCTGTAGATGTCACCGCAATTGCAGTTGGCCCGTGTCCCGTCGGGGGACGCATCGCCCCACGGATAGATGCGCGAGGCTCCGCTCTTGGCCGCGTACTCCCACTCCACCGCCGTGGGCAGGCGACCGCCCACCCAGACGCAGTAGCTGCCGGCGTCGTTCCAGTCGACGCTGTGCACGGGATGATTTGCCCCCGCGCCGCTCCCGTTGAGGCAGTTGCCGGCTGCCTTGCATTGCTCGTACGCGCCCCAGGTCACCTCGGTCTGCATCATCCAGAACCCGGCCACGTGCTCGGTCCGGCCCGGTCGCTCATCATCCTGGCACTGCGTGTCCTGCGGCTCGCAGCCATAGTGAAAGCTGCCCGAAGGCATCCACACCCAGATGGCGCCGGTGCACGGCTCCGTGCGCTGCTCACCGGCGACGCTGCCGGGTGCTGGTGCTGCGTGTGCGCCTTCGCACCGTCCTTCACCCTCACCCTCACCCTCTCCTTCACCCTCTCCTTCACCCTCTCCTTCACCCTCTCCTTCACCCTCTCCTTCACCCTCTCCTTCACCCTCTCCTTCACCCTCACCTTCACCCTCTCCTTCACCCTCACCTTCAGCCTCTCCTTCACCCTCTCCTTCACCCTCACCTTCAGCCACGATCAGCGAGGCCGGAACACACCTCCCCTCGACGCAGGCGAAGTCGCCGCCGCACGCGCTGCTCGTGCAATCCCTGCCGAACTCAGGGCGCTCCCACAGCGCGCACCCGCTGGCGACGACCACCAGCACGGCCAGCGCCCACGCCGCCCCGCGACCCGCTGCCGCGCACCGCGCAAACGTCATGGCTTGTCTCCCGTCGCCGGCGCGTCGGCGCCTACTTCTTCCTTGTCGTCGTCGGACGGCGGCGGCTCGGCGGCGAGCAGGACGCCGCCCGCCAGCGCCGCGCCGCCCACCACCGCGGCCGAGAGGCCGCCGAGCATCAGCGGCGCCACCGCGCCGACGTCGTACCAGCCCTGCCAGTAGGCCGCGTCATCGAGGGCCTTGTTGACGTCGGCCGCCGCGCCGCTCTGCGCCTGCGCGATCATCAGCGCCGGCAAGGCCCCCAGCCCCGCCGCCACGACGCCGGCGCCCAGCGCGACGCCGCCGCCGTAGACAAGCCCCGGCCTCACCAGCGGCGCGAAGGCGGGCCGCTCGGTCGGCACGGTGACCGTCGGCGTCGGCGGCGGCTCGGCGGCCTTCACCGCCGCGGGCACCGGCGGCGTGGCCATCGCCACCTTGACTGGCGGCGGGGGTGCAGGAGGCGCGATCGCTGTCGCCCGGCACTCGGCTCCGTCCCAGCGGCTGCCGTCGGGGCACGCCACGGCCACCGACGCGCACTGCCGGCCGTTCCACGCCGTGCCCGGCGGGCACGACACGGCGACGGCGGTGGCCTTGCAGACCGCGCCGTTCCAGCGCGTGCCCTCGGGACACGGGATCGCCTCGCACCGCCGGCCGTCCCAGCGCGCGTCATCGGGGCAGCGCCCGAGCACGATGGCGTCGACGTCGGGGGCGCGCTCGCCGACGTGGGTGGCGAGCACGACGCCGGGCGCGCCGCCGCGCGCGCTCGGCAGCCGGCCGGTGCCCTTCAGCGCGGCCTGCAGCGCGTCGCGGGTGAAGCCCAGGGCCTCGTCGACGGTGACGCTCTGGTCGCCGTCGGCGTCGCCCCAGCCGCGCAGCGCGCCGAGCAGCACGTACGAGAACGCCGGCCGGTCGACGCCGGGCAAGGGCCCGGCGAACGTCTCCGACGACGACAGCACCGTCACCGGCGACGGCAGCGCCCGGCGCACCGGCACGGTGGCCTGGATGCCGCGCACCAGCGGCGCGCTGCCGTCGGGCGACCGCCCCGAGAAGCACGCGTCGAACACCGCGACGCCCGTGGCCGGCCCGCTGGCCAGCAGCTCGGTGACCCGCCGCTGCGACAGGCCGCGGGCGGCGAGGCTCTCGATGTCGGACTGCGTGTCGACGCCGAGGATCAAGCCGTCGTCGCCGCCGGGGGCCGGCGCGCCGTGGCCGATGAACACGAGCCACACCTTGCCGCCCGCCTGCGCCGACGACGCCGCCGTGCGCAGGGCGGCCTCGATGCGCTCCTTGCTGCCCTCGGTGTCACGCAGCAGGACGACGCGCGACGACGGGACCTTGCGCGTGCGCACGAAGTACTGCGCCCAGCTGGTGGCGTTCTCTTCGGCGCCCGGCACCTCGGGCAAGAACACGTAGCGCGAGATGCCCACCACCACCGCGGCGTCGCGCTCGCCGCCGCCGGCGGGGGGCAGGTCCGCCGACACCGACGGCCACTGCTGGGCGCGCGCGGCGACGCTGCCTGCCAACAGCGCCAGCACCGACAGAGCGAACACCGTGCGCATCGCGACCCCCTGCAACGTCCCGCAGACGAACGCGGCAAAGGTACCCCGAACGGACGGCCAGGGGAGAGCACCCGCGGAGCAATGACGCGCTACAAGCGCGGCCATGGCCACCACGCTGCTCTACCACCGCGATCCGCTGCTGCTGTCGTTCTCGTCCGTCGTCCTCGCGCAGGCGACCCACGCCGGCCGGCCGTCGGTGGCGCTCGCCGAGACGGCCTTCTACCCCGAGGCCGGCGGGCAGATGGCCGACCGCGGCGTGCTCGGCGGCCGCGCGCTGCTCGACGTGCAGGTCGACGACGACGGCGTCGTGCACCACGTGCTCGACGGCGACCAGCCGCTGCCCGCGCCCGGCGCGACCCTCGACGGCGTCGTCGACGCGCGGCGAAGGCGGCAGCACATGGCGCAGCACACGGCGCAGCACCTGTTGTCGCGGGCGCTGCTCGACGAGAACGGCAAGGCCGAGACGGTGTCGTCGCGCCTGGGCGAGACGGGCTGCACCGTCGACGTCGACGTCAGCGCGCTGTCGGACCGGTCGCTGCAGGGCGCCGAGGACGCGGTGAACGCGATCATCGACGACGACGTGGTCGTCACGGCGTTCTTCCCCGAGGCCGAGCAGCTCGCGCGGCTGCCGCTGCGACGGCGGCCGAAGGTCGACGAGAACATCCGCGTGGTGGTCGTCGGCGACATCGACGCGCCGCTGGACGCCTCGCCGTGCGGCGGCACGCACGTGACGCGCACGAGCCAGATCGGGTCGGTGCGGGTGACGGGCGTCGAGAAGTACAAGGGCATGACGCGGGTGACCTTTCAGGCCGGCGCGCGCGCCCGGCGCGAGGCCTTCGCCCGCGCGGCGCTGCTCGAGGAGCTCGGGCGCGGCATGTCGGCCGCCGCCCTCGAGGTGCCCACGCACATCGACAAGCTGCGCGGGCAGCTGAAGCAGGCGCTGGCCGACAAGGCGACGCTGGCGGGCCGCGTGGGCGCGCTGGTCGGCGAGGCGCTGGCGGCGCGGCACCCCGACGGCGGCGTCGTCGTCGCGGTGGTCGAGGGCGCCGACGTCGAGCTGCTGCGCGCGGTGGCGGCGCGGGCCACGGCGCTGTCGCCGTCGTTGTGCGTCGTCTGCGCCGCCCGCGAAGCCGGCGGCGGCGGCAACGTCGTCGTCACGCGGGGGAGCGCGTCGTCGGCCGACGCCGGCGCGCTCTTGAAGCGGCTCGCCGCCGCCCACGGCGGCAAGGGCGGCGGTCGCGCCGACAGCGCGCAGGGCCGGCTGAACGTCGTCGACGAGGCGGCGCTGCGCGCGACGGTGACGGCGTGAGCGGCGGCGAGCGTGCCAGCGAGCCTGCCAGCGAGCCTGCCGGCGAGCGTGGCGTCGTCGTCTGGGGCATCCCCAGCTGCGGCACGGTGAAGAAGGCGCGCGCGTGGCTCGACGAGCGCGGCGTGGCCCACGCCTTCGTCGATCTGCGGCAGGCGCCGCCGTCGGCGGCGAGGATCGCGTCGTGGGCGCGGATGTTTGGTGTGCAGGCGCTGAAGAACACGTCGGGGGGCTCGTACCGCGCGCTGCCCGCCGACAAGGACACCTGGTCCGACGAGCGCTGGCTCGCCGCCTTCGCCGCCGATCCGATGCTCGTGCGTCGCCCCATCGTCGAGCAGGATGGGGCGCCGTTGCAGGTGGGCTGGCGGGCGCCGCCGGCGCTTTGACCGCTCGGGCTGCGCCCCGCTCTCGGCGCTCTTCACCTCGGCGTTCTTGGGCTGCTGACGTCCTCGAATGGCGAGCTTTCGCCTTCGGCGCGACTCGCTCTTTCGGCTTCCTCGCGGCTCGGGCTGCGCCCCGCTTTCGGCGCTCTCTTCTTCGGCGTTCTTGGGCTGCTGACATCGACGAATGGCGATCTTTCGCCTTCGGCGCGACCCGGGGAGACGTCTGGCCACGTCTCCCCGGGACCCCTCGGGCCTTTGGAGGGGCGAGCACGGCAAAGCGACCCGGGCCCCGCAGGCCGTCACGGCCGCTTCGGCGTCGAGGCTGGCTGCGGCGCGCGGGTCGCTTCGCCTGTCCACGACGACACGCGGGGCGTGCTCGTTCGCGTGGGCGTTCGTCCTGCCGCGCGCTTGCGGCTCGTGAGCCTATGTAAGTCGGGCTTGGCTCCGTTCGACTGACCGCGGGCGGGGCTTGAGCCGCGGGCAACTTTCATGTCGTCACGCGCCTCGGTGCGCGCGGTCGGGGGCGCTCCTCGTGCACAAACCCGCGCCCTCGTTCGAGGAAGGGATGAACACCACCGCGCGAGCCGCGCGACGGCGAAAGGCACCCGCGCACCCCATGACCCCGCCCGCTCCGCCCGACGACGACGATCCGCCTGCCCCGGCGACTGGACCGTGCCGCCCGTCTCCCTCGACGGCGAGCTGCAGGCGCTGTCCGTCGCCGCCGACGCCGGACGCCGCTACGCCGACAAGCTCGTGCGCGTGCGTCGGAAGGCCGGCGACGACGTCTTCGTGCTCGTCCACGTCGAGGTGCAGGGCCGCAGCGACCCCCACTTCGCCGCCCGCATGGCCACCTACCGACGCCGCATTCAAGAGCGCTGGAGCGCCCCGGTCTTCAGCATCGCCGTCCTCGCCGACGACAACCCGCGGTGGCGCCCCGGCGAATACGTCGAGGAGCTCTGGGGCAACCGCGTCCACTTCGTCTTTCGCGTCGTCAAGCTGCTCGATCAGGCCCACCGCATCGACGCGCTGCTGAAAGATGAAAACGTCTTCGCCCTCGCCGTCGTCGCCCACCTGCGCACGCGCGCCTCGCGCCGCGACGGGCACCAACGCCTCGCCTGGAAGATCGAGCTGACCCGCCTGCTCTACGCCCGCGGCGAGACCCGCGAGCGCGTGCAGCGCCTGTTCCGGTTCATCGACTGGCTCTTGATCCTGCCGGCGGCCTTGCGCGTCCGCTACACTGGCGAGGTCGACCGTATCCACGAGGAGAAGCGCGTGCCCTACATCAGCACCGTCGAGCGTGACCACATCGCCGCCGCTGCCGCCGCCGCCCTGCAGCAGGGCATGCAGCAGGGCATGCAGCAGGGGCAGGTGAACCTTGTTCTGCGCCAGCTCGAGCGACGGCTTGGTGTGCTCTCCGAGCACGACCGGAATGCCGTTCGCGCGCTCGCGGCGGACCGTGTCGAGGCGCTCGCCGAGGCGTTGCTTGAGTTCACTGGGATGGCGGACCTGCAGGGGTGGATCGAGCAGGGCTGACGTCCTGGGTCTGGTCGTTCGTCGTCGTTGTCCTCGCTGCAGCCGCTGGCAGCCCGACAACGCGGGCCTTCATGCCCTGCGATCTGCACACCGGCGCGCGCGCTCGACGACGACGCCCGCTCAGCCAAACTCGCCGGCACGCTGCTACATTGATCGCCGGTCCGGCGGCAGCGACGACGCACGACGGTCTGACGGAGCGCGATGAACCTCGGAGAGCTGCAAGGGCGGGCGCAGGCGCTGCGGCAACGGCCGCTGACGGCCGACACGCGCGCGGCGCTCGAGGTGCTGCGCAACGACGCCCTGGGCGCCGGCCCCGCCGTCGCCGCCGCCCTCGACCGCCACCTGCAGGCGCTGTTCGTCGACGTCTACGGCGGCCGCGCGCCGCCGCCGGTCGCCGTCACCAACGCGGGCCCGGCGCGCGGCGCGCAGGGCTTGACCCACGGCGGAGCCCGCGGGTCGGCGCTGCAGTTCTTCGCCCTGCAGGCCGCACCCGGTTCAGCGCCCCCGCACACGGCGGGGGCGCTCGCGGCGCAGAGCCCAGCGCAGAGAGCGGCGCAGATCACCGCGCGGTTGCCGACGCTCCAGACAACGACACCGTTGCCGGTGCCGCTGGCGACGCAGTTTCCGCCGCTGTCGCCCACCGAGCAGCAGGCGGCGCGCCGAGCGATCGAAGCCGAACTGTCTTCGGTGCGCACGCGCGGTGGCGGCGATCTGCTCGGCAAGCTGCAGCAGCGCCCGGGGCTGTCGGCGGCGCAGAAGGAGCGCGTCCTCGACGTCCTCGCCGCGGTCAAGGCCGGCTACGCGCGGGTCGGCGCGGCGCTCGCCGGCAAGCCCGGCGGCGCCGCCTACCAGGACGTCAACTGGAAGCACACGCGCCTCGAGCTCGACCGCGTGCTCGACGTCGCCACGGCGATGAAGCTGTCGCCGGCCGAGACCGAGACCGCCCTGCTCGCCTCGTTCGTCAGCGACGCGGTGAAGACGCCAGCGAACTTCCTCGTGCACAACGTGCACGGCGCGCAGGCGGCGGTGCACCTCTTGGCGCGGCTGTCGCCCGCGCCGACGACGGACCTGATCGAGGACGTCGTCAAGGCGACGCTGGAGCACCAGATCGGGCCGCCGGGCTTCATGGCGAACGTCGCCCTGCGCAACGCGCTGAAGGGCGCCGGCGTCGACGGCGCTCTGGTGGCGTCGATCACCGCCAAGGTGGCGTCGCCCCTCGACCCCGCCCACCAGACCGCCGACCGCACGCAGCTGTCGTTCTCGCGTGACGAGGCGGCGGCGTTGGCGAAGGTCGGCGTGGCGGCGTGGACGGTGCCCCACGAAGGCAGCCGTCACCACCGCGCGTCGCGGGCGGTCATCGACGCCGACAGCCTCGTCAACTACGCCTGCCCCGACGGGTGGGCCAAGCTCGCGGCGCTGCACGGCCCCGACCAACCGGTGTTCCTGCAGGAGCCGCGGCTCGTCGACGGCCTGCTGTCCGAGCGGCCCGAGCACGCCAGCGCGCTGAAGAGCTACCGCGACGCCCTGGGCGTCGTCAGCGACGACAGCCGGGCGCTGTACACGGGCGGGCTGCAGCGCACCAAGCAGGCGAGGGAGCGCGTACAGAAGGAGCTGGAGCGCTGGGTTTCCGGCCAGCCGCCACGCAGCGTGCCGCGCACGAAGGACGGCAAGGTGCCCTACCTCGACGGCGCCCTCGACTACGGCAACGCCACGCAGGTGGCCTTCGCGCGGCGCCTGCGCGACGAGGCGGTGCGCCTGCTGCGCCAGCAGGAGGCCCTGTGACGACGTCGCCGCGGCCGCTTGGCCAGCTGTCGACGGACGAGCTGCGCGCGCGCCGCGGCCAGCTTGCGCAGGGCCTGCAAGGGGCGCTGCTCGAGGGCCTGCCGGTCGACGACGACGACGCCCGCGAGGTCGAGGCGCTCGACGCCGAGCTGCGCCGCCGCGACGACGTTTGACGCGCCGGCCGCGGGTCGCGGCGCGGCAAGCGTGCCACTCTAGACCGACGCCATCCACCGACCGACGCAGTGCTAATGTCAACGCCATGTGCGGCTGTGGGTGGCGACAACCGACAGGCAGCGCAGGCCGCGCGAGCGCGCGGGCGCGGCGGGCCTTCTCGCTCGTCGAGGTGCTCGTGGTCGTCGCGATGCTCGGCGTGATCGCGGCGCTGGCGGTGCCGAACCTGCTGCCGATGACCCAGCAGGTGCGCCTGCAGGGCGACGTCGCGCGCATCGCGGCGTTTCTCGAGGCGGTGCGCGCCCGGACGCTGTCCGAGCAGCGCTGCTACATGGTGACCGTCTCGGGGCGTACGGTGTTTGCGTCGCGGCGCAGCAGCCCCGACTGCGTGAACCTCGGCGCCGACTCGTGGGCGAGCAACGTGCTGTCGACGTCGGTGGACGCCGGCGCGACGCTGTCGCTCGGCGCCACCGACGCGCTGCCCGCGGGCCTGCCTGCCGACCAGCGCATGATCTTCCGCCCCAACGGGCGCCTGCGCGGCGACGGCGACCTCGACCCCACCGAAGAGATCGCGCGCATCGTCGTCGGGCAGAGCGGCATCGCCGACAAGGGCGTGGTGCTCGTGAGCTCGTTCCTGCGGATCTGCACCCTGCCGGCGACAGCAACGGTGCCGACGCTGACGACGTCGCTGGGGTGCCCATGACGCGGTCGACCCGGCGAGGCTATCTGCTGGTCGAGAGCGCGGTGGCCGGCGGGCTGCTGGTGGCGGCGATGGGCGTGGCGTTGGCGCTGGTCGTGCAGGGACGCGCGGCGATCAGCGCCGGTTCGAACCGGGCGACGGCGGCGGCGCTGTTGCGCAGCAAGACCGACGAGATCGCGTCGCAGACGACCTGCAACGCCTCGTCGTCGCTGGTCGATGTCGGCGCGGGCTTCGCCGGCTTTCAGTGGTCGTGGCAGGCGGCGAGCGCCGCGGCGATGAACGACAGCAACCCGCCGCTGACCACCGGCGACGCGCCGCTGTGCGCGGTGGCGGTCACCGTCGAGTATCCGACGACGAAGAACGGCACCGAGGACGGCACCGACGGCGTCACCGGCAACGCGCGCGCCCGCCTGCAGCTAACGAAGATGTGGCGGCCATGACGCGCGCCTGCGACCCGCGCTCGCTGCGCCTGCCCGCACGCGCCCGGGCGCGCGCGCCGGGTGCGTTCACCCTGATCGAGCTGCTGGTGGCGCTGTCCATCGCCGCGGCCATCGCCGCCAGCGCGATGGCGATGTTCCTCGTCGTGCGGCTGTCGTCGCTCGAAGCCGCGGCCCGCGCCCAGATGGCCCGCGACGCCCAGGTGGCGCTCGACACCCTCGAGCGCGACCTGCGCGGCTTCGGCGCCGGCGTACCCCTCGGCGTCAACGACGACGCAGGCTCCCCCGCCGAGGGCCAGAGCCTGCTGCCCATCGTGCGCGTCGGCCGCAGCGACAACCTCGTCTTTCTGGGCGACCTGCCCTACCCCAACGCCGAGCTGCCGGGCCTCGCGTCCCTCGCCTACGTCGGCGCCAGCGGCTCGCCGGCGCACCGGATCGCGGTGACGTCGGAGACGAGCGGCCCGTGCATCCCGCCCTTCGGCACGACCGGCATCCTCGCCTGCCGCACCAGCGCGACGACGTTGCTGCCGGGGCTACAGGCGGCCGCCAACTGCGACGGCGGCGCTCCGGCGCTGGTGGCGTCTTCGACGGCGGCGCAGTTCACGCGCGCGCGCACGTGCCCGTGGGGCATGCACAAGTGGCTGCACGGCAGCGACGGGCTCGTGTACCTGACCCTCGTCGCGGTCGACGGCACCTGGATCGAACGGCGCAGCTCGTCGGGCGGCATCGGCAACGAAGACGTCGACGGCAAGTTCGTCGGCACGCACCTGGACCACGCCTTTCCCGAGGGCGGCGAGTTCGTTGGGCGCGCGCGCTTCTTCGCCAACGCCGGCGGCGGCTACGTGGCGACGCTGGACCGCGTGCTCTTCGCCGTCGAGCAGACGTCGTCGCCGGGGACGCCCTGCGGGGGCACGGCGGGCGGCGACTGCGCGCTGCGCCGGCGGCAATGCTGGGGTCGCCTGCAGGACCCGTCGGCGTCGAGCTTCCCCGCCGCCGGCACGACGTCGTTCATCGGGTCTTCGACGACCAGCCTGCTGAACTGCGCGGCCGGGCAGACGCAGGCAAACGGCACGAACTGGGAGACGGTGCTGAGCGGCATCGAAGACCTCGACCTCCGCTACTTCGAGGGCGCGACGACGCAGCTCGTCGGGTCGGGCACGGGCCAGGCGCTGACGGCGGCGCAGGCGGGGCGCGTGCGGGCCGTCGAGGTCGAGGTGCGGCTGCGGCGCCGGGTGCCCGGCACGCAGCCGGCGCGCTTCGTGTCCGACGTCGTGCGGCGGCGGTTCTTCCTCCCGAACCAGCAGTAGGAGCGACGATGCGGACGTCCCGACCTCGTGGCTTCGCCCTGCTCATCGTAATGGTGCTGTCGGTGGCGATGGTCGTCGTGGCGATGGCGATCGTGGAGACCGCGGGCCACCAGGAGGTCGCGAGCATCCACGGCGAGGGCGCCGAGCTGGCGCGGGTGCTGGCCGAGAGCGGCCTGGCCCGCGCCGACGCCTGGGCGATCCAGACGCTGAAGACCAACGGCTCCGTCGACTTCGACCGCGTCCTCGACCCCGAGCAGGACGCCGACTGCACGAGCCTCGCCTCGACGCCCTTCAACCTGTCGACGAGCGGGTCGACGCCGCGTGCCGGGCTGACGACGTTCCTGCCTCGCTTCAGCGACAGCGGCGCCGACGTCGTCGAGTTCCCCGCGGGGTCGGGGCGGCGCTGGCGTCGCGTGCCGGCGGATCGCGGCGCCTACCTCGTGCGCTACGAGGACAACGCCGACGACAGCATCACGCCGGGCGGCGACTGGTCGCCGCGCACGGGCAACAACCTGGGGATCAGCAACTGCACCGAGGGCCCGGCGGGCGCCGAGAACCTCGCCCGCGACCGCGACGGCGCCATCTGGGCGAACGTCATCGGCCTGTACCCCGGCACGAACCCTGTGACGGCGGTGCACCGCGTGCTGCTGCGCAAGCTGATCCGCGTGCCGGCGTCGAGCCCGGGCGGCCCGGCGTTCCACGTCGGCGGCAACCTCGACAACGTCGAAGGCAACAACGACGTCGGCGGCATGATGGTGCGCGGCAACCTGTCGTCGTCCGAAGGCTTCTGCGGCCGCGTCAGCGTCCAGGGCGACTCGAACGCCAGCGGCAACAGCGACTGCTCGCCCACGCCGAACCCGTTCGTCGATGACGAGGGCGCGACGGTGCCCGCGCCGACGATCCCCGGAACCTCCACGCCGTTTTCGACGAGCGGGCTCGCCGAGAACGCCGCCTGGTACGACTGGACCTCGCACTGCAACTTCTACGTGCGACCGAACGTCGGCTTGTTCTTCTGGGACGCGAGCCGCACCGCCTGCGCCAACCACACCGGCAACGTCGTGCCGCCGAACAACGACCCGAGCGCCGTGGGCGGCTGCTGGGTGCCGATCCTGCTGCGCGCCGTGATCGGCGGCGCCGAAGACGCGCTGCCCTACGGGCCGTTCGCCGGGCGCGTCGCCCGACCTTCGCCCGGCACGGGCTGCGCCGAGTGGATGCCCGACTCGTTCGCCACGCCGACGCCACCTTCGTCGCACACCGACCCGGGCGGCACGTACTCGGCGACGTCGTTCACCGGCACGGCGCCCAACGAGCGCTTCGCAACCTGGTTCTCGTCGTCGCTCACCCTCGCCTATCCCGACTTCTCGGCGTGCTGGACCACGAACAACCCCTCGCAGCTGCGCTGGCCCGCCACGATCACCCCGACAACGCCCAGCCTCGACGACCTGCAGTCGGACACGACGGTGGATCTGGTGAGCTGCGGCGGCAGCTGCGACGGCGCGACGGCGACGCTGCGCATCTGCCCCGCGCAGGCGGGCCGCGAGGTGCAGTTCCTCGAGAACTTCGCCGCCTACGTGCCCGGCGTGCTCTACAAGGAGGGCAACTACGCGGGCTCGCCGGGCTTCGCCTCGACGCCGCCCAGCAGCGTCAACGGCGCGCGCACCGTGTGGCCGATGCTCACGCTCATCGTGCAAGGCGACATGACCACCGACATCAGCGAGAAGCTGTGGCTCGGTGTCGGCACGAGGAAGAGCGGGTTTCCATCGCTGGTCGTGGGCGGCAACCTCGACGCGACCGGCAGCGGTACCGCCGACCTGCGGCTGCTCGGCGGCGTGTACGTCAAAGGCAACCTCACCGTGAAGAAGGACCTGACGCTCTATGGCCCGGTGTCCGTCGGCGGCAACGTCGCCACCGACCCTGGCGGCAAGATCGAGTGGGACTACGACTACGACTTCCGCGGCGACGGCGCGGCGTCGGCGGCGGGGCCCGAGCCCATCGTGACCTTCCCTGTGAGCCTCTGAGCAGGAGACGCGCTGCGCATGGCCAACGACGGCGACTACGACGACGACCGTGGCCGACCGGCCGCGCCGCAGCCGGCCCCGCGGCCCGCGCGTCCACAGCCCTCGTCGTCGCAGGCCGAGATCACCGCCCGCGGCCGCGCCCCGCCGGGCGCGCAGCCGGGGGCGAGCCTCGACCCGCCCCTGCCGCCGGCGCGGCCGCAGGCCTCGTCACCGGCGTCCTTGTCGTCGTCGCGGGCGGCGCCACCGCGGGCCTCGTCACCGGCGTCCTCATCGCCGTCGCGGTCGGCGCCGATGGCGAGCCTCGACCCGGCGTTGCCGCCGGCGCGCCCGCGCAGCCGTGTGTCGGCGGGGCCCCTCGACCCGCCGGTCGAGCCCACCCGGCGCGGCGCGGTGCTGGTGTCGGGCAGCCTTGACCCGGCCCTGCCGCCCGGGGTCGGCGCGCCGGCGCCGGAGCGCCCGGTGCGTCAACACGCGCCGTGGTCGCAGACAGTGGCGCGGTTGGTGGCGGTGGTGCTCGCCGGCGCGGGTGTGCTGGCGCTGGTGGCGCGGCTGTCCGCGTCGCCGGGGCCGGATCGCGAACGCCTGAGCCTCGACGAAGAGCGCGCCGCCGCCGACGCGTGGCGCAAGGAGGGCCTGACCCGGCTGGGGGGCGAGCGCACCGGTCCCGTCGCCGACGCCGTGCAGCAGCTGGTGCGGGATCTGGGTCGCGCGCTGCCCGAGCGCCTCGGCGGCCGCGCGCTGCGCGCGGTGGTGGTCGACTCGACCGCCGGCGACCTGCTCGCGCTGCCCGACGGGACCGTCGTCGTCACCACGGGCCTGCTGGCGCGGCTGTCGACGCAGGCCGAGCTGGCGGCGCTGGCGGCGCACATGGTCGGCCACGTCGCGCTCGGTCACACCGCGCAGGCCCTGGCCCGCAGCGTGCCCACGCTGCGCAGCGCGACGCTGGCGGGCACGGGCAGCGTCGTCGACAGCACGATGACGCCGCTGCTGCGCGACCCGCATGAGCCCGACGACGAGGCCGCCGTCGACGCCTTCGTCGCGCTGGCCTTGCAGGACAGCGGCTGGGACGTGGCGGCCCATCCGGCGGCGCTGCGCCCGCTGACGACGATGGCGCCGGCCTGGGCGAGCGCCCACGGCGTCGACGATGCGCGCCTGCGCAAGCTCGCCGACGCGCCGTCGTCGGGACGCAGCGGCGACGCCGACTACCGCAGCGCCGTGCTCGTCCCGCTCGGCGCCGTCGCCGTCGAGCCGCCGCCGCCGCCGCGGGCGCCCGTTGTCGAAGAAAACGGCAACGAGCAGGGCCGCCCCCGCGGCCCTCGGACATCCGCCCGACGTTCGGTCGAACGCCCGAGGTAGCCCGTGGCCGGGCCGCTACCGTCGACGACATGAAGCCCATGTCGTCATGGTCGTCGCTGGTGTGCTTCCTGTCGCTCGTGGCCGCGTGGGCTGCAAGTCCGGTGCGGGCCTTGGACGTGCGCACCGCGGTGCGCCCGGGCATCGAGCTCTTGCACCGCACGACGACCAACCCGGACGTCAGGCAGGACATCTGGGCGGTGCGCATCGATCTGGCCGACCCGAAGGTGGGGCTGCACGCCTCGGCCGATCGCCGCGGCGTCGAGTGGGCGGTCACGACGCCGACGTTCGCCGCGAACACCGGCAGCGTCGTGGCCATCAACGGCGACTGGTCGGACATCAGCGCGTCGGGCGACGCGCGGCTGCGGCCGCTGGGGCTCGCGATCAGCGACGGGTCGATGTGGAACACGCACCGGCCCACGGCGGACATCTCGGCGACGTGGGGCTTTCTCGCCTGCACCGTCGACAAGCAGTGCACCGCGCGCGCCGAGCTGCCGCTGGATCAAGCGTGGTGGTTCACCGACCCGACGAAGCGGCCGTACCGTTTCTTTCAGGCCATCGGCGCGAACTCGTACGTGTTGCTGCGCGGCGGGCGCGCCGAGCCGGCCTGCTTCGACAGCGCCCGCAACCCGCGCTCGGCGGCGGGCATCGAGGCCGACGGTCGCCACCTCTGGCTGGTCGTCGTCGACGGCCGGCGGTCGGCGGCGGCGGGCATGACCTGCGACGAGACGCGGGCGCTGCTGCTCGACCTAGGCGCCCACGACGCGGTCATGCTCGATGGCGGCGGCAGCTCGACGATGGTCGTCGACGGTCAGGTGAAGAACCGCCCGTCCGGCGGGCAGCCGCGCACGGTCGGCAACCACCTCGGCATCACCTACGTCGACGCCATCGACCCGCGCTGCGCGCTGGCCAGCGGGCGGTTCTGCACCGGCGGCATGATCGCCACGTGCCAGGGCGGCCGCTTCCTTGGCCACGGCGACTGCGCCGCGTTCGGCACGACGTGCCAGGAAGACGGCGCCTTCGCGTTCTGCGTGCATCCGCAGTGCCCCGACGGCGACGGCCTCGGCGCCGCCTGCGTCGACGGGACCCGCATCCGCACCTGCAGCGACGGCGTGCCCGGCGAAGGCGACTGCGGCGTCTTTGGCCTGGCCTGCGGCAGCGACGCTGGCGGCGCCGCGTGCATGGACCCGCGCTGCGCCGCCGGACCGCACTCGGGCTTCTGCACCGCCGGCGGCCTGCTGGCTTCGTGCACCGACGGCGCCTACGCCGAGACCGCCTGCGGCCCCGGCACGCAGTGCACCGATGACGGCGGCGCCCGCTGCGCCGCGCCGCTGCCCGGCGAAGGCGAAGGTGAAGGCGAAGGCGAAGGCGAAGGTGAAGGTGAAGGTGAAGGTGAAGGTGAAGGTGAAGGCGAGGGCGAGGGCCAAGGCGAGAACGCACCACCAGTGGGCGAGGGCGAGGGCGAGGGCGAGGGCGGACGCCGCAGGTTCGCGACGAGCGTGAGCTCCTGCGCGCAGGGCGCCACGCCGGCGGCGTCGTTGTGGGCGTGGGTGCTCGGTGCGGTGGGGGTGCGCCGGCGCCGACGCCGCGCGCGCTGACCCCGGCGCGCGGCGAGCGCCGTCTTCGAACACGTCCCCCAGGCGAAGGGGCGCGGTCCGGCGGAGCGCCGTCGCGGTGCCGCGCGTGGTCGCGGTGGCCCGTCGTCTGCTCTTGCGAGCGGCGGTCGCGGGGAGTGCGCCTCGTGACCGGGAGCCGGGCGCGCCAACGTCGGCGCGCGGCCGGGCTGCCGCAAAGCAAAGGACACGCGAACCCGGGGGACAGCATGAAAAGACAGACGATCGACAAGGCGCGCGGACGCCTTTGGCGGCTGGCAGCGGCGTGGGTGACAGCGACCGGCGTGCACGCCGACACAACGACGGAGCGCTTCACGGTGTCGACGGTCCTGTCGAACCCGTGCGCCACGTTCACCGACCCGTTCTCGGGCCGGCTCACCTCTGGCGAGCCCATCGACCTGCTCATCGACGACGGCACCACCGCGCTCTACGAGATCGACGACGACGGAAACACCCAACTGCGCTTCGATCTACAGGCTCACGGCGAAAGCACCGGGCTGTCGCCGGGCATCGGCAACGTCGTTTTTTGCCCACGCGCTGTGGAAGGCCCGCACGGCAGGCGATCCGCCATCGCCGGACCTCCGGCTCGACGAGACGCTCAAGCTCGACGCGCGCCTGCTCGGCAAGGGCCACGACCGTGGCGCAGGGCGCGCAGGACAACTCCGTGCTGGGCCTCGACGTGCGCGTGCGCATCGAAGGCGGCGAGCTGTCGGCGTGGACGTCGGGGCTGACGCTCCAGTGTCAGGGCTCGCCGCGGCAGGACCTGATGGAGCACCGCGACGCCGCCACGAAGCGGACGTTCACGGTCATCGAGTCGTGCGCGACCTACGGGCCCTGCGATCACGCCGTCGGCGTGCCCTTCGATGGCATCGCCACCAACCCGGTGAACTCGTCGATCCGCACGCTGGCCTCGTACCGCGTGCGCCTCTACGTCGGCACGTTCAACCTGACCGGCGGCCAGTCGTGGTCGTACGACGCCAGCGCGGCGGACGACGAGGCGTGGAGCTACCCAGCGACGGTGCCGGCGGCGGGCGTCTCCGAGCCGCGCGTGCTCGGCGACGTGCTCTTCGTCGGCGCCAGCGGCGGCGCCCCGAACGCGGACCTGTACCGCTACACCAGCGACGACGGCCTGTCGCTCGTCCCTGCGCCGACGAACCCGCTGTACCTGGCGACCAGCCTCGGCACGCCGACGCTGTTCACCACGCCGACGGGCGTGCTGTCGGTCGGCACCATCGAGCTCGAGCATGGCTTCACGCTGCCGACCACCACCGACGGCGAGAGCTGCTCGCTGGGGACGGCCGACGGCTTCGGACAACCGCGCACCGGCTACGCGTGGTCGATGGCCGCGCTGAACGGCCGCGTGTTCGTCGGGACGTTCAGCACGGACTTCGGCAACGGACTGCGGCGGGGTCCCGCCGCGCTGACGGCGACGGGCACCACCGCCACGAGCAGCAGCACCGGCAGGACCTTGACGACGAGCCGCACGCCGCCACTCTAGGTGAATGAAGTCCACGCTGACGACGCCGCACCGCTCCTCCGCGACCACGCCGCGCCGCGAGGCCGCGACAACGGGTGCGGCCGATCGTGCCGAGGCCGCTGTCCCCACCCACCTCGACGCCCACGGACACGTCCGCATGGTCGACGTGTCCACCAAGCCGGCGACGGCGCGCGTGGCCATCGCCCGCGGGCTGCTACGCTGCCTGCCGTCCACGCGCGACGCGCTGTGGTCGTCGTCGACGAAGAAGGGCGAGGCCATCGTCACCGCGCGGCTCGCCGGGATCATGGCCGCCAAGCAGACCGGCACCCTGATCCCCCTTTGCCATCCGGTGTCGCTGTCCGACGTCGCCGTGGATGTCAGCCCCGTCGATGACGGGCTGGCCATCGAGGCCCGCGCCGCGTGCGTGGGCCCCACCGGTGTCGAGATGGAGGCCATGGTCGCCGCCAGCGTCGCCGGCCTGACGCTCTACGACATGGGCAAGTCGGTGGAGCGCGGCATGGTGCTCGAGCAGGTCCGCCTCGTCGAGAAGCGCGGCGGCAAGAGCGGCACGTGGCGTCGCCCTGGCGAGGCTTGACCGCGGCGAGCCTGAAGGGCGCGGGTCAGCGCGGCCGGCCCCGCCGCGGTCGACTCACCCGCGACGGCGGGCCGCGGCGTCGACGGTGACGACGCGGTCGTCGAGCAGCAGCTGCACGCGATCGACGCGGACGCCCGTATCCACGCCCTTCACCAGCGCGACCAGCGCGTCGTCGCCGAGGGCGTGGGCCGCCGCGTTGGCGCGCAGGTCGACGTGCACGACGCCGGTGAGCCCCGGCGGCGCGCCGGGGCGGTCGCGGGTGCCGTCGCCGTTCAGCGTGCGGGCGGCGTGGGCGACGGCGGCGGCCACGTTCATCGACGTCACACGCGAGAACGCGTAGGCGACGCCCTCGTCGAGGTCGATGAGGTCGGCGGCGCCCTTCGCGGTCTCTTCGACGGCGACGCGGTGCCCAGCGGAGACGAGGTCCCAGGCGTCGTTCAGGCGCGCGGCGAAGACGTCGCCCGCCTGTGACGACGCGCGCAGGCCCTCGAGCCACACCTTCAGCCCGTCGGGGTTCGTCAGGTGCTTCGACGTCGAAAGCTCGACGAGGCGCTGGAACACGACCTCGGCATGGGGCGCCCAGCGGCGGGCGAGCCCGAGCGCCGTCTCGTCGACGGAGCGGTAGGCGGCCACCGGCGCGCACGCCCACAGGAAGCGGAAGGCCTGGGGCCCGGCGCCGGCAGACAAGAGCTCCTGCACGCGCGCCGGGGGGACGCCGTGGTCGAGGGCCCAGGCGACGTGGCGCGCATCGACGCCCCGCGCCTGCAAGACGTCGACGACGGCACGCGGCAGCTGCTCGACGACGACGGCGCGCGAAGCGGCGGCGTCGTAGGCGACGTCGCGCAGCACGGCGTTGTCGCCGCGGGGCGCGCCCTGCAGCCAGCTGGCCATCGCCCGACCCGGCGGCGAGAGCATCGTGGCCCGCGGGCCCTCGAACAGCGGCGTCGCGGGGGTCGCGGCGTCAGCGACGGCGACGAAGGCGTCTTCGCCGGGCTTGCGCAGCGCGCCCTTCATCGCCGCGAGGGCCTCGTTCGGGTCGTCGGTGATGGTGACGAGGTCGAGGTCTTCGGGCGCGATGGTCTTGCGCTCGGGGGCGAGCATCGTCTTCTTGAGCGCGTCGAAGATCGGCTGCCAGTAGTCCTTGCCGACGAGCACGACGGGGATCTTGGGCAGGTGACCGGTCTGGATCTGGGTCAGGACCGAGAACACCTCGCCGAGCGTGTTCAGGCCGCCGGGCAGCGCCACGAAGGCCTGGCTGCGGCGGCCCACGATCTCCTTGTGAGTGACGAGGTCATCGACGCTCTGGTGCACGCGCAGGTTCGGCAGGCTGCGCTGCTGGTCGACCAGCCGGCCGTGCAGGATGCCCTGCACCTGCGCGTTGCCGTCGCCGGTTCTCGCGCCGGCGCACACCGCGTCGGCGACGACGCCCGAGCTGCCCACGCGCAGCGGGATGCCGTCACGCGCCAGCGCCGCCGCCATCGTGGACGCCGCCTGCAGCGTCGGGTCGGCGTCGTCCAGGCGACGACCACCGAGGAAGGTGACGCTCGGCGGCAGCCGGTCGAGCACGGCGATGCTCTCGTCGATCTCGCGGGCGAGCTTCGCCGCGCGCACCATCGGCGGCTGCTCGAACACCTTCGTCGTCGTCGCCGACGCGAAGTGCCCGATCAGCTCGGCGGGGTCGTCGGTGACCTTCAGCTTCGCCCACTCGGCGGCGGGGATCAGGTCGCGGCCGCCCTGCCCGGCGACGGCGACCTTTGCGAGGGGCTCAAGGATGGGCGTCCAGAATCCGGCGCCGACGGCGGCCTTGGGCTTGTGGAAGCTCCCCGCCTCGCCGAGCGCCCAGATCTCGAACAGCTCGTCGAGGGTGCCGTAGCCGCCGGGGAAGACGGCGACGCCACGGCAGTTCTCGTACAGCGCGAGCTTGCGGTAGGGGAACAGCCGCGCCTCGGCGCCGACGTCGATGGCGTCGGACCAGTCCTGCTCGAAGGGCAGCTTGATGCGGAAGCCCTGCGTCTTCGTCGCATCGATGCTCGACGCGGCGCCGACGGCGTTGGTCATGCCGCTGACGACGGGATGGAAGGCGAGGGCGTCGTCGACGGGCATGCCCCGCGCCATCGCCTTGCCCGCGCCGCCGTCGTCGCGCCTGCCGGTCTCCTTGAGCGCTTCCTTGTAGCCCTCGGGGCCGGCGGTCATGATCCCCGGCCCGGCCCCCGTGCGGATCGGCGCCCCCGTCGACGCCAGCAGCGCGCCGATGTCGGCGCCGACCTTGTAGTAGGGGTCTTCGGGCTTGATGCGCGCGCCGCCGAAAAACGTCACCGCCGGTGGCAGCTTCACGAGCAGGTCGAAGACGGCGCCGATGTCCGACAGCATCGCCTCGCGCAGCTGCGACGGCTGCCACGCCCGCAGGTCGAGGGCGGCCTTCTTGCCGGGCTGCGGCTGGTACACGGCCTGCGACGGCGGCGGCAACGAGTGGGCGTCGAAGCGCTTGCCGTCGGCGGCCGGCGCGTCGGTCGTCGTCGTCGCCGTCGTCGCGGGCTTCGTCGACGCCTTCGCCGCCGCGGGGGCGGCAGGGGCAGCGGGGAAGCGGGGCGTGGCGATGGGGATCTTCACGTGCCCAGAGTAGCGCCGGACCGCCCACTTTGGCGCGCGCCGACGACCCCTGCGAATCGGCGCGCACGACGACGACGGGCCATGAACGACGCAGGGCGCCGTCGCCGGCGCCCTGAACGCCCCTCGGCGACTTCGCGGACGGACGCGCTACTTGTGCTGCGGGAAGCCGAGGTCGACGCCGCGGAAGCGCGGGTCGGGCCAGCGACCGATCACGACCTTGTTGCGCGTGTAGAACCTGATGCCATCGGGGCCGTAGATGTGCAGGTCGCCGAACAGCGACTGCTTCCAGCCGCCGAAGCTGTAGTAGGCCATCGGTACCGGGATGGGCACGTTGATGCCGACCATGCCGACCTGGATGTCGCGCTGGAATTTGCGGGCGGCGCCGCCGTCGTTGGTGAAGATCGCGGTGCCGTTGCCGTAGATGTGCCCGTGGATGAGCGCGACGGCGTCGTCGTAGCTGTCGACGCGCACCACCGACAGGACGGGCCCGAAGATCTCTTCTTTGTAACAGGACATCGACGGCGTCACGTGGTCGATGAGCGTCGGCCCGAGGAAGAACCCGGCCTCGTGCCCCGGCACCTTCAGCGGCCGGCCGTCGACGAGGATCTTCGCCCCGTCCTTTTCGGCGGCGTCGACGAAGCTGGCCACGCGGTCGCGGTGCACCTTCGTGATCAGCGGGCCCATCTGGCTCTGCGGCTCGAGCCCGTTGCCGGTCACGAGCTTCGCCATGCGCTCGGTGATCCTTGGCAGGACCTTGTCGGCGGCGTTGCCGACGCAGACGAGCACCGAGATGGCCATGCAGCGCTCGCCCGCCGAGCCGTAGGCGGCGCCTACGACGGCGTCGGCGGCGAGGTCCATGTCGGCGTCGGGCAGCAGCACCATGTGGTTCTTGGCGCCGCCCAGGGCCTGCACGCGCTTGCCGTGCTTCGTGCCCGTCTCGTAGATGTATCTCGCGATGGGCGTGCTGCCGACGAAGCTGACGGCGGCGACGTCGGGGTGCTCCAGCAGGCGGTCGACGGCCAGCTTGTCGCCGTGCAGCACGTTCAGCACGCCGTCGGGCAGGCCCGCCTTCTGGAACAGCTCGGCGCAGAAGTTCGTCACCGACGGGTCGCGCTCCGATGGCTTCAGCACGAAGGTGTTCCCGCAGGCGATGGCCATCGGGTACATCCACATCGGCACCATCGCCGGGAAGTTGAACGGCGTGATGCCGGCGACGACGCCGAGCGGCTGCCGCATCGACCACGTGTCGACGTCAGTGCTGACGTCGTCGCTGCGCTCGCCCTTCAAGAGCTGCGACAGGCCGCAGGCGTACTCGACGACCTCGAGGCCGCGCTGCACCTCGCCCTGCGCGTCCGAGAACACCTTGCCGTGCTCGAGCGTCAACAGGCGCGCGATGTCGTCCTTGTGCTTGTTCACGAGCTCGCGAAAAGCGAACAGGACGCGCGTACGCGTCGCCAGCGAGCTGTGGCGCCACTCGCGGCTCGCCTCCTTCGCGGTGGCGACGGTGGCGTCGACGTCGGCCGTGCTGGCGAAGCCGACCTGCCCCTGCACCGCCCCCGTGGCGGGGTTGAAGATGTCGCCCTTCTTGTCGCTGGTGGCCGCGACGTTCTTGCCGCCGATGAAGTGCGTGAGGAGCTTGGTGGTCATGGGGCCTTTCGCGAAAAGAGCGCCCGGCCGTCGAGCGCGGGGCCGACGTTAGCGGTTCTGGTGCGCGCGGTGCACGCCGCGCCCGCTGCCGCCCGCTGCCGCCTCGAAAGCGCCGCTCCCGACGAACGCGCGCGCGTTCGTCGGGAGCAGGGGAGGACGAGCACGTGGAGGCGGTCTACGACCGCTGTCGCCGGCCGGTCAGCGTGGGTGGTTCATCTGCCAGCCGCGACGGGCGGCATCGATGGCGGTGGCGGCGGCGGCGACGCTGTGGCTCGACTGGTTGCCGTTGCCGTAGAACGAGCGGCCGGTGCGCGGGTCGGGCAGCGACGCCCACTCCTGCGCCAGCGCGAGCATGGCGCCCCGCCGGTCGTTGTGCTGGCCGGTGATGTAGCCGTAGGCGTAGGGGCGCTTGTGCTGGATCAGGGCGACGCCGAGCTTGTCCTGGTGCTCGGGGCTGAACTTGTCGTTCGTCGACAGGCCCGCCTGCCCGACGATGCCCTTCATCGTCGACGGGATGAACTGGTAGCGCCCCGCCGCGAACAGACGGCCGCTGCGCTGCGCCGCCATCACCTGGCCGATGGTCATGTCGGTCAGGTCCTTGCCGAGCTTCGACGCCGCGTTGTGGGTGCTGCCGACGATGCGCCCGCCGCGGGTGCCCTGGTTCATCGAGTTGTAGCCACCCTCGCCCGCGGCGATGAACGACAGCAGGCCGCTCATCTTGCCCGCCGCCGTCGACGACGTCGCCGCCGCCATCGCCGGGTCGTTCGTCTGCCCCGAGGCGTGTACGCCGCCGCTGCTGCGCCCCACCTCGCCCGCTCCCGCGCTGCCCAGAGCCGCGCCGCTGCCCGCGCCCGCGCCGCTGCCCACGCCCGCACCGCCGTGGGCCCGGGCGCCCCGCTCGCGCTGCATGGCCGCGCCGACGAGGGCCATCAGCTGCTCCAGATCGAGCCCCTCGGGGAGATCGCCGCCGCTCATGCCCTGCGCGCCGCCGCCCTCGAGCTCGATGGATGACAGGCTGCGCCCGTCAAACCCGAGCATCTGCAGCAGGCGCAGCACGTCGGCGGCGAACTCGCCGTGGGACTGCGCCGCCACCGAGGAGGCGATGTCGCGCACGGCGGCGTTGGCGTCGAAGTCCTGCCCCGCGCTCGCGCGGTCGAGGGCGCGCGACGGCTGCACGTGGGTGTGGTGCTGGCCGCCGCGCCGCGACGCCGACCCGTGGTGCACGTGGGCGCGGGCGGCGTCATCGACGCCGGCGTGGGAGGCACGCGCCGCCTGGGCACGGTCGAGGCTCGCCTCGAGCCCGGGGGCCGGCGGCGACGACGCCGCGGGGACCTCGTGCAACGGCGTCAGGCCAGGCGCGTCGTCGAGCTTGCCGCTGGCCTGCGGGCCGAGCAGGTCGAGCGAGGAGCGCGAAGCGGCGGGGGCAGCGTCGCGGCGGAGGTTCGTGGGCATCACGGCACCTGGGTGGTGGTCGCCAAGGGAAAGCACGAGGCGGGCCAACTTCGCGGGCGTGCGGGGTTGCGGCGGGGGACCGTCGCTTGCGCAACGGCTGCGCAGCTAGGCGGCGGTCTCCGTCCACCGTCCGAGCCGCCCCGTGCGCAATACGCATACGACGTTCGTCGGAGCCGGCTTGCACAACCCGCGACCGCGGGCCTCGATGGGCCGACCGACGGCGTTGACGACGGCGCGGCGGCCCCGGATGTTGCGCGCCATGTCGCGCAACATCGTCTTCGTCGCTCCGTTCCCCACCGACGTCACGTACCGCTTCGTCCGCGCCTGCCGCACGCTGCCGGGCATCAAGCTGCTGGGCGTCATGCACACGCCGCCCAAGGGCCGGGACAACAAGCTCTTCGACGACCGTGTGCGCGTCGAGAACCCGATGAACACCGCCGACCTGATCGCCGGCGTCACCGAGCTGCGGCGGCGCTGGGGCCAGCCCGACCGCATCATCTGCATCCTCGAGAACATGCAGACGCAGGTGGCCGAGGTGCGCGAGCACTTCGGCGTGCCGGGCACGAGCCGCGAGGTGGCCGAGCTGTTCCGCGACAAGAGCCGCATGAAGGCCGCGCTGAACAAGGCGGGCCTGCCAACGGCGAAGAACCGCACGCTGCGGGGGATGTCCGACGTCAAGGCCTTCGTCGGCGAGGTCGGCTTCCCCATCGTCATCAAGCCGCTCGCCGGCCTCGGCAGCAAGAGCACCTTCCGCGTGGGCTCGCTCGCCGAGGCGACGCGCATCATCGAGGGCCTGGGCGTCAGCGAGAAGAACCCGGTGCTCGGCGAAGAATTCCTGTCCGGCCGCGAGTTCAGCTTCGAGACCATCACCGTCGGCGGCAAGCCGCAGGTGCACTCGATCTCGACGTACCACCCGACCTGCCTCGACGCCGTCGAGAACCCGTGGATCCAGTGGTGCTGCGTGCTGCCCCGCGACATCTCGGGCCCCGAGTTCGATCCAATCCGCCCCGTCGGCTTCGGCGCCATCAAGGCGCTGGGCCTGCAAGACGGCATGACCCACATGGAGTGGTTTCAGCGCAAGGACGGCTCGGTCGCCATCGGCGAGATCGCGCAGCGCCCGGCGGGCGCCAACATCAGCATCATGAACTGCTACGCCCACGACGTGGACCTGTACCGCGCGTGGTGCCGCGCCGTCGTCGACGGCCAGTTCGATAAGCCCTGGGAGCGCAAGTGGGCGGTGGGCACGGCGTTCCTGCGCGGCATGGGCCGCGGCCGCGTGGCCGGCGCCACCGGCATCGGCGACGTCCACAGGATGTTCGGCAAAGCGATCTGCGAGGCCAAGATCCCCACCGTCGGCGCGCCCAAGAGCGACAGCTACGAGGGCGACGGCTACGTCGTCGTGCGCGACGCGAAGACCGAGAACGTCAAGGAGATGCTCAACACCATCATCAACACGGTGCACATCTACTACTCGGCCTGACGTCTGTTCGGCCTGACGTCTGTTCGGCCTGACGTCTGTTCGGCCTGACGTCTGTTCGGCCTGACGTCTGTTCGGCCTGACGTCTGTTCGGCCTGACGTCGCGCGCCCCGGCAAACCGCTGGCGGCCCGCGCCGCCGACCGCCCGGGCCCCGCTCGCGCGGGGCCTGTTCTCTTCTCGGGTCGCGGCGTTGGCCACGACGAGGCGTCAACCGCGCCCGACAACGCCGAGGGGGCCTCGCGGCCCCCTCGTGAGCGACGTCGTGGTCGTCGACGTTCGCCGTCAGCGGATCGCGCGGATGGCGTTCTCGGCGGTCTGGTGCAGCGTGTTCAGCACGTTGCTCATGGCCTGCATCATCTCGCTCAGCCGGTTCATCTGCAGCTTGAGCTTCTCGAACATCACCTGACGCGAGCGGCTCTGGTCGGTCGACGTCGGGTCGAGGGCGTCGGCGCCCTGGCCCTTGGGATCGCCGGCGGTCAGCTTGCCGGTGCGCGCGACCTCGTCGGACAGGCCCTTCGCCTCGGCGTCGAAGGCGACGCCGAGGGCGTCTTGCTGCTGGGCGTTCATGCCCTGCGCCTTCGCCTCGCCGAGCAGCTTCGCCTTCGCGGCCGGCAGCGCGGCGCCGAGCAGCTGCTGCAGGCCCGCCTTGTCGAGGGGCCGGCCGGTGTCGGCGACGTCGAACGCCTGACGCGCGACCTGGTTGCGCACGCCGTCGACGGCGCCGTCCACCAGCGAGCCGAGCTCGGGGCTGTCCTTCTTGACCGCGCCCACCAGCGGCGCGACGGCCTTGTCGAAGACGGCCTTGACGTCGAGGTTCTTGTTGCCGACCAGCGCGGTGAGCCCGGCGGTGACGCCGTCGAGCACCGCCTTCTTGTCGGGGCCGAGGGGCAGGCGGTCGCACAGCGTCTTCGCGGTGTTGGCCAGCTCGCCCACGGGGATCTTGCCGGCGACGACGGCGGAGGCGATGCGGCCGAAGCGGTCGCCGATGTCCTGCGAGTGCTGGCTGGTCTTCGGCTGCTCGGCGCGCACGTCGGCGGACGTCTTGCCGGTGACCTGCTGCTCCATCGCGGCGAACAGCGGCTTCATCTCGTTCATCACCGCCTGCATCTTCGGCGCCTTGCCGTCGCCAAAGACGCCCTCGATCACGAAGGCGGCGACCTTGTTCTCGAGCTTGTCGCTGCCGCCGATGGTCTGGGCCAGCGGCGTCGTCGCCTCGTACAACGCCTTGGCGTTGCCGATGTCCGACAGCTTCTTGCCCGTGGTCTGCTCGACCCACGCCGCCAGCGGCTGCATCTCGGGGGTCAGCTCGCCGCCACCGCTGGCGAGGAGCGCGCGGCCCATCGCCTCGGCCTGCAGCTTCTTGGCCTCGGGCGGGGTCAGCCCGTCGAACTTCTTCACCAGCGCCTCGGCCTCGCCGCGGCTGATGACACCATCGTCGGCGCGGTGCGCGGCCGCCGACTGGATGAGCGCCTCGTAGCTGCCCTTCAGCTGGCTGGTCGCGTCGGTGGGCTTGCCGCCCGCGGGCTTCGTCACCTGCCCGACCTGCCCGGTCGCGCCGGCGGCCACCGTCGCCCCGGCGGCGGTCGCCGCCGCCGGCGTCGTCGACCCCGCCGGCTTGCCGCCGGGCTTGCCCTTGGCGTCCTGCTTCACCGTGTCGTCGAGGTCGCGCAGGTCCTTGTCGACCTGCTCCATCTGCTTGGCGCAGACGAGGAACATCAAGGCGGCGATGCGGTCCTCGAAGTACGGCGAGCTCGCCATCTGGCCGGCGAAGTACTCCATGTGGCCGGGGGCCTTGGCGTTGAAATTCTCGGCCAGCTTTGACGCGGCGCCGTCGCTGGCGGCGTCGGCGGCGGCGAACGACTTGGTGAACGCCGGGCGCGCGTCGGGCTGCATCTTCACCGCGCCGTCCTTGCTGGCGTTGCCGAGCACGGCGTTCATGAAGGTCTGCGCCTCCTGCGGCAGCATCTTCAGACCGGCGATCAGCTTGTCGAGGCCGGCCTTGTCGAGGCTCGGCGCCTTGCTCATCGCCAGCAGCGCCGCCGACGCGACGCTGCGGATGCCAGCGCCGCCGACGAGGCTCGCCTTGTCGCGGGCCGAGAACACCTGATCGGCGGGCTTGCCGACGACCTTGGCGAGCACGGCCTGCGCCTCGGGCGACTTCACCTCGAAGACGTCGAGCTGGATGAGCTGCAGCAGGCCCGCGCCCAGCGTCTTCTTCGTCGATGCGTCGGGGATCGCCTCGAACGCCTTGGCGATGTCCTGCGCCTGCTCGACGGAGACCGCCGAGCCACCCTTCTTCGCCGGGTCGACGGCCATGCCCAGCTGCTTGAGGAAGCCCTGCGCGGCGGCGAGGTTCTGCGCGTTCATCGAGATCGACATGGGCGGCTCCAAAGACGCAAGAGGTCGGGTGTTCTTTCGCATCGGCGGCCCTTTTGGCGAGCCCCCACCCCCCGCTCCGCCATGACCACGGCGCGGTGGCGTCCGGATGCGGCCCCGTCACCAGGTCGGCAGATCCGCGGCGGCGTGGTCGACAGCGCACGGGTGGGCTAGCAGCGGGTGTGCCGCAGCCGTTCATGACGCGCACCTCTGCTGACGCGCTCGCGCGCGACGTCGTGCCTCGCCTGCTGGCAGCGCCGACGGAGCTGCTCCTCGACGTGCTGCCGCCCCTGCAGCCGCAGACGCGCTTCCTCGAGGTCGGCGCCGCCGGCGGGCTCGTGGCGCGCGCGCTGGTCGAGCGCATCGCCGGGCTCGGGTGGCTGGTTGCCGTCGATGTCGACCCGACCCACGTCGCGGCGCTGCCCGCGGTGCCGCGGCGGGCGGCCCGCGCCGTCGCCGCGCTGCCGCTGCCGCTCGCCGATGGCGCCTTCGACGTCGCCCTCGCCAACCTGGTGCTCGGCGGCGAGGACGATGCGCGCTGGTGGCCCGAGCTGCGGCGCGTGCTCAAGCCCGGCGGCGCGCTCTTGTGCACCATGTTCGTGCGCGGCAGCTGGGACACGCTGGTCGATCTGGTCGCCGAGGCCGGCGAGGTGGCCGGCTTCGACGCCGTCGCCGACGCGGTCCTGCGCGCGCGCGACGCGCTGCCGACCGAGCACGCGCTGCTCGACGCCGCGCGGGCCCATGGGTTCGCGCCCGCCCTGCCCACCGGCCTCGAGGAGCGGCTGGTGGGCTTCGCCGAGGACGGCGCGGCGCTGCGCGGCGATCCCATCGTGCGCGACGTTCTGCTGCCGAGGTTGCTCGACGGCAGCGCCCACGACCCGCGCGCCCTCGACGACGCCGTCGACGACGTCGTCCACGCCTACTTCCCGGGCGGCGTACCCGTCGTCGCGCGCACGGCGGTGCTCTCGCTGCGCGCGACCTGACGGGACGTCATCGCCGCGGTCGCCCGCGTCGCTGGCGTGCCTCGTCCCGGCCGTCACCCTCGTCGCTGGCGCATCGCCTCGTACAGCAGCAGCGTCGCGGCGTCGGCGGCGTTCAGGCTCATGTCCTTCGCCGCCATCGGCACGGCGACGACGAAGTCGCAGGCCTCGCGGGTCAGCCGGCGCAGGCCGCGGTCCTCGCCGCCGATGACGAGCACGACCTCGTCGCGCAGATCGACCTGCCACGGCGCGCGCTCGCCATCGGCCTCGGCGCCCACGATCCACGCGCCCTTCTCCTTCAGCTGCTCGAGGGCGCGCCGCAGGTTCGTCGCCTGCGCCAGCGGCACGCGGCACAAGGCCCCCGCCGATGTCTTGATCGCCGCCGCCGTCGCCGCCGCGGCGCGGTCCGCCGGCACGACGACCAGACCGGCGCCCAGCGCGTAGGCCGCGCGCACCGCCGCGCCCAGGTTGCGCGGGTCCTCGACGCCGTCGAGCACCAGCGTCAACGACGGCGCCCGCTCGAAGTCCTCGACGTCGGCGTAGGGGAACGGCCCGCAGCGCAGCACCACACCCTGCGCCACCGCGCGCTCCCGCCCGCCGGCCAGCACGTCGACCTCGGCGAGCTCGACCAAGCGCGTGCGCACGCCGTTTTTCTCCGCCAACGTCACCAGCGGCCGCACCTCGGGGCTGTCGGTGTGAAGGAGCTCCTCGGCCCGCGCCGGCTGGTGCAACAGCGTCGCCTCGACGGCATGGCGGCCGTAGACGCACAGGTCGGGCGGCAGCGCCTGCAACGACGATGACGACGACCGGTCGGGTCGCGGCGCGCGCGGCGCGGGCGCGGCGGGCTTCTCCCACGGGGGGCGGCCGAAGCGCTTGCCGCCGGCGGGCGGACCAGCGCGGGACGACGACGGCTTCGACGACGACGGCTTCGACGACGACGGGGGCGGGCGGCGGTTCATCGTGGACTCCGTGCAGGCGGGCGGGCAGCGAGGCCGGCGGCGAGCTCGTCGACGAAGCGACGGGCAGCGTCGCGACGCGAGGGGGCGGTGCGGATCGGGCGGCCAACGACGACGGCGTCGGCGCCGGCCGCGACGGCGTCGTGAGCGCTCTTGACGCGGGCCTGGTCGCCCTTGTCGTCGCCGGCGGAGCGCACGCCCGGCGTCACGCAGTACAAGGACGGCGCCACGCGCTTGACGGCCTCGACCTCGTGGGGGCTGCAGACGAGGCCGCCGATGCCCGCCGCGTGCGCCAGCTGCGCCAGCCGCGGCACCAGCGTCGTGGCGGTGTGAGCGAAGCCGACCGCAGCCAGGTCGTCGTCGGTCAGGCTGGTGAGCGCGGTGACGGCGAGCAGCGTCGTGCGCGACCCGCGGGCGGCGGCGGCGGCGGCGGCCAGCATCGCCGGCCCGCCCGACGCGTGCACGGTCAGGAAGCGCACGTCGAGCTCGACGGCGCGGGTGACGGCGCTCTGCACGGTGTGGGCGATGTCGTGCAGCTTCAGGTCGAGGAACACAGCGACGCCGCGGGCGCGCACGTCGCGCACGATGGCCGGGCCGCAGGCGACGAACAGCTCGAGCCCGATCTTGAAGACGCCGACGTCGTCTTGCAGCTCGTCGACGAGCGCCAGCGCCGACGGCGCGTCGGGGACGTCCAGGGCGAAGCACAGGCGATCGCGGGCGGGGCCAGTCATTCTGGCCGCATGGCGGCTCGGGGCGACGTCGACAACCAGCGTCGGCGCCGGCCACGTCGACGGCGGCTGCGCCCGCGCGATCCCGGTTGCCGCCCCGGCGGGCCCCTGCTAGCCAACGCTCTGTCCGTCTTGTCCGCGGGATCGCCCCGCCGAGTCGCCCGCCGCGTCGTCGTCGGGCAGGAGTCGAAGATGCCCTCGCCAGCGAAGCAGACCAACACCGTCCGTGAACGCAAGCTCCGTCGTCGCGGCAAGGCCCGCAAGAACGCGCTCAACAACGTCGGCACGACGCTGTCGCGCGGCGACCTGTTCAAGGTCCAGGGCTGAACGGTCCTCCGTCGGTGCCCGGCGACGTCGTCGTCGTGTGCATCCCGCGAAGCCGCGCGCTCCCCGCCGTCGAACCGGCGTCGGGGCCGCGGCTTCGACCTTTGGGCAGGGTGCGCCCGGGGGCGAGGCCGCCGTTGTGATCCTCGCCGTCGACCTCGGCCTGTGGACGGGCCTCGCCTGCTACGCCGTCGACGACGGCGGCGACGCCCGGCTGTCGTGGTTCCGCGCGCAGCACTTCGCCACCGTCACCGTGCTGAAGCGCGCGATCCCGCGGGTGCTCGACGAGGCGCCGGGCCTGTCGCTGCTGGTGCTCGAGGGCGACCGCCACCTGGGCGACCTGTGGGCGAAGCTCGCGCAAAAGCGCGGCGCCGCCGTCGTGCGCGTCGCCCCCGAGCAGTGGCGCACGGCGATGCTGCTGCCGCGCGACCAGCGCGACGGCGCCACGGCCAAGGCGGCGGCGGTGCGGCTCGCCCACGAGCTGATCGCCCGCAGCGACGCGCGGCGGCCAAGGACCGCGCTGGTCGACGACGTCGCCGAGGCCATCGTGATCGGGGCCTGGGCGGCGCGCCGGCCAAGCCGCTGACGCCCCAAAACGAAGGGGCCCCTCGTCGGGGCCCCTTCGCGTCCTGCCGGCGGTCAGCGACCGTCGCGGCAGACCATCGTCACTGGCAAGCCGTCTCGTTCAGCGTGCAGTCGGGCTTGCAGACAGCGCCCGTCTGGCCCGGCGTCGAGCAGGCCACGCCCGCCGTGCCGTCGCACTGGTCGGTGCCGTTGACGATGCCGTCGCCGCAACGCGGCGCTTCGCCTTCGCCGTCGCCGCCGTCGCCGCCGCCGCCGGCCTCGCCTTCGCCCTCGCCTTCACCCTCGCCCTCGCCTTCACCCTCGCCCTCGCCCTCGCCTTCACCCTCGCCCTCGCCTTCGCCTT